>JBILVU010000205.1:0-7806 GCA_044370285.1 Prosthecobacter sp.
AGGCGGCCTTTGGCGTTCACGGTGAGTTCGAAAGGGACTTCTTTGCTCACAGGCTGCTGGCCGATGGTGCCTGCGGCGACCTGCACATTTTGTTCGCGGATGGCATTGACGATGTCGCTGGCGGTGAGGCCACGCGCGGCGGCTTTATCGGGGTCAATCCACACGCGCATGGCGTAATCGCCACCACCAAAGAGCTGCACCTGGCCGACTCCGGGGAGGCGGGCGAGTTCGTCTTTCACATTGAGTGTGGCGTAGTTGCGTAGGTAGAGGTCGTTGTAGCGATCATTCGGCGAGAGGAGATGCACGACGAGGGTGAGGTCGGGTGAGGACTTCACGGTGGTGACGCCGAAGCGGCGCACCTCTTCCGGCAGCTTAGGCAATACCTGGGAGACGCGGTTTTGCACCTGCACCTGGGCGAGATCGACATCGGTGCCTAGCTTGAAGGTGACGGTGAGTGTCATGACGCCGTTGGCCGTGCTCTGGGAGGACATGTAGAGCATGTTCTCGATGCCATTGAGGATCTGCTCGATGGGCGAGGCGACCGTCTCGGCGATGGTCTTCGGATTTGCCCCCGGATAGGTGGCCGTGACGATGACCGTCGGCGGTGCTACTTCGGGGTATTCCGAAACCGGAAGCTGAAAGAGCGAGATCGTGCCAAGAATGAAAATGAGCAGCGACAGCACGCCCGCGAAAATCGGACGGGTGATGAAGAAGGAGGAGAAGTTCACGGGAAATGACGAATGAGGAATTCAGAATGACGAATGAATGACCAAGGCCGAATGACGAACTCGTGAAGGCAGATCACCTTCATCCTTCGCCATTCTGGTTTCGTCATTTCGCGCCGGAGACAGCGGCCTGTTTCGCCGCCTCGCCTGCAACCGGCGCGACCGGCATTCCAGGCATCGGCAGGCGGGCCTGACCGTTGATGATGATCTTGTCGCCAGCCGTGAGGCCGGTGCGGACGATGCGCTTGCCGTCGATGGCTGGGCCGATGGTGACGGGTTTGTAAACGGAAACGGCGGGCTGCTTCGACTCGTCGATACCGAGCACGTATTTGTTCGCCTGGTCGGTAAGGATGCTTTTTTCATCCACGAGCAGCGCTTTGTATTTCGCCGTCATCGGCAGGCGGATGCGGGCAAAGAGGCCGGGCGTGAGCGAGCCGTCTTTGTTGTCGAATTGAGCACGGAGGACCATGCTGCCGGTGCCAGCGTCGAGGCGGTTGTCGAAGGACTCGACGTGGCCTTGATGCGGAAAATCCTTCTCGTTGGAGAGCTGGAGTTCCACCGGCATGCGGCCATCGCTATTGGTGAAGGTCGTTTTGTCGCGTTGCAGCGCCTGGAGCTTCAGCAGGCTGTTTTCATCGATGTCGGCATACACATAGACGGGATCGACGGTGACGATGGTGGTCAGCAGCGTGGTTCCGGCGGTGACGTAATTGCCGGTGGTCGTCATCGTGCGGCTGATGCGACCACTGATCGGTGCTTCGACGGTGCTGTGCTCGAATTCAATCTCGGCGCTGTGTTCGGCGGCTTTGGCGGCTTCGAGACCGGCCTGCGCCTGCAAATTCATCGACTCGCGAGTCTCCGCCTGCTCGGGAGCGATGGCTTTGGCGGCCAAAAGGGACGAGACGCGATCAAACTCACGTTTCATGGCCTGCGCATTGGCTTCGGCACGCTGCACCTCGGCCTTGGCGGCGCGGAGTTTCGTTTCAAAGGGGCGCTGGTCGATGGTGAAGAGCACCTCGCCCTTTTTCACGAGGGCACCGGCCTGGAAATGCACCTGCGTGATGTAGCCGGAGACACGAGGCTTCAATTCGACCGCCTCCACCGCCTCGACGCGCCCCGTGAATTCCTCCCACTCGACGAGTTCTTTCTGCTCGACCGGTGCGAGGGTCACCGGTGCCGGTGGCATCTGACCGCCGCCGTGGTCACCACCCGCAGGCGGTTTGCCACAGGCGGCGAGGAGCAGCAGGAGAGGGAGGAGACTTTGAGGTTTCACGGGGCGCGTTGGTTTTGGGGTGGGGAAGTTGACCAGTTGGTTTAATTTGAAGGCAAAAAAAGCTTACTGCTCGTCTTTGATGCCGAGGATGCGACGGGCTCCATCCTCCATCTCGTTGAGGTGGCTGAGATCATTCCAGATGCGGGCATGCAGGAGCAACCCCTCGCCATAGGCGAACAGGATTCGTGCCAAGGCGGGTGCATCAGGCGCTTCGATCACGCCTTG
The DNA here is from genome assembly GCA_044370285.1 of Prosthecobacter sp. Taxonomy (GTDB): domain Bacteria; phylum Verrucomicrobiota; class Verrucomicrobiia; order Verrucomicrobiales; family Verrucomicrobiaceae; genus Prosthecobacter. Next base: position 2,224 of record JBILVU010000205.1, read on the forward strand.
GTAATGCGCATCCCGCAGGGCACTCTCATAGTAGCGGATGAACTGGGCGAGGATCTCCTGAAGCTTGTCGCGCAGTTTATCGTCCGTGGTGCTCACTTCTGCCCCCAAAGAGTGGATGGGGCATCCGAGCACGCGACCGTGTTTGGCCTGCATCGCCTCCTGTTCTTCACGAAATTCGCGGAAACATCTCCAGATGCGTTCCAGGGGTGGAATGACCGGCGAGAAGCATTGATCGAGCTTCTTGCGATGCTCCGTCCAGCCATGATCGATGGCGGTCAGGGCGAGTCCCGTCTTCGACTCGAAGAAGTGATAGAAGCTCCCCTTTTTCACCCCAGCCTTTTCACAAATGTGATCCACGGAGGTCGTGCCATAGCTCCCCGTCCAGATGAGCTCGCTCATCGCTTCCATCAGGCGTTCTTTGGCGTCGGAGGTTCTTCCCATGCCGGTTTAAAGCTCAAACTAGACGTTCGGTCAACAATTTTTCCCTCATCACCGTTAACCGCCTGATTCTGAGCAGATGACTTCGAGTCGGAAGGGGCTTCGGCATTGCCCCGAACATGGAAAGCATCTTTCCTCGCTCTCACTCGCAACTTCACCGAAGTGCCAGCGTTGTTACGCCGCCCCTTCCCCGCCTCCTGATTTCCCGCATGTCCGCCGCCACCCTCCTTCTTCCCGCCTCCGACAACGCCTGGCGTGTCTGGAAACCGCGTGCGAGGTCCAGCAGCGAATCCGTGGATACCCCGGCAGAGTCCTCTCACCTGACAAAGCCGCTGCTCATCGGCCTCCCGGCCACCGCCTGCCGCACGATCGGCTTTTTAGTTCCACAGGCCGATGAGGAGACCCTGGAGCAGCTCATCACCACCCAGCTTGAGCGGCGTGGCCTGAAGCTCGACCAATCCGCCGCGGGCAAAAACTACCGCTGGCATCATCTCGGTCACAACGGTGGCCAGGCCATCATCAGCGTCGATGTGCTCGCCGAGCCGTTTCCCGAGAAACTGGCCGCGAATCACGCCAGTGATTACACCTCGGCGCTGCGCCTCGCGGAGCTTCCGGCGGATCAAATCCTCCTGCTGGAGGAGCAGGGTGATCTCATCCTCGCCGCCTGCCATCGTGGAAAGCTCTACCACAGCCATCTCTTCGCTCAGGCTCCTGCGGCGGATGATGCGCTGGCTTTGGAGATCACACTCTCCCGCTTGGCCATCGAGGCGGAACTCGGCGAAGGCAGTCTCACCGGCGTCTCGCTCGTCGGCTCCAGCTTTGACAACGGTCTCGCGAAACGTCTCAGCGAAGCGCTCGGACTGCCCGTGCGAAACGTGGCCGATCTGGCTCCGCGTGCTGATACCGAAAGCAAATCATGGACAAAGCTGCTGCCCGCCAGCGTGCGCACCGCCCAGCAGGCTTCCGTCTCTCGTGCGAAGCTGATCCGCTGGTCCGTCCTCGGCGCAGGACTGGCCGCTTCCCTAGTTTTCCTCGCCTACGCCTACCTCATCTCCCTCGAACGCCAAGCCGCCGATCTCAAGCAGCAGGCCGACCTCATCCGCGAGCCTGCCGAGGCCGTCCGCGAGACGTCGGACAAATGGAAGTCATATGGCCAGGCGGTCGATTCGCAGCGTTACCCGATGTTTTTGCTCGCCGAGATCTCGCGGCTCATGCCCGGAAGCGGCATCGTGATCCGCGATTTTGAAGTGAAGGGCAATGACATCGAAATCCGTGGCGAGGCCCGCGATGCGCAGCTCGCCTTCCAATTCATCGAGGACTTCAAAAAGAACAAAATCCTCTCCCGCTACACCTGGACGAATCCCCGCCCGGAGGTCAAAGGCACCACCGCCATCTTCCGCGCCCAGGGTAAGCTGCAATAACTCTCCCCTTCCCTCATGGCCCTCGCTCTCACCCCTCGCGAAAAAAAACTCCTGCTCGGCTGCATCGGCTCGCTGGTGCTCGTGGGCGGCATGCTGGGAGCCAATGAATTCCTCAACCGCCGCCGCGAGGCGCTGGAGCGCATCACCACCCTGGAAAACGAGCTCGTCGAATTGAAGATGCTCTTTGAAGACCGCGAGTTTTGGAACAAACGGGCGAAATGGCTGCGTGAAACCATGCCCGCCACCGAGAGCCTCGGCCAGGCGCAAGCCAAGCTGCTCGAAGACGTGCAGAACGACGCCCTCGACCTCACTTTGAAGGTGGAGCAGCAGCGGCTTCTCGAACCCGTGAGCAATGAAAACTACCGCGAGGTCGCCGTCGAGGTGCGCCTGCGTGGCGATCAAATGACGCTGCTCGAATGGCTCGCCGGTTTGCAGAGTCCCGAGCGCTTCCAAGCAGTGAAAGCCCTCGAATTTCAGATCGACTCCAAGGCCAAAGAAAAGACTCCGCATGCCATCTGTGAGATCACGCTCTCCCGCTGGTTCAAGCCCGAGGCCGGGCTGTAAAACCTTCGCAGTTGAATCCCGCCCACACAGCGGCGAGGAGCAGCGCCATGAATCGCCTGACGCCCTGGCTCCAACTCGCCCGCATTTCCAATCTCCCCACCGTGTGGACAAATGTCACCGCCGCGTGGTTGCTCGCCGGAGGCCAGCTCGCCGATACCCGCCTCTACTGGTTCATCCTTGCCGGTTCACTGCTCTACACCGGCGGCATGATCCTCAATGACGCCGCCGATGCGAAATTCGACCTCGAACACCGCCGTGAGCGGCCCATCCCGAGCGGGCGGGTGAATCTCACGACCGTGTGGAGTGTGGCCGTGGTGCTCTTGCTCGCCGGAGCCACGCTCGCCACCGGCTTCGGGGCCGTTCCTCGGATCACCGCCTTTCTCGTCGCCGCCATCGTCTTCTACGATCTCTATCACAAGCAATGGAGCGGCTCGGTCATCATCATGGGAGCTTGCCGAGCCCTGCTTTACCTCACCGTGGCCTCCGCCGTGACGCTAGACATCGAAAAAGCCTTTCTCCCAGCCCTCGCCCTCGGCGCTTACATCGTCGGCATCACCCTCGCGGCACGCCTGGAGCATCGAAACGGCGCTCTGCCGCCCCTGTCCGCCCTGCTCGCCTTTGGTTGCCTTTATCTGCCCGCCATCATCAGCGCCCGCGGCTTTGCTTCCGGTCACGCCAGCACCGCGCAGCTCATCATCCTCGGGGCCTTCGCCATGCTCGTGGCCTACGCCACCAACGCGATGCGCCAAGGCGGCCCCGCCATCGGAAAATCTGTCGGCCTTCTGCTCGCCGGCATTCCGCTCGTCGATGCGCTCGCCATCTCCAGCATTTCCGCACCTCTGGCCTTCGGCTTCCTTGCCCTCGTCCCATGCCTGCGCCTCTGGCAGCGCTGGGTGGCCGCAACGTGATCAAACCCTGCTGATTCCATGCTGCGCGTCCTCCTTCTCACAGTCCTTCTGCTGCCCGCCTTGGGTCACGCCGAGCGCATGAGCTGGCTGCAAAACGACCGCATCAAGCTCGGTGTGGACCTCGATCTCGGCGGGGCGATCACCTTTCTCGCCCCGGTGAAGGACGGCGCGAATGTGATCAACAACTTCGATCTCGGGCGGCAGGTGCAGCTTTCCTTCTATGGAGGTCCTGTTCCCTTTGAAGCCAAGGGCCAGAAGCCCGCCGAGCACTGGCGGCACATCGGCTGGAACCCCATTCAAACGGGCGATGACTTCAAAAATGCCTCCAAAGTGCTCTCGCATGAAAATGACGGCCGCGAGATCCATCTCACCTGCCTACCGATGCAGTGGCCGCTGAACAACGTGCCCGGAGATTGCACCTTTGAAGCCTGGCTTACACTCGAAGGTTCGATCGTGAAGGCCCGCGCAAGGCTCAACAACGCTCGCGAGGATCACACCCCATACCCCGCTCGTCTCCAGGAACTGCCCGCCGTGTATGCCAATGCCGCGTTTCATCGCGTGATGAGTTATCAAGGTGCTCGCCCCTTCACTGGCGAAGCCGCCACGCCAGTGCCCTCGCCGAGCGGGAAACATCCGTGGTCTTTCTGGACCGGCACCGAAGGCTGGGCCGCCCTGCTGGATGAATCCAACCACGGCCTCGGCCTGATCACCCCAGGCCGCGTGCATTTCACCGGCGGCCTCGCGGGCAAAGCCGGACCGAATGACACGCATGGAAACAGCACCGGCTACCTCGCCAGTCAGGCGCAGGAAATCCTCGATCACGACATCCAGTATGAGTTTCGTTACGAGCTGCTGCTCGGTTCCCTCGATGAAATCCGGCAACGTGCAGCTCTCCACCGCCCCAAGGACCTGCCCGCGTGGACCTTCAGCCGCGACCGTCAGGGCTGGCATCACCAAAATGCCCGCGATACCGGCTGGCCCATCCAAGACCATCTGCACGTCCTCTTCGAGAAGGACGATCCCTATCTCATCAGCCCTCAAACCTTCTGGCATGCTGAAGATGCTCCTGTGCTCATTCTCGAAGCCGCGTTTCACACCACGCAAAAGCAGGGCGTCATCATGTGGCAGGCCCTTGGCGAACCTTCCTTCGGCTCCAAAAGCCTACTCACCTTCCCGCTCGTTGCCGATGGCGAATTTCACCGCCACGTGATCCGCCTCGCCGACCATCCCGCCTATCACGGCAGCCTCATTCGCCTGCGCTTCGACCCCATCGGCCAAGCCGAACCCGGTGCCTGGATGAAGGTGAAAAGCATCCGCCTCGCGCGGGAGTAGTTGCCATCAAGAAAGTGGGACAGGATGGCATCCTGTTCAGTCCAGCTTCAATCCCGTGAACCCGGCGTGATCTTCAGTTCCACCTCTTTGCCTTCGCGTTGCACAGTGATGGTCGTTTGCGTACCGATCTTTAAATCACCCATCATATAGGTGTAATCATAGATGTTCGCGATGTCCTTGCCGCCGAGCTTGATGATGATGTCACCGGCCTTCACACCCGCCTTCGCCGCTGGGCCGATGGGCGAAACGCCGCTGAGTTTCACGCCTTTGGTATCGCCTTGGGCGTAATCGGGAATCGTGCCCAAATACGCACGCAAACCGGTACGGACGCCGGAGTTCTTTGGCGCTTCCATGGCGATGTAATCGGGCGCGGCGTCGGCGGTGGCGATGCCGCGGGCGATGAGGCCCATCAGTTTGGTGATCTTCGCGGCGTTTGGGTAGTCGATCTTCTCTGCCGTGTCGCTCGGCATGTGGTAATCAGCGTGCGAGCCGGTGAAGGCGTTCAGCGTGGGGATGCCCTTCAAATAGAACGCGGTGCTGTCGGTGGGCAGGTGTGCATCGGTTTGCGTGGTGATCGGCAAACCGATGGGCGCATTGCGCTTCTCGATCTCCTTCGCCCACAGCGAGCTGCTGCCGAGGCCCTGGAGCACGAGCGCTTTCTGGAAACGACCGATCATGTCCATGTTCAGGCAGGCGGCGAACATGCCGGTGAGCTTCGCGTTCGCGTCGCCCTTGATCATCTTGGCGTAGGCCTCGACAAAGTGATTGCTGCCGAGCAATCCGAGTTCCTCGCCGCTCCACGCGGCGAAGATGATGTCGCGTTTCAGCGTGAGCTTGCCCTGCATCTTCAAATCGGCCAGCCACTGGGCGATTTCGAGCACGCCACCGACACCGGAGGCATTGTCATCGGCGCCGTGATG
>JBILVU010000206.1:0-7798 GCA_044370285.1 Prosthecobacter sp.
CCCGCGTCGGCGAGCACACATGCCCCGTCACATAACCCTGCCGACAAATCACGCCCGCTTTGGCCAGCGAATCGAGATTCGGCGTCACGATTTCCTTCGGATGCTGCGGATTAAACGTCACATCCGCATACCCGAGGTCATCCGCGACGATGACGACGATGTTGGGCTTCTGCTCGGCTGCGTGGACGGAGAAGGCGAGAGTGAGTGAAAGGAGGAGCAAGCGCATGGTTCCCCGTGAAACGCAGCGCACCATCTAATATTCCTGCAAACACAGCGCCTGATGCTGAGGCGGCGATGCTCAGCAGGTTGCTCGTCGCGAGAGGTCACTCGCCGAGCGCGACTCGGATCAGCTCGGTGTCGTTGCGCACGAAGATGCTTTTCATGGCATAGGCAGGGTGGGACCAGACGATGGGGCGCTGGCGCATGTCGAGGCCGTTGGGTTCGATGACTTTGGCGCGGCTGATTTCACGGTAGCCGGCAGGTGTCAGGTTGGCGATGGCAAGCTCACCGGTTTCGCTGAAAAGGAAGAAGCGATCCTCGTGCGGAGTGACGAAGACGGTGCCCCAGCGCATGGGCTTTTCGAGGCCGACGGGCTGGAGTGATTCCCAGACGCGTTTTCCACTGAGCAGCTCCAGGCAGCGGAACTCGCCATACGAGCAGGCACCGTAGATGTGACCTGCGGCGATCACGGGGCTGTTGATGATGCTGTTGAGATGCTCGGTGCGTTTTTCGCTCTCGTGTTGGGTTCGCCAGACGATCTCCGGAGGATTGGCGGCATCCAGTTTGAGCAGCATCGAGCCGTTGTAGAAGGAGGTGCAGAGCAAATGATCGCCGGAAAGCTGCGGACTGGGCACGCTGAGGCCAGACCTGAGCTGCCAGGGCACTGACCACAGCGCTTTTCCCGTGCTGAGATCGAGTGCATTGACGGATTCCGGATGCCAGATGATCAGCAGGCGTTTGCCACCGTGCTGAATCATCTTGGGCGGGCAGTAGCCGGGTTCTTTGGCGGACAAGGCACGCCATTTTTCCTCGCCGGTGAGTTTGTCGAAGGCGATGGCCACACAGCCTTCGCCACCGGCGAGGCAAATGATCAGTCCACCCTCGATCAAAGGCGATGCCGAGTAACCCCAGAGCGGTGTGCGTGCTCCAGGCAGCTCTTTAAAGTCCTTCGACCAAAGAGTCGCTCCATCCGTGACGGATCGGCAAAGCAGATGCCCCTCAGCGCCGATGGTGTAAACGCGGTCGCCGTCGATGGTCGGAGTGGTGCGAGGCCCCGCAGCGTAGCTGACGGTGTAGTCCACAGGCTGGCTCTTTTCCCAGATGACCTTGCCGGAGCTGGCGTCGAGGCAGACGAGGCGTTCATCACCGGGAATCTGACCACGCTCGAAGGCGCTTTTCGGCATCGCCGTGCCCTCGGGAGTCTTTCGGTCGAACACAAACACACGGCCATCGGCCACGGAGGGCCCGGCGTAACCGCGATGGATCGGCACGCGCCACAGCACCTTCGGCCCCTCCTTGGGAAAGCTGCGCACGATGCCACTCTCACGCCAGACGCCATCCTGCTGCGGCCCACCCCACTGCGGCCAGTCATCGGCATGTGACGGCGATGATGCGGCAGCAAGGATGAGAAGGAGAACTGTTGGTTTCATTGGATCGCGGGATTAGACGACGAGCAGCAAAGTGTGGAGCAGTTAGTAAATCACTTCGCTTCCTGAATGGACACCAGATACACCATGATCTTCGCCTTCCCCTTGGTGGAGTCTTTCACATTGGCGACGACTTTCACCGGCTTGCCCAAGTGAGGCTCGACGGCGGCGGCCAGCTCTTTGATGGCGTAATAGACTTGTCCGCCCGCGGCGTCGGTGAAGATGAGGCCGCCATCAGCGGTCTTGCTGAAGGTGCCGGTGGTTTGCAATTTGCCTGCGGCAGCGGGTGCCTTTGGACTGGCTTTGGGGTTGGCCTTGGGGTTGGCCTTGGGGTTGGCCTTCGGCTTCGTGACTTCACCCGCATCGAGCTTCTTTTTGTAATCCTTGTATTCGGGCCAGCTCAGCGTGCCATCGCCATTCGCATCGGCGGCTGGATGGCTTTTGAAAAAAGTGTCCTTCCACTCGGCGGCGGGCATCTCCGCAGAAGGCTTGGCCGCAGGATCGGGCTTCGGCATCATCGCCAGCAGTTGTGCGCGGAAGGCTTCGAGCTGCGCGGCGTGCTCAGGACGGGCAGCGAGGTTCGTCCACTCACGCGGATCGTCGGAGACTCGGTAAAGCTCCTCCTTGCCGTTCTCGTAGCGGATGTAGCGCCACTCCTTGCCGCGCAGGGAGTAGCTTTGCTGCACCGCGTCGTTGGCCTTGCCCCACTTGCTCAAAGCAGTGAGCGCGGCATCAGGGCCGCTCCACGCGCCGTTTTCGGGATCGGTGAGCAGTGGCTTGAGGCTGTGGCCGTCCAGCGGGCGGCCTTGCTCGCTTTTCTTTGTGTCAGCGGGCAGTCCGCAGAGATCCACCAGCGTCGGGTAGAGGTCGATGAGCGAAACAGGGCGCGGGCACTGGCCGCCCGCCTTTGCCACGCCGGGGGCACGAATCGCGAGCGGGATGCGCGTGCTCTCCTGCCAAAGCGAGTTTTTGTAGAGATAGGCTTTTTGTCCCATCTGAAAGCCGTGGTCGCTGGTGAGGACGACGATGGTGTTCTCCTTCAAAGGCGAGGCATCGAGGGCGTCGAGGATCTGGCCGATCTGGTCATCGACGCAGGCAATGCAGGCGAGGTAGGCCTGGATGAATTTCTTCAGCGCCAGTTCTCGGTCATTACCAAAAGAAGCCACGAGGCTGTCATGGATCTTTCTGCCGCGATCATCGCCGTTTGGGCTGAGCGTGTGCTTGAAGGTGTCCTCGGCGTCTCCGGCTTTGATTTCGGGCAGTTGGATTGTCTCGAGAGGAAAGAGGTCGAAGTATTTCTGCGGCACGATGAGCGGCGTGTGCGGTCGCATGAAGCCCACGCCCAGAAAAAAGGGCTTCGACTTCGGCTTTGAGGCGAGTTCACGGAGCTTCTCCACCGCCCACTGCGCGTTCAATTCATCGGTCGTCGGATCGCGATCTGCATCCGAGAGGTAGCGGAGCGTGCGCTTGCCCTCCCAGCCGCCGGTGATCCAGGATAAGCCGCTGCCTTCCAGATTCTTGAGCGGGCCAAAGGAGCCGTCGATGGATCCAAAATCGTCGCGGAACGGTGCCGGCGTGTCTGGGTGAGCGACTTCCTTTTCGCCCTGCTTCGCGATGGGGCCGTAATCTGCCGCGTGGCCATATTTCTGCCACTCCTTGCGGTCGCGGTTGTGCATGACCTTGCCGGTGCCCAGCGTCTGATAGCCCTGTGCCCGGAAATGATCCATCAACGTGCGGTTGTTCTTCAGGACGGCGTTTTCATCCCAGTTGTCCATGCCGAAGTTTCGCGACGTGTGCGGGTATAGCCCGGTGAAGAGACTCGCACGTGAAGGCGCGCAGATGGGGACATTGCAATGCGCCTGAGTGAACGAGACACCACTGGCGAATAGCCGGTCGATGTTCGGCGTTTTCGCCTGCGGATGTCCTCCTAGCACGTCGATGTAGTCATTCAAGTCATCGCAAATGATGAAGAGCACGTTGGGCCTTTCGGCAGCGCTGATGGTTGAACCGCAGAGGACACACAGAGCGCCTAGGATGGCAAAGAGGGGCGAGTTGAACTTCATCAGAGCCATCCTGCCGCCTTACTGACACTTTCTCAAGCCTGGCGATCAAGGTCGAGTGCCCGGAGGGGCCGTTTTGAAATGCGGCTTTACTTGATGATCCAAATTCAGGGCTTCGCGACGAGTGGTGGCAGCTTCAAAATCCGAGCTGTGAGTTCCGCGATGACATCAGCATGCTGCGCGGAGACATCGTGAAGCTCCTCGGGATCGGTTTCGTGGTCGTAGAGCTCGGTTGGACCATCGCTCCAGCGTGTGAAGCGCCAGCGGGCGGTACGGATGCTTTGGCCGTATAGTTTGTCGCCACGCGTGACGAGCGTGAAGGCGGCGTCTTTGATGCTGGCGGTGGGATCGGTCAAAACAGGGCGCAAACTGGCTCCGGCGGGAGCGTGAGGCATTTTCAGCCCGCAGAAGTCGGCGACCGTCGGATACACATCGACGAACTCGGCGAGCGAGCGCGTCGATTGGCCGCCTTTCAGGCCTGGTGCGGCGATGATGAGCGGCGCACGGCAACTGCGCTCAAACAGCGTGTTTTTGTTCCACCAATGCCGCTCGCCGGTGTGGTAGCCGTGATCGCCGACGAAGATGACGATGGTCTTTTCCCAAAGCTGATGCTTGTCGAGTGCATCGAGCACACGAGCGAGCTGCGCATCCATGAAGCTCGTGCCCGCGCAGTAGGCGCGGAAAAGCTCGCGCCACTCCTGCTCGGTGAATTTGCCAAAGGCGGTGCCGTAATCGCCGAAGCCAACGCTCTCCTTGCGCACCGCCGTCATGTCAGCGGGATCGCTCCAAGGCTTCAGCGAGTCCGCAGGATAGAGATCGAAGTATTTTTTCGGCGCGATGAAGGGATCATGCGGCTTCATAAACCCGCAGCCGATGAACCACGACGTGTCGCCGAGCTTCTCGATCATCGCCACCGTGGCGGCGGCGATCTGACCATCCGGCTGATCATCATCCGTGCCATCTGCCGCGCCCCATTGGCACCATTTTAGCGCCCCGCCAGTAACGTCACGGCCTTCGAGCATCTTGCGGCCTGCCTTCGTCGCTTCAAAAGCCTGCGCCGTGTGCCACGAGCGGCCAGCATCCATCCAGCGCTGCTTGGCCTCCGCATTCTTGCCGCCGCCGAGATGGAAGAGCTTTCCAAACGCGTGCGACTGCCAACCGGCGTCTTTGCAGAGCTGCGGCAGCGTCACAACGTCCGGCATCTTTTGCCGCAAAGGAAGGTCATTGCCCACGATGCCCGTCTGCTCCGCCCGCAGCCCGGCCATCAGGCTGCTGCGGCTCGGATTGCACACCGGATGCTGCACATAGGCCCGCTCAAACGTCATGCCGCGAGCCCGCAGCCGGTCGAGGTTCGGCGTCTTCACGACGTCCTTCGTGAACGCTCCGCCAAAGTCCCGCAAATCATCCGCCATGATGAGCAGGACGTTGGGCTTGGAAGCCGCGAAGAGCGAAAAGCAAAGGGCGAGGAGAATGACGAGACAACGCATGACGGCGCGGTGAACGACCAGACACGAGCTTTCTCACTTCTACTTTTTCATCTTCTGCCGCTTCACATGCTCCTGACGTGCTTTCACCGCCTCCGGGCTCACATCCGTGGTCCACAGCGGTTCCGGCAGCGTCGCCGCCCACGCGTTGTAGGCACTTTGCAGCTCCGCGAGCTTCGCGGGCTCTTTTTCACTCAAATCGTGCAGCTCTCCTGGATCGCTCGCGAGATGGATCAGACGCGGTTTTGGCTTTGCGGCCGGAAGTTCATGCCAGCCGTTGTGCGTGACGAGTTTCCAATCACCCAGGCGGATCGCCCAGATGCCCCGCGCCGTCATGCGCCAATACAATGCCTCATGCGGCCGACCTTGTTTTTCGCCTGTGAAGTAAGGAATCAAATTCACGCCATCCAGATTCGCTGGCGCGGCCATTTCCGCCGCGGCAAGCGCTGTTGCACTGATGTCCAGACTGCTCACCGGCTGCTCATACACCTTCCCCGCTGGCAGTTTGGCCTTCCACTGCACGAGATACGGCGTGCGGATGCCACCTTCGAGCATGAACCCCTTTTCGCCACTGAGCGGCGTATTCAGTGAGCTGTTGCGATCCAGCGGACCGCCATTGTCGCTGAGGAAAAAGATCAGCGTGTTGTCCTCCATGCCCTGCGCCTTCAATTCGCCCAAAATCGCACCCACCGCGTCATCCAGCGCGCTCACCATCGCCGCGTAGGTGCGACGCTTTTCATCCACGATGCCCGCAAAGCGGCTCAAATATTTCTCCGTGGCCTGCGAGGGAGTGTGCGGCGCATTGAAGGCCACATACAAAAACCACGGCTTCGCTGCATCGCCCTTACGGATGAATTCGCAGGCCGCGCGACCCTTGATGTCCGTCAGATACTCGTTCTCGAACTCAAACGGCTTCCCGTCCCAACCCTCCAGCGCATACGTCGCCCCTTTGCCGCCATCCTTCGACGCAAAGTAATCATGCGAGCCGCCGATGTGGCCAAAGTAGTCGTCAAAGCCGCGCTGCTTCGGATGAAACTTCGCCACATCGCCGAGGTGCCACTTCCCCACGCATCCCGTGCGATAGCCTGCCGCCTTCAAATGATCCGCCAGCGTCTTCTCCGTCAGCGGCAACCCTCGCAGGCCCGAGTCATCGCGACCCTCCCAATTGATCTCAAGCCCAAACCGCGACTGCGACCTCCCCGTCAGCAGCCCCGCCCGACTCGGCGAACACATGCACGACGAAACATAACCCTGCGTGCACCTCACGCCGTTCTTCGCCAACGAATCGATGTGCGGTGTCGGAATGTCCTTCGACCCCTGGCAGCTCAAATCCGCACTGCCATGATCATCCGAGAACAAGATGAGCACATTCGGCTGAGTCGCGAAGAGCGATGAGCAGAGGATGAAGAGGGCTGAGAGAAGAATCAGTCGTTTCATAACTTGGGTTTATAGCACCCCGCGGCGAACAAGTGACTCTTCCATGGCTCGGTCGAGAAGCATGACGGCGAGGGTTTGGGTGGCGTCGTCGAGGTGCTGGGTGGCGGTTTTGAGGGCTTTGGCGTCGTGATCGGGGCTGTCGAGGAGCTGGCGGACCTCGGCGGCGTGCTGGCGCACGGTTTGGGCTTCTTCGGCGGTGATGGAATCGCCGAGTTGGGTGAGAGCGGCCTCGACGGCGGGGAGGAGTTCCTCGGCTTTGAGCTTGGCTTCGGTCCAGATGCGCTCATTCATATCGTCGAAGGCAAATTCAACGCTTTCGGAGATCATCTGCTCCACACGTTCATCGGCCACATCGATGGCGGTGCCGCGAATTTCGAGGGTGGTATCGGTGTTCGTGGCGGTATCGCGGGCGAGAACGTGGAGGATGCTATCGGCATCGAGGCTGAACTGCACACCGACGCGGGCGCTGCCTTTGGGGCCGGGAGGAAAGGGGACTTCGATGCGGCCGAGTTCCCAGTTGTCCTTCGCGAGTTCACGCTCGCCCTGGAGGATACGGATGAGCATGGCATCCTGATTGGCGACGGCATTGGTGAACATCTCACCAGCCTTCGCGGGGATGGTGGTATTGCGCGGGATGATGATGTTCATGAGGCCGCCGAAGGTCTCGATGCCAAGGGAAAGCGGCGTGACATCGAGGAGCAGGACCTGGCGGAGGCTTCCGGTAAGTATCCCGGCCTGAATGGTGGCTCCGAGGGCGATGGCTTCATCCGGGTTTTGCGTGGTGTTTGGCTCTTTGCCAAAGAGTTCGGCCACAAACTGCCGCACGAGCGGCATGCGTGTGCTGCCACCGACGAGGATGATCTCATCGAGATCGCCTGTTTTGATGCCTGCATCACTCAAAGCACGCAGGCAATGGATGCGGGTGCGGTCGAGCCAGGGTTTGGCGAGTTTGTCGAGATCTGCCCGGCTGATGCTGATGCTCTCAATGGTGGCTTCCTCTTCGGCGGAAAGATGCTTTTTGATGGCTTCGGCGGCTTCGAGGAAGCGGATGTGGCCTTCGGGTTGATGGAGCTTTTGAGCGATGAACTGGGCGAGCGCACGGTCGAGGTCATCGCCGCCGAGTTGAGTATCACCGGCGGTGGCGAGCACCTGGAAGACGCCATCACGCATT
>JBILVU010000087.1:0-25228 GCA_044370285.1 Prosthecobacter sp.
GCTGGCGAAATACAAAGAGAAGGTCTCGAACCTCCACATCGCCAAATACTACGCCATGGTCGATTGGTTCGATGAGACCTGCGGCGAGCTGGTGAAGCACATCGACGATCAGGGCCTCAAGGAGAACACCATCATCGTCTATGTGACCGACAATGGCTGGATCACCAATCCGCAAACCGGACGCTACGCCGATAAATCCAAGCAAAGCCAGTATGACGGCGGTCTGCGCACGCCGATTATGATCCGCTGGCCCGGCAAGGTGAAGCCCCGCATGCATGAAAGCCTCGCCCAGAGCATCGACCTCGCCCCCACGCTGCTGAAGGCCGCCGGGCTTGCTCCCACGCCCAAGATGCATGGCATTGATCTCCTCGATGATCAGGCCGTCACCGCCCGCACCACGATCTTTGGCGAGTGCTTCACGCACAATTACATCAACATGGAAAACCCCGCGTCGAGCAGCCTCAAATGGCGCTGGATCATCGACGGCCAAAACAAGCTCATCCTTCCCCACGCCGCCAACCAGCCCGCCGATGTCGTTGAGCTCTACGACCTCCAAAACGATCCCACCGAGGAGAAAAACCTCGCCGCAGCGAATGCCGAGAAGGTGAAGATGCTGACGGCGAAGGTGGATGCGTGGTGGAAGCCGTGAGGATAGGCTTTATCCAATCATCTCCCGAAACTCCGCTTCGCTCACCACCTTCACGCCGAGCTTCGCGGCCTTGTCGAGCTTGCTGCCGGCATCGGCTCCGGCGAGGAGGTAGGTCGTTTTGCCGCTCACGCTGCCACTGACCTTGCCGCCGTGGCTGCGGATGGTATCGGCGATGGTTTCGCGTTCCTGACTGAGGGTGCCGGTGATGACCCAGGTGGTTCCCACGAGCTTCTCGCTCGCGGCTTCGACGGCTTTTTGGACGAAATTAAGGCCGGAAGTGCGGAGGCGTTCGAGGAGCTGGATGTTCAGTTCATCGCGGAACCAGGCGTGAATGCTCACGGCGACGATTTCGCCGATGTCGGGGCATTGCATGAGTTCTTCCACGCTGGCCTTCGCGACGGCGTCGATGCCGCCAAAGTGCTCCAGCAGCTTGCGAGCACCGCCTGCGCCCACATGCAAGATGCCGAGGCCAAAGACGAGTCGCCACGGGTCCTGCTGCTTGCTCGTTTCGATGGCCTTGAGGTAGTTGTCGATGCTCTTGGTGCCGACTCGTTCCAGCCGGGCGAGAAGCAATTCGTTGAGGGCATACAGATCCGCCACATCGCCGACGAGGCGCACATCCACGAGCTGAGCCACGACGCTCTCGCCGAGGCCGCTGATGTCCATCGCACTGCGGCTCACGAAGTGCTCGATGCGACGCTTCACCACTTCGGGGCACTTCGGATTCGGACAGCGGATGACGACCTGCTCCTCATCGCGATGCACGCCGGTGCCACAGACCGGGCAGTGCGTGGGCGGCACGATGGGCTGCTCGCTGCCGTCACGCTTCTCAGTTTTGACGCTGACGACCGCCGGGATGATCTCACCGGCTTTTTCGATGATGACGCGGTCGCCCACGCGGATGTCCTTGCGTTCGATCTCCTCAAAATTGTGCAGCGTGGCATTGCTCACCGTGCTGCCACTGACGAACACCGGCTCCAATCGTGCCACCGGCGTCAAAGCGCCCGTGCGGCCCACCTGGATGTCCACCGCGAGGATTTTGGTCTCCGCCTGCTCCGGCTGGTATTTGTAGGCGATGGCCCAGCGTGGCGCTTTGCTCGTCACGCCAAGTTCGCTTTGATCGGTGAAGGCATTCACCTTGATCACCGCGCCGTCGGTTTCATACGGCAGGGCTTTGCGCTGCTCGTCGAGCTCGCGAATGGCCTTCAACAATCCTTCCGCGCTGTCGGCATGCCACAGCAGGTTCGACTTTGGCAAGCCAGCGGCTTCCAGGAGCTTTCGCACGTCGTTTTGCGATTCGATCGGCAGGCCGCTGGCATCGGCCAGACCGTAGAAAACGATGTCGAGCGGGCGCTTCGCCACGATCTTCGGATCGAGCAGCTTCAGCGTGCCTGCGGCGGAGTTGCGCGGATTGGCAAAGAGTGATTCACCGGCCTCCTCACGCTCCTGATTGAGCTTCGCAAAGCCCGCCTTCGGCATGAAGACCTCGCCACGCACCTCGAAGGTCTGCGGGCCGTCTTTGGGAAGGCGCAGTGGCAGCGTGTTGATCTTCTTGAGGTTGTTCGTGACATCATCACCCGTGGTGCCATCGCCACGCGTGACGCCGTGTTTGAGCACGCCATCCTCGTAACGCACGCTGATGGCCACGCCGTCCACCTTCGGCTCGATGACGCACTCCACTTGCTCGCGACCGAGACCCTTCTGTACGCGAGCAAAGAAGGCGGTGAGCTCCTCCTCCGAGTAGGTGTTGTCGAGGCTCATCATCCGCACCGAGTGCGTGATCTGCGTGAAACCTTCCAGCGCCGCTCCGCCCACGCGCTGCGTCGGCGAATCCGGCGTGAGCAGATCGGGAAACTGCGCCTCGATCTCCTGAAGTTCACGGAGCAGCCCATCGAAGTCCTTATCCGAAATCACCGGCCTGGCCTCGACGTAGTAAAGGCGGTTGTGGCGGTGCAATTCAGCACTGAGAAAGGCGGCGCGGCTGGCGGCTTCGGCGTGGGTCATGGGGAAGCAGTTGATTAGCCGTAAAGCGTGCGGTGCCAATGTGAAAAGCGGCAATCAGCGATCCGCCAGACCAATGTAGGTCACTTTCACGTCTCCGTCAGCGGCATCCTCCCAGTATTCGATGGCGTGGCGGCCGACGATGCAGCCGGAGATTCTGCGACCCACCGCATCACGGCGTTCATATTCGGCGTGGTAGGACGGATAGGAGCGAATGTGTTCCAATTTCTCGCGCACTTGATGCCGGTCACGCTTCTTCATGCCGATCAGGAACTCCATGGCCTCATCAAGAATGAAGAGCCGGTAGTTCATGCGGCCTCGTCTTGGTCATCCAGAGCGTTCAGTCGCTTTTGAACTTCCTCCCATGGCGTCCAGCGTGAGGAGGTCTTGTCATCCAACAGGTCTGCTGTTCGCTGAGCCCAATCTGGATCGGTTTCACGGGACCGGAGATCGATCAGATAGCTCATGAGCTGCATGCGCCCTTCCAGCGGCAGGACGGCGATCTCTTGTTTTAGCGATTCAAGACTCATGTTGGGATTTTGCCATCCGTCGTGGTGAAAGCAACGGGCCATTTCATGCCTTCACGGCGGCTAAAACCCGCCCCAAACGCAGGGCCATCGCCCATCCTTCGCGGATAAACGAACATTCATTTTCGGCGAGGCCGAGGGTCTAGGCGCGGCGGGCTTTCCACAGCAACGGACACCGATTCGACCCGGCGATCCCGCCTTAACCAACAACCACCGCATCGTCATGAAAACCACACGTCTCATCCACACCGCGCTGCTACTCACTCTGAGCAGCGGCTTTGCTCAGCAGCCTCCGATTCCACGCCCGCAGCCGCCGAAGCCGGGCGCGCACAAGCCCGGCTCGAACACCGGCGGCTCCGCCACGGATTTTGATCTGCCCGCAGAATTTCGCAGTGTCGATGGCTCCGCGAACAACACCGCGAATGCCGCTTGGGGCACGCCCGGCCAGGCCTTCATCCGTCTCGCTCCCTCGGAATATGCCGACGGTGCCACGAGGCCGAGTGCCCGCGCCGTGAGCAATGCCGTCGTCAAACAACCCATGCTGCGCCCAAATGCCCGCGGGGCGAGCGACATGCTCTGGCAGTGGGGCCAGTTCATCGACCATGATCTCGATGAAACGATGACCGCCACGCCTGCCGAGGCCTTCCCCATCCTCGTGCCCGCTGGCGATCCCTCGTTTGATCCGACGAGCACCGGTACGGCCACCATCCCGCTCTCCCGCTCGATTTACACGATGACCAGCGGCAAACGCGAGCAGACGAACGCCATTACCGCCTACATAGACGCCTCGATGGTCTATGGTTCCGATGCCGCGCGTGCCACGGGCCTGCGTGCTCTCGATGGAACGGGCCGCCTGAAAGTTAGCGAGGGCGATCTGCTGCCCTTCAACACCGCCGGGCTGCCGAACGCACCTCCCGGACCCGTGTTTTACCTCGCCGGGGATGTGCGTGTGAATGAGCAGATCGGTCTCATGGCCATCCAAACGCTCTTCGTTCGCGAGCACAATTACTGGGCCACCGAGTATCAAAAAGCGAACCCCGGCGTGGACGACGAAGAGACGTATCAATTCGCCCGCATGATCGTGGCCGCTGAAATCCAGGCCATCACCTACCGCGAGTTTCTTCCCGTGCTCATCGGCAATGCGCTGCCCGCTTATCGCGGCTACGACGCCACGGTGAACACCGGCGTCTCGAATGAATTTGCCACCGCCGCCTACCGCCTCGGCCACACGCTACTCTCACCACAAATCCTCCTGCGCAATGCGGACGGCTCCGATGTGGCAGGCACGCCGCTGGCGCTGCGCCATGCCTTCTTCAACCTGCCCGTGTATGCCACCAACGGCATCGATCCCATCCTCCGCGGCCTCGTCTCTCAGCGTGCGCAGGAGCTAGATGAATGGCTCGTCGATGACGTGCGTGACTTCCTCTTCGGCGCACCCGGCAGCGGTGGCTTCGATCTCGCCTCGCTGAACATCCAACGCGGCCGCGATCATGGCCTGCCGAGCTTTGCCAACATGCGCAAAGCCCTGAAACTGCCTCCCGTCACCCGCTTTGAGGACATCAATCGCGATCGCACCGTGCTCGGCGAGCTTCGCGCTGCTTACACCTCGCCTGCCGATGTCGATCTCTGGGTCGGCGGCCTCGCCGAGGCGGATCGTCCCGGCTCCATGGTGGGCGAGACCTTCACCCGCATCCTTGCCGATCAATTCCGCCGCTGCCGCGATGGCGACCGCTTCTGGTATCAGCATTATCTGCCACGCGGTCTCGTCCGCGCCGTCGAGCAGCAGACGCTCGCCAGCATCATTCGCCGCAACACCGGCATCAAAACCGAAATTTCCGATACGGCCTTCCTCGCGCCAACCCCTCGCCGGGGACGCTGATCGGGTTCAAGGAGATGTGTTGAGGTGAACCACGCCGCGTGCTGGATGCGAATCCAGCACTCGGTTTTTTGATACCCTCACAACACCGCCTTCTTCACCTTGCCGAAATCTGTGCCGAGGAAGCGTTTCGCGAGGTTCTCGGCCTGCTCGGAGTGATCGGTGAGATAAATTTCGAGGGAGGGCTTCGATTTGGTCGTCCGTAGCAGGTTATCCTGCTCCAGCTTGGCTTTCACATGGGCGGCGCAGGTGCTGGCGGAGTCCACGAGGCGCACTTTTTGGCCCAGCATGCGTTTCAGCACCGGGATGAGCAGCGGGTAGTGCGTGCAGCCGAGCACGAGGGTGTCGATGCCTTTATCGAGCAGTGGCTTCAAATACTCCCGCAGCACGGATTTGAGCGCGGGATGATCGATCCAGCCTTCCTCGACGAACGGCACGAGCAAGGGCGTGGCCCGCGCTTCGATCAAGATATCCGGCCTACGCATGGCGATCTCATGCTGATACGCATGGCTGCGGATGGTGCCGGCGGTGCCGATGATGCCCACGCGTTCGCAGGATGACTCCGAAAGCGTGGCCTCCACGCCGGGGCCGAGCACGCCGATCACCGGCACGCGAAAGGTGGCCTGCAAAACGGGCAGTGCATGGGCGGTGGCCGTGTTGCACGCCACGACGACGGCCTTCACGCCATGCGAGACGAGGAACTGCGAATCCTCCACCGAGAATCGCCGAATCGTATCGGGCGACTTTGAGCCATACGGCACTCGGGCAGTATCGCCGAGATAGATGATGGATTCATTCGGCAGCAGATCCCGCAGCGCCCGCACGACCGTCAGCCCGCCCACGCCGGAGTCAAAAACGCCGAGGGGGCTGTTGGCGGTGACGGGGGTGCTCATGGTGAAACGTGCTCGAACGCTGCTAGAGTAGGTAAGGCCATGGCATGAGCTAGCGGAATCTTGCTGCTCGGTCGCTACTCAGCGTGGAGAAATGACTCATAGATTTCTTTCTCCCTTTTGCCCCCGAGTCGCGCAGCCTCGCGATACCAGTGTCTTGCAGCATCTTCATCCATCATGGCGAACCCGAAATGCACGGCTAGTTCAAGCGCCGCTCCAGCGTCACCCCGATCAACTCGATCGTAGAGCTTCAAACGCTCCTCTTTGGATCTGGAAATCGATTCCACAAAAGCTATCGGCCTCGGCGAAGGCTTTTGAGAGCCACATGAAACAAGAACCCCAAGAAGTGGTCCCAAAAACCAGCGGGATGACATCTTGGGGCTCATGACTTGTTTGACTCGATTAGATCGCAAACACCTCGCGGGCGTCCGCGATGCTGCCACTGAGGGCGGCGGCGGCGACCATGACGGGGCTCATGAGGATGGTGCGGCCCGTGGGGCTGCCTTGGCGGCCTTTGAAGTTACGATTGGAAGAGGAAGCGCAGAGCTGGTCGCCGATGAGTTTATCAGGATTCATCGCCAGGCACATGGAGCAGCCTGCAGCACGCCATTCGAAGCCGGCTTCGCTGAAAATCTTGTCCAGACCTTCCTGGCGGGCCAGCACATCGACGATCTGCGAGCCGGGAACGGCGATCGCTTTCACGCCAGCGGCCACTTTGCGGCCTTTGATGAACTTCGCCACTTCGCGGAAGTCGCTCAGGCGGCCGTTTGTGCAGCTTCCGATGAAGGCGACATCGATCTTGGTGCCTTTGATCGGAGCGCCGCCGGTCAGTTTCATGTAAGCGAGCGCTTCTTCGGTCGATTCACGCTGCGTGGCGGATTTCGCATCGGCCACGGAAGGGACGTTTTCGGTCACGGCGATGGCTTGGTCAGGGCTCACGCCCCAGGTCACGGTTGGCGGGATGTCTTCGGCCTTGATGTTGACCACGTCGTCAAAAACGGCGTCGGCATCCGTGGCGACGGCTTTCCATTGTTCGACGGCTTTGTCCCACTCCGCGCCTTGTGGCGAGTAGGGACGGCCTTTGAGGTATTCGAAGGTCTTTTCGTCCGGATTCACATAACCGCAGCGGGCACCGCCTTCGATGGCCATGTTGCAGACGGTCATGCGTTCTTCCATCGTGAAGCTGTCGAACAAGCTGCCGCCGTATTCATAGGCGTAACCTTTGCCACCACCGGCGCCGAGCAAGCGGATGATGTGCAGCGCGACGTCTTTGGAATACACGCCGGGCTTGAGCTGGCCGTCCACATTGATGCGGCGCACCTTCATGACGCTGAGCGCCATCGTCTGCGTGGCGAGCACGTCACGCACCTGCGTGGTGCCGATGCCAAAGGCGATCGCGCCGAAAGCGCCGTGGGTGGCCGTATGGCTGTCGCCGCAGGCGATGGTGGTGCCGGGCTGGGTGATGCCCTGCTCGGGTCCGACGACGTGGACGATGCCCTGCTTGCCGCTGGCGAGGTTGAAATAGGTGATGCCCGTCTCCTTGGCGTTCTTGTTCAGCTCTTGGATCATTTCTTCGGCCAAAGGATCGGCAAAAGGAGCCACCTGACTGTCCGTAGGCACGATATGATCCACCGTCGCGAAGGTGCGATGCGGGTAGGCCACCTTCAGGCCGAGGTCACGCAGCATGCCAAAGGCCTGCGGGCTGGTCACTTCATGGACGAGATGCGTATCGATGAGGAGCTGGGTCTGGCCGTTGGCGAGCGTTCCGACCGAATGCGATTCCCAGACTTTGGCGAAGAGAGTTTTGCCCATGATTTGCGTGCTTGTGGAGGTTTAGAGGGCCGCGAGGCTAGCACGGGGAAACCTTGGTGCAAGGAGGGGTTCTCGTCCTGTCCCCGAGGGCGGGCGCTGGCTGGCATTTCTTGCCCTCAAGTGGACAAAATCCGCCGCACGGCTTGGTTCGCCATGGCGTTACCATCAGCATGAAGTCCTCCACCATCCTGCTGCTGATCCTTGCGATGCTTTCGGGCGCAGGTGCCGGTGAGGCTGGCTCCTCCACGTACGAGCCAGCGCAGTTCTTCCGCACCCAAATCCTGCCCATCCTCGAACGCCGCTGCTACGAGTGCCATTCTCACCAGCATGAGGTCGAAGGGGAGCTGGCCCTCGATTCGAAGCTCGGCTGGGAAACCGGCGGCGAAAACGGCCCCGCTGTGAAGCCCGGTGATCTGAAAAACAGCCCCCTCATCCAGGCCATCCGCCATCTCGACTCCGATAGCGCCATGCCGCCGAAGAAAAAGCTCCCACCCATCGAGATCGCCCTCCTCGAAACCTGGGTCCTGCTCGGTGCCCCGGACCCACGCACTTCTTCAAACCCCTGAAGCTGAGTCGGCCGGGGCACAAAAAAGCGGCAGGCTGTGAAGCCTGCCGCCAAAAGGGAGTTTGGAAGGGAGAGGGTAGCTTAGTAGCGCTCGCGACGGCCATTGCCGCCACCACCGCCGCCGCCACCGCCAGCGTAGCCGCCACGGCCACCGCCGCCGCCACCACCACCGTAACCGCCGCGGCCACCACCGCCGCCGCCGCCGCCATAGCCACCGCCGGCTGGACGGTCTTCTTTCGGACGCGCTTCATTCACAACGAGGGCGCGGCCCATGAAATCCTGGTCATGGAGAGCCTTGATGGCCTCCTGCATGCCCGTGGCAGAATCCATGGTGATGAAGGCGAAACCGCGGGGGCGGCCCGTGGTGTGGTCCATCGGCAGGAAGAGATCGGTGACGGTGCCGTAGTTGGTGAAGAGATCGCGCAGGTCGTTGTCAGTGGCGGCGAAGGGCAGGTTGCCCACATACATTTTGGTGTTCATAACGTGTTATCTTTCTTAAAGGCAGTCTCCTTAATGCATGCACGGCCAGCTCCGGTCTTCGGATTTCAGAACACCAACGAATCCAAAGAAACACCTGATGAACAGCTCGGTCTGCCTGCTTCAGGTTGACTGCGGCTCGGCCCATCGTCTGGTTTGATGTGGAAAGCAAGGGATGGTTTCGCAGGGGATGGATGCCTTCTTTCGGCCCGATCCTTCTGGCATGGCCTTTGACGGTCTGGAATTCCTTGGCATCCCATGCCACGGGGAAGGTGACCGGTTTGATAATCCTGCTTCCTCATCTGAACCTTCCTTTCCCGTCCTCCTCATGCGTCTGCTCTCTTTTCTCTTTCTGACCCTGGGTATTGCCCCATCCGTTTTGGCAGCGGAGGACTACCCGCTTGTGCCCGCTCAGGAGTGCCGCCCGCGTGCCGGGCTGCCGAATTTCCTCGCGAAGGCCACCACGCCAGGCGCTGAGGTCAAAATCGGCTACCTCGGCGGCTCCATCACGGCGCAGACGGGTTGGAGACCGAAGACGCTGGCGCATTTCCAGAAGACCTGGCCGCAGGCGAAGTTCAGCGAGATCAACGCGGCCATCGGCGGCACCGGCTCGGATCTCGGCGTCTTTCGCGTGAAACAAGACGTGCTCGATCACCAGCCGGACCTCCTCTTCGTCGAATTCGCCGTGAACGATGGCGGCGCAGCGCCGGAGCAAATCCACCGCTGCATGGAAGGCATCGTCCGCCAGACCTGGAAGGCGCTGCCGGAGTGCGATATCTGCTTTGTTTACACCGTCACCGAGGCGCTCGTGCCCGCCATGCTCGACGGCAAATTCCAACGCAGCGCCAGCGCCATGGAAAAGATCGCCGATCACTACGGCATCCCCACGATCCACATGGGCATGGAGGTCGCGAAACTGGCCAAGCAAGGTACACTCGTATGGAAGGCCAAGCTACCAAAGACCGATGAGGAGAAGAAAGCGCTCGGCGATAAATTTGTCTTCGCCCCCGACAGCGTGCATCCGCATGTGGAGACCGGTCACGAGCTTTATCTCGCCGCCATCGTGCGCTCCATCGAACCTATCCAGGCCGCCTCGAAGGCCAAAGGCGCTCACACCTTGGCTGCGCCCTTCATCGCCACCAACTACGAGCAGGCCAAACTCCTGCCCATCACCGCCGCCACGCTCTCCAGCGGCTTCCAACCTGCCCCGGCGGACTTCGCGAAGCGCTGGAGCAACCGCATGAGCGCCCTCCACAAAGCCGCCAAGCCCGGCGACGTGCTCAGCTTCAAGTTCAAAGGCACCCGCGCCTCCATCTACGACATCGTCGGCCCGGACTGCGGCCAGGTGAGCGTCACCGTCGATGATCAGCCTGTGAAGCTCATGCCACGCATCGATGCCTACTGCACCTATCACCGCCTCGCCACGCTCAGCCTCGGCAGCGAGCTGTCCGACACCGTCCACACCGTGAAAATCGAAATCAGCCCCGAAGTGCCGGATAAAGCCAAGATCCTCGCGAAGAACGGCAACAAGATCGACGACCCCAAGCGCTTCGAAGGCACCGCCTTCTACCCCGGTGCCATTTTGCTCGTGGGTGAGATCGTGAAGTGAGCGAAGTCATCCGCACGGAGGAGTATCGGTAACTGCTCCAAAGCCATCTTCAGTGTGGCAACGGGGAGCGTCCGCTAGGTGAGCCGCTTTCAGTGAAACGAATGCGGCTCACGGCCCGCCGAGTTGGCAGATGCGGTCGAAGTGTTTATTCTAGACTCAGGTGATGGAGAGTAGGTTGCTACGGCGGAGGATGAGGAGACCGGCGAGGACCGGATCGGCGCGGAGAGTATCAAGGCTCACGAAGGTAGAAAAATCGGCCACCCACTTGCCGTCAATGAGCAGCCAGAGAGGGACTCGCACGTGCTTCCAGCGTCGAAGTATTTGGCAGAGGGATCAAGCTGTTTGCATTCGCAGCGTCATTCGGAAAGCTGACAGAACCATCCAGCAAGGTAGTTGTCAGAATGACGCGAGGAGACGTTCAAATGACTTTGCAGAAACCCACGCCGAGAGGCCGAGGTGCGAATCTTAACCGCCCAAGTGAAGGGCTGTGGGAGTGCGTGCGACGGAGCAAAGATGATTCAGGCGAATGGTGTCGGTGTTTTTGATGGGGGCGACGGGGATCACCCCAGCGCGGAGAATGCGTTCCAGCGCGCGGTCAGTGAGCCAGGCTTCGGCATGGCACTTCACCACCTTCTCGCTATCCTCCGTGTAGGGATGAATGGGCATTTCACCGATCTCGCCGCCCGTAAACTCGGCGAGGTCCGTGTCGCCGGACTGGATGGCATCGATCACGGAGCAGGCGATGAGGATGCCGGAATGTCCCCAGAGGAAGGCTTCGTGGGGAGGATCGGTGGGCAGTTCTTCAAAGGTAAAGGTGTCGATGGGATTGCCCACCTTGCCGTAGGGCAGCCGCGCCAGAAAACGAGGTGAGGTAAGTCCGACATGAGAGGCCTGGCGGGCCTCGCGAAGGGCTGCCCAAACCGATGCGGCTTCTTCGTTGAGGCCAAAGGTCCAGTCATCGGGATCGGGGTGCCGGGCAAACGAGTCGCAGCCCACCAGGGCAGGGGCAGCGCTGGCCACCATGGCGGCAGAGAGACCGGCGGCGACCTCCGCCAGGGCCCCAAGCGTGCGCAGATCCTCCGCCGTCTGGCCAAAGGTGAAATTCCCGACCAGCAGTCCAGGATGGCGATCCCGTAGCAACCGGAACAGCACACATTCCTCCGCCTGAGGCTGGGCGGCGAGGTCGGCCTGCAATTCGGCCAAGGATGCATCGAGAACCAGCAGGCTGATTTCTTCATCGGACTCGATGCGGTGGATCAGCATGTCCACAACGCGCCACGCGGCCTCCAGCGCCTGAAAATCGGGGTGCTGTAAAATGGACCGCAGCCGGTGGATGAGTTCCATTTCTGCGGCGGCCAGAGCCCCCGACTGCCAGGCCGCTGGCGCGGCAGTCACATGTGGGGCGATGGCCTGCTGGATCAAGGCATTCAGCCCGGAGGCGGGAGCCGGAACTGTCCTGGGTGGCAAGTCACCCCCCATCAGGCGGGCAAACGTGTCCTCATCCGTTTCCGGCGCACCCGCCGTGGCGGGCGATTCTGTGGGCACCGCCTTGGCTTGGCCGAGGCAGGCCTCCAAAGCAGCCCTGCCACGTTCCGCCGTCGCCGGATTCAGCAGCAATGCGCGTGCTTCGATCAGGCTCGCCAGCCAGGGAATCTGCGTGAGCAGCCTATCAGGATGCCAGTCGTCCATCGAGGTGAAGGCGAGCTCGAGTGTCCCTCCAGGAAAGGCGGCACCGCTCAGTTGCAGTCGCGCACCAAACTGCGCGAACACACGAGCATAAGTATCCACATCGACCTGCCGCAGTCTGTTTTGATGCAGAGGCTCCACCACCTCGCGACTGGCCCGGCCCGTGAGATCGCCGAGAACAACCAATGTGAAGCGCTCCCCCGCCTCTAGACGGCGGGGCTGCTTCGAACTGGAACGAGCGGCCAGGTCAAAGCCGATGGAAGAGAAGTTGCTGGGCATGGGGTCAGGGTGGGGGATGGGTGCTGGGCTGCGGCGGTGTCGGAGCGAAAACGCAGTGACCAGCACCTTGCTCAGATTCGAGTGTGTCCCCCATTTCCCGAGCTTCAAACAGTAAGAAACTAAACGTCACAGTAACGACCATGGGATCGAGCTTGGAGAGGGGCGCTTGGGGAGTCAGGGATGTCCG
The DNA here is from genome assembly GCA_044370285.1 of Prosthecobacter sp. GTDB lineage: Bacteria > Verrucomicrobiota > Verrucomicrobiia > Verrucomicrobiales > Verrucomicrobiaceae > Prosthecobacter. The sequence goes on from JBILVU010000087.1 coordinate 12,559, forward strand.
ACGTGATGGACAACCAACTCACGATTTTGAAACGGGACGCACGCGGTCGTGTCCGCAGCTCGGCTGAGGCGCGGGCGGAAGCTGTCGCCGAGTTTCGGCGCCTCGGGCTTTCCGCCTCTGCTCTTGCCGAAATGGCGGGTTTGAAGGTCTCTTTTTCAGGTGCCTCATAAAAATGATGACAGGATTGTCGATCAGCCTTTAGACTTAAGAAGAATCATTTAACCCAAAGCGATGAATCCTTCTCTCGATCCCGGACAGTGCCTTCATGTGAAACACCGGAACAGCCTTGCCAAAGAGGACTTGGCTATCTTGGAGCATCTGGAAATGTCGCGGCATGGCACTTCGGTTTACGTCACCTGGGCAGATTCAGCTGGCATGTCATTTTATGCGACGACCTACAGTAAGGTGCTTGAGGGGTTCATCCCGGCAGGCGGGGTCGGAATGAGAAATTGGCGGACGTTTTTTGAGCCGGGAGAGACGCGAAACCCCAGCTATATCAGCCTCAAGCAGAAGCATTCGACGAAGGTCTTCCCGAAGGATTTTGTGCCACAGACACTGCTGTCACATTGACCTTTGCATCCCGATTCCGAACTCCACCCGCCCTCGAACATGCAATCCAAAAACTCACTGACACAACAACTGAACCACTTTGTACAAACGCAGAAGCACAACCTTGGCAAAGCAGCCGAGGCGATATCCAAGGCGGACTGGCCGTCTTTTTCATCGGTAGGTGCGCAGGTGAGGCAGTCGAAGGCCTTCACCTCCATGGTCAATCTGTTCTCCACCGACACGACGGCGTGGAACCGCTTTGAAAAAATGTACACGGCCCGCAACCTGCCTTGCGCCGCCGTGCTTGGCGCGGCGGGCGGATTGCTCCTCGCAGGCGCGGGCGGCAGCGCGGTGATCACCATCATCGGCGTGGTCCTTATTCTCTATGCACTCTCGCTGGTCTTTGAACCCCTCATGAAAAAGCTTCACAGCGTGCTCGACAGCATCGATGCCGCAGCACTTGGGCTGACGTGAGGCTGAGCCAACCCGAGACTAAGTTTCGAGCTCAATCTCTGCAATTCTCACTCTCTTGGGTGTCATCAGCGACAAGTGTCTGTTCTTTGCTTGAAAACCCATTTGTCCGCCTAGAGGACAAAATTCTCTATTCCCAACATTGCTAGCACACGAACTGATAGTTTTGTATCCCAATGGCTACCTGTAAAATTCCTCACTATTTGCTTTATGCTGTAGACGGCACTGGTTCCAAAGAATGGAGGCCAGCTCCAAGCGGCTATAGTCATACCTACCAGTTCTTTACCAAGTTCAATGCTGTCTCAGTGGAGAAGCCGCAGTTTCAAGATGGTCCAGGAACCTTCGGAACGGACGTTGACAATTTGATCGCCAATGGGATGAAATGGATCAAGTCTAGGGTGAAAGCTCGAAAGGCTAAAGGATCCAGTTTTCGTCCGCAGGTGCAGTCCACTTCGTCCCTCGTTCAACCAGAGTATGACGTGGAGATCGTGCTAGTCGGGCATAGCCGAGGTGCCACCATCGTCGGAGACATGGCCAAAAAGATCGGTTCCGAACTCGATATCGGCGTGTTGTTTCTTGGCCTGTTCGATGCGGTGGATCGAAGTTGGAACTCTGATGGTGGGACGGTCGAAAATGTCGAGATGACCGCGCACGCCGTTCGCAATCCAAGCATGCCGTCCGAACGTGGGGCGTCCCGTCCGACCTTCGGAAATACCTATGTGAGTAGCATGTCGCATTATAGACAGAGATACTTCAACACCTCTCATGGTGGTGTGGGTGGCTCTCCGGTGACCGAGTATGCCAAGGTGGCCGTTACGGGAGATTATAGTTGTGCCGGACCAAGCAAATCGGAACTGTTGACCACCGAACTACACCGCCAGGCCTCCAAGGGGGACACATTGGCATCGTTGGCGGTCACGGGACACGTCTATGATTCAAGCCTGGTTTCACCATCCCAAGCGATAGCTTTTCCTTCCAAGCTTACCCAGCAACAAATGGACCTTCACGCTGCTGAGGCCCGGTTCCTCGAAGAGCGACAGAAGAAAATCGAAGCCTTCACGCAGCGTTGCGAGTCGGAGTCGACAAATGCCTACCGTTGGATGGTAGCTCAGGCAGTTGCCATCGGGTTGCCGGTGAGTTAAACGCTTAGCTGCGCATCGTCGGAAATAATGCATGCCTTGGTTATAGTGACGCGCTAGGTCTTTTGATGGTGTCCCGCGTGATCTGCTGGAAGCCGTGCTGAGAACAAGCTTCGGGGATCAAGGCACCGTTCTGGACGATTTGAAGGTAGCTTTCGAGGATGTGGGATTTGGAGGTGGTGGTGGCGTCGGAGGTGGCGGTGAACTGAAGCTGATGAAGGCGTTCCTGGCAGACGTAGGAGGCGTGCCGGCGGTAGATTTCCATGGCTTGAGCGACGAGTTCTCCCACCGCAGGCCAATCCTTCGCCGGGCGGTGTTTGAGGTGCTGCTGGAGGTGATGAAGGGCGCGTCCAAGGGTGGGTTTCAGGCCGCGGCCGTCATCCAGGATTTCGATGAGGCAATCCGTCTGGTTCAAGGAGGCATCGACGTAGTCGGTGCGGCCGCAGAGGTTGCGCAGTTTGGAGGCGAGCGGCAGGGGCTTGAGCTGGTGGCGGGCGAGTATTTCCGGCTGCCATTCATCGACGGTGTGCAGGGCTAGACCGTTGAAGTAGGGATGGCCGGGCAGGCAATGGGCGGCCTGGATGCCCTGCGCACGGTCGCCTTGGCCAAACTGGAACATGGCCCGCCCGATGGTGATGACTTCGTGGCCAGTGAGCACGCGCTGGACAGTTAGGATGGCGGTGAGGGCGAGCAGCTCGGCGACGGTTTCCAAGCGGTTTTGCTCATGCATCACGGCTTGCTGACGCAGCACGAGCAGCGGATCGGGCTGCCCCGAGAGTTTTCCCGGCAACGGGTGGTCTTTGAGATGCTGGAGGAAGGTTTGCGCGGGGAGGTTTTGGCGGTTCATAGCGGTGTGGTCATGGGTTGGAAACGAGAAGGCCGAGCTGGAGGAACTTTTGCAGTCCTTCGTGAACGAGGGCCTGGGCTTCCTGGAGTTCTTTGTCGAAATCGAGGTGGCCCTGGGCATCCGGTTTGACGGTGCTGGCGAGTGCGTGGGCGATTTCGGCGGGGGTGCGGGTGCCGTCGAGTTGCCCGAGGAGCCACTGGCCGAAGGGGTCCTGGATGTGGAGGGTCTGATGGCGGAGGGTGGTGATGCCGCCGGGGCCTTGCTTCTGCTGGTAGCGTGCCCAAGGGCTGGCGGCGGGGCGCTCTGCGGCGGTGGTGGCAAAGGGGGCTGGCTGGAGGTGGGCTTGGACGGCTCCCATCTCGACGAACTCGCGCAGGACGAGGCCGAGAGAGTCTTCATCAATCGGGGTGCCGAGGGCCTGCGCGGTGGCCTGATGCAGCTCGGCAAAGGAGAGCCGGGCAGGCCATTTGAGCCCGAGGTAGGCGAGGGGCAGTTTGGCGATGGGGAGGGATGCCTGGCCTTTCAAGCCGTCGTGGCCTTCAAAAAGGATTTCGCTTTCGTCGAGGAGGTTGGCGGAGCTTGTGGTGGGCTTGGCGGAGGAGGCGAAGTAAAACTCACGCATATGGGCACATTGGGCGGTGTCTTGGAGCGTGACGTTCTGATGACAGAGCAGGCTTTGTCGAAAGCGGCGGCATTTGATGAAATCGAGGTATTGCTCCCGCTTGAGGAGATCGGTGCCGAGTTCCGCGAGGCGTTCACGCACCTCACGCGGATAGCGGGTGGCAAACATGGAGGCGTAGTCGGCATCGCCGAGGTATTGGAGTCCGCTGGAGGCTGCTAGTTCGGCAAACTCGTGCAGGTAGTAGGGCTGATTGATGTCGGCGAGGTCGTCGTGGTAGAGGTGATTGGGGGCAAACTGCTGGACGCGGGCGGCCTCGGCCCGAAGGAGGGCGCCGTATTCGTCATCGGTGCCATGGCTGTGGGCCAGGAATCCCATGAGGGCACGGGCCTGGCCGATCTTGGTGGAGGCATCGGGAGCGTTTTCGGTGTGATAGCGCATCATGTCCCGCGCCATCTGGCGGATGTGGCTGCCGGGATTGGCGTTGTAGCTGATGAAGGCGATGCCTTGAGGAGAAAGGAGATCGCGACAGAGTTCGAGGAGACGCAGCCGGACCGGTTCGGGGACCCAGGAAAAGACGCCGTGGGCGACGATGTAATCCCATTTTCCAAGGTCGGCTGCCTGGAGGTCCATGAGGTCGATGGCGTGGCATTCGATGTTGGTGAGGCCGAATGCCTGGGCATGCCGGCGGGAGGATTCGATGCTGGTGGCGGCGAGGTCGATGCCACAAAAATGGGCCTGTGGCAGGGCGTGGGCCAGAGGAAGGAGGTTTCCGCCGTCACCACAGCCGATCTCGAGATAGCGACAGGTCTCGGGCGGCGGCGCCTGCAAACCACGCAACCGGGCGATGCTCGCGAGGTGCTCGGGATGGGTCTGCGGGTAGGCGTTGCAGGGGTAGGGGACTTGATCGTAAGCGGTCATGCAGCAGGAAGTGGGAATGAAGGTGATGGCTGTACGGGCGTAGAGAAAGATGAGGGACTCGGTTGACAGAGTGATACTAAATCGTTTTTTCAATGTGTCGTTTTACGCTTCACACCCAAACAGCCGATGAATACCGATCCTGACTTTCAAGCTGCCAGCGAGGGAATCCGTCATCCCCAGCAGGTGATCCTTAAGCCAGGGATGTGGCTTTGCCGATTCGCCTCCTCACAGGGCGCTCTGCACCAAAGCCCGTGGTGGATGAGTTCGGATGATTTTCGCAAGCTGCTGTTTGCGACCCAGAACTCGGCCTTCAACTACAAGTTCTTCGCCCGAATCTGGCTGGCGGTGAAGGCTGAGTGGAGCAACATGGACAAACTGATCATCGCTACGGTGAAGAACCAGACGGCGGCGTGGGCGGGGCCTGGCCGGACGATGAAAGACACGATGCCGAACGGCATGGAGTTCATCTACAAACCACCGGCGGACCTGATGCAAATCTACATCCCCGGCTTAGTGGTGCGCGAGAGGGATCCAAAGAGCGGTTACAACCTCGGGAACATCACGATTCATTCGGTGAATGATGTGCCGCCGATCGGGGTCGGGGCACTGGATGGCAAATAATCTGGTTTTTATTTTCAGGAAATGCTTATGGTAGCCCAAGATTCACTCGTCGCCCGGCGGTAGATTCTCGAATACCTGCCCAACCTACCATCCCACTCATGAGCAAAGCCATTGGAGACTTTCGTCACGCGGCCATCGACACGGTGCTTGGGCCAAACAAGTTGCTGCTCAAATCCATGAGCGGCCGGGAGGAGCTGGGGAGGCTCTTTGATTATCACCTCGTGCTGCTCGATCCAGACAAGGATGTGGATCCTGACAAGCTGGTGGGCACGAACGTAACGGTGCGCCTGCAGACGGAGAGCGGGAAGACTCGCTTCTTCAATGGCTATATCGCCTCGCTGGCCTTCCTCGGATACGAGGAGAATGCAGGCGTGTATCACGCTCAGATGGTGCCGTGGCTGTGGCTGCTGTCCCGCAGTAGCGACTGCCGAATTTTCCAGGAAAAGACGGTGCAGCAGATTCTCCAGGAGGTGTTTAGCACGGATTTCGGGTTCACGGATTTCCAGTTCAAGCTCTCAGGCAGCTACAAGCCCAAGGTCAACTGCGTGCAGTATAACGAGACGGCGCTGAATTTTGTGAGTCGCCTGATGGAGCATGAGGGGATCTATTATTGGTGGGAGCATAAGAATGGCAGCCATGTCATGATGATCACGGATGACATGTCCCAGCATCAGCCTCATCCAGACCGCCCGAAGATTGAATGGCGGGAGCGTGCCGGCATTCTCAAGGAAGGCTATTTGTATGATCTTCGGGTTCAGAAAACCGTGAGCACGGGAGCGTTTGCGACGAACGACTACAACTTCAAAAAGCCCAAGCAGGACCTTCGTTCGAAGCTGGCGAAGGAAAAGAAGCACGCGGCGGCCAAATTCGAGCACTTTGAGTATCCGGGCATTTTCCGCGAAGGGGGGGACGGTAGCAATCTCGCGAAGATCCGTCTGGAAGAAGCCCAGGCTGGTTATGAGTCGATCGACGCGATGGCCACGGCGAGGGACATGGCTTGCGGAAACAAATTTCAACTCACACGGGCTGAGCGAACGGATCAACAACGCGGGTATGTGATCACTTCAACGGTGTTGACGATTTCGGTGGATGCCTATGGAACGGGAGGCGGCAGCGGAGACAAGTTTGAGTGTCACCTCACGGCCCTGCCGGATAACTTGGTGTTTCGTCCGGCTCGAATTTCACCGAAGCCGCTGATCCGCGGGCCGCAGACGGCCCTCGTGGTGGGGCCTCCGGGTGAGGAAATCTTTTGTGATGAGCACGGCCGGGTAAAGCTCCATTTTTACTGGGACCGGCGCAGCAAGGCGGATGACAAGTCTTCCAAGTGGGTGCGGGTGAGCCATCCTTCAGCGGGCGGCGGCTATGGTTTCATGAGCCTGCCACGGATCGGCCAGGAAGTGGTGGTGGAGTTTCTGAATGGTGATCCCGATCAGCCGCTGATTACGGGCAGAGTTTACAACGGGGAAAACAAGTCTCCATACAACCTCCCAGCAGACAAAACCCGCACGGTGTGGAAGTCCAACTCAACGAAAGGTGGAGGTGGATACAATGAGATGCGTTTTGAGGATGCGAAAGGCAAGGAGCAGATCTTCATGCACGGCCAGAAGGACATGGACGTGCGCATCAAGAACGTGCGCAAAGAGCACACCGGGTCCAGCCAGCATTTGATCGTGGGCGGCAGCCAGTTTGAAAAGATCAGCGGAGACGTACATCAGGAGGTGGGTGGTGCTCACAAAGAAAAGATCGCCAAGGATCATCATCAGGATGTGGGAGGCAATGATTTGAGCAAGGTGGCGAACGCCTGGCAGGTGACCGCCGGGCAGGACGTGAGGATCGAGTCGGGGACGGATACGGAGATCAACACGGCCATGGCCACCTCCATCGTATCTGGCATGAGCGTGGTGGTGGAAGCCATGCAGATCACGCTGAAAGGCGCAGGCGGCTTTATCACCATCGATCCTTCTGGGGTGACGATTCAGGGCGTGATGGTGAAGATCAATTCCGGCGGTGCGGCCGGATCGAAAAAAGCCGTGGCGAAGAAGCCTCTCGACCCGCCGAAGAAGGCCGCCATGGCGGATGACTCCAAGGCTGGCAAAGTGGAGAAGTCGAAGGGCATGGGCCATGCCTCCAAGCCCGGCACATGGAAGAAGCAAACCGTTCGTGATCTGGCCGCCCAAAGCGGCTCACCCTTCTACTCCAAGTGAAAGTACGACTTCCAACGCAAAACGAGCCGCAAATCGCCATGCTCTCCAAAGCTGGGAAAGAGAGCTTGTGGCGTCTCATGACTACTATCGAAGGTTCCGAGGAGCCCCCGCGGGATGTCTTCGTCCTGCTCGATGGAGCCATGGTGCGGCAATTGCCCGATTTTCTCGAAGATGAGGAGGTGGAGCATGCCCCGCTGATTCCTCCTGAAAACGAAGAACCTGAGGAAGTGACCCGCTGCACATACCTGGCGAGAGTGGAGTCCGCTTCGGCCCCGGTTGCCGAGTGGATGATGAAGCACGGGTGGGGGGCGAATTGGGGCATCTGGATTTCCGCGCCTGCGGGCACGCCGATGGATGATCTTTTGAGCCATCTGCGTGAGATGGCGCAGGTGCGGCTGCCGGACGGACGGATCGTTTTCTTCCGTTACTATGATCCACGGGTCTGGCGGGCATTCTTTCCCACCTGTGACATGCCGCAGCATCAGCATCTTTTTAGCCTGCAATTGTTCTATGGCTGTGAAAACGCCGATGGCACGGCGCTGATCATCGACGAAATGAAGGACGGCACTGCCGAGCGCACGGAGCACCCGCTCGAAGCCGACACGACCTCCACCGAGTGACCCCCGTTTATCCATGATCGAAGTCCGCCCAGATCAGATTCAAGTCTTTCAAGACAAAGTTCGCGCCGCTTATGTGAGGCGTGTGCGGGGTTATCTCAGGGAAAAAAGACGCGAGAGCGTGGCCGGCCTTAATGACCAGGAACTCGATGCCCTTGTGAGGCGGCAGGTCATCGCCGCGGAGAGCTTTGGCATTGCCTCGGAGACCGGTGTCGTACGATTCATCGAGGTGGGACTGGCTTTGGGAGGTGAGGATTTTCACGCCTCCGGCAAGCATCCGGCGGCGGAGCGGGTGCTCATGCATGCAGGGATGGCCGCTGATAAAAAACTCCAGCAGTTGGAGGCTCTCGCCGCGAAGGCATCGCCCTCCCCTCCTGCCTAAAGCCACCCACTGATCCGCGCATGCCAGCAACCCAGGTCTTCGATTTCGATCCCGCACGGCTGGAAGGACAGTTCTCGGACATGCAACCGGTCAACGACTCGGTGCAGAGGGCTGAATCGGCCACGGCAGGCTGTTGTCGAAGGACGCGCGTCACGATTTGCAGTCAGGCTGCCGGCCATGGTTACGTTCTTGAACTACCTTTGAAGGGAAAGCAGCCGAACGAATCGCCGCTCGATCCGCCGTCGAATCACTTTGCCCATGTGATGACGGCCCAGGTGAAGCCGCCAATGCTGCAAGTGCTGTCAGGACACAGCGGGAACCGGGTGGTGGAGATCACCACCACGGCAGAGGGGCCTCCCCAATGCCCTCCCGGAGTGGATAGTAAGCTGCGGTTGGAAGGCCTCGGCGGCGGCACTCGGGTGGTGCCACAGATCGCATGGAACTGGCCCGCCCCGGCCATCCTTAACGCCGAGCTTATGGAAGAGCTCGACGAAGAGATGCTATCGCTCTTCAATCCCTTCAAAATGCCGGAACTTCCCGCGCAGGTCTGGTCCGTGGATCTTCCAAGATGCGCCCTGGCGCTCATTTCCGCACGAATTGCGGCCTTTCCCGATATCCGCTGGGCCGGGCGGCTGGAGGTATCCACGAAGCCGTCTGCAGAATCTTCGAGCGGATATGAATTGCTGCTCGGCGGTGATCTTGGCTGCTCGTATGACGGCAGGCAGTGGAAGGTCCACGAGAAGCAGCAAGCGAAGGCACTCTGCAAATGGATCGACGGGCTTGAGGTGCTCGCCCGTTCGGCGGCTGCCATCATGGCCCTGCGACCGGGGCCGCGGCATGCGGGTCTGGATAATCCCAGGCTCACTCGCATGGAGACGTTCCGGTTTCATCCCTGGCCGAGCCTTTCAATCCATCTGGACGCCTCTCTTTTCGAGCAGGAAGGGAACGGGCTGCTGGGGCACTCGCTACGAATGAAGATCCAAGCCGCGCCCTTGATTGGAGCCAGCGGGGAGATGAGCCTGCTGGGGCCCTGGCTGGAGCAGGCGGATAAAATACCTCTGCTCCGCCCCCTTTTGGCGGGGCTGGATGTGATTCGTGCGGAGGAGATCGCCCAGGAGTTGGGCATCTGGCTCGTGGCAGACGGCCACATCAGCCTTCAGGCTGGCATTGAGGTCCGCCGGCCTCAAACTCAGGTCGCCAGCGTGGGGCGCAGCCAGGGAGAGATTCCTTTGCGCATCGAGACACGATCCATCCGTGAGTATGACAGTTTCGTTATTCATCAGGGAGGTAGTGAGGACTCAGGTCACAGAGCTGGGTTCCGGGCAGCTTGTGCAGCGCCGGCTGAATCTCCCATGCCCGATCCAAGGGAGCACAAGCCAAAAGCCGCGTTTCAGTTTACCGGCTTGCAGGTCACCCAGATGGAGAAGAGCCGCCCGGGCTGTCGTTTTCGATTTTTGCAGCCCGAACCGTCTGAAAATGCTTCGGAGGAAGGTCGGCGGGGGTGCCTTTTAGCCCCCTCAAGATCATGGCCGGCAGACGCCACGGTCGAATCGCCTGCGGAGGTCCCTTGGTGCTCCTGAAGCCCGGCCGTTGATTGATGAAAAGTCCCTCGAATCTTCATGCAAGTCCTCCTTCATCCCATTGATCAACCGGTGTTTCGCATCCGCGGAAATGCCACACAATGCAGAGTGGAATTGAGGATCAACGATGTGCCCGTTCATCGTGAAACGAGCGGTCAGGCACATGACTTCGATCTTGCGATCAACGAATGGTTTTTTCAGGGTGAGAATCGAATCGACGTTCATTTGAGTCCGCTGGAGAAAGACGCGCCCATGCCGCAGGGTTGCTGTTTTGAGCTGCGGCTGCTTCACCGAATCTCACGCGAGGTGGTGCGTGGCACTGTGGAGCTGGGTGAATTCGTCTGGCGGCCTGAACCGCCTCTCACAGCCGGGCATTCACATTCGGCGCATCAAGCGGAGGCTGCCTCTGCCTCGCATGAATGGCAGGATGAGCATGATGATTCCGCCCCTTTGCTCGCCTTGCCAGGCCAGCCGGAGGAGGTGCGCTGGCGAGTGGTTCCTCCCGTCGTGTCATCCGAGGGCGTCAAAATCGCCGTCACCGTGACCTTGCCGCCCCCGTGGCCCGTCTGTCCATGGGCTAGGCTAGCACCGCTGGGAACGCAGGCGGGCGTCGGCCATGCAGTTTCCAATTTGCTGCGTAGTCTTCACCACACGCTGCGACTCGGCGGCTGGAGAGAAATGATGAAGCGAAGGACCGCAAGCATCCAAGCGGCTTATTATCTGGGTGGTGACGAGGTGGATGAGGCGTTGGGCTTTCCGTCCCTATTGAACAATCCGAGCTGGAGCCTCGCACCTCTCCCTGAAAGCCGCTTGATCTTGGAAGATGGTGGAAACGGCAGGCTGGTTCATTTGCTTGATCCCACCACGGGCAGCTCGCCGCTAATGCTGGTGAACCAAACATCCCGAGTTTCTGCCACCCTCGATGCCTGGTGGATGTTCGACAAGGAATGGGTGATTATTCGTTGAGCGGGGGCGTTCAAGGCTGCCACTTTTTGCGGAAAAGGGTGCGGAGTTCGCTGCGGTTAGCCCCATTGGGCACATGCTTGTAGAGGAAGGTCAGAAGCTTGCGATCAAGGTCAGACATCGTTTGGGCGCCAGAGTAGTCCCAGCTCAAGCAGGACTTTTCTGATGCTTCAATCTCTTTTGTCCAGTCCGACAGGCCAAAAGTCTGCACCAGGTAGGTTAACAGCAAAGACTTGGCCTCATCCTCTGGAAATTTGTCCGCGCTCAGCATGACCAGCGTCCGCTCTAGTTTCTTTTGGTCGTCCCAAAAGACGTAATAGAAAATCCCGTCTCGCATGCTCATGCCGCCCTTCTCCTTGGTGGCGAGCTTTTTCATGACATCGTTGGGGCCGATGTGGATTTCACACACACGTTCGCCGGGGGCGGGTTGGAGTCCGGCCGTGGTGCAAATATCCTTGAAGGTATCCTCTGCAAACTTGCCGAGCATCGGATCCTTGGAGTTCAATCTGAGGGTGGGGATTCCTTCCCAGCGGAGGGCGGTGCTCTCATGCCATTTGGGGCAGACAACATCCTCCAGGATGCGCAGCAGGCGGCGTTGCTCGGCCTCGGCGTCTTTTGATGGAGCTGCAGGAGTGGGGTCGGTCGCTTTGGCCTTCCACTGGGTGGCAAAGGCTTGGTCGGCTGCGGAAAGCGTGGCGAGGGGCAGGGTGAAGACTTGGCCGTCTGCCCGGCGGATGCGGATGGAGTCGTTTTCGACGGCCACCAGCTCGGCCTCGACCTTGCGTCCCGCGTTGTCCGTGAAGGTGCGAGCGAAGGCGGGCGTGAGTGTCAGTACGAAAAAGAGCAGGAGGGCGCGGGCTTTCATCATGCGGTGCCTTGTATCAAAGCCACCTGCGATGCGGCAACGGGAAAATGCTGGCTTTGATGACGTGCTCGGCCAGTATCGTGAGCTTTCCGCATGCCTCTTCGCTTCGTTCTCAGCGCCTTGTTTTGCCTTTTCTGTCTCGCCGCGTGCGGGCCGGTGGAGCCACGGGCGGATCTGGTCTTCATCCAGAGTGCGGAGCCGGAGACGATTGATCCCACGATCGTCTCGGATCAGGTGAGCATGCGCATCTCGTCCTCGCTTTTTGAGGGGTTGTGCCGCTTCAATGAAAACGGCAAGGCGCAGCCGGGCATGGCGGAGCGCTGGGAGACCTCGGAGACGGCGCAGGACTTCGTGGCGTCGTGGATTCGTGCGCTGCGGCCGGAGACGGGATCGGACTACACGAGCCTGCTGCATGTCATCCAAGGTGGAAAAGACTTCACCGAGGGAAAGGTGACCGATCCGGCTACCGTCGGTGTGCGGGCGCTGGACGCGAAAACGCTCGAAGTGCGGCTGGAGAACCCCACGCCGTATTTTATCGACCTGTGCGCCTTTCAGACCCTGGCCCCCGTGCCGATGCAGGCCATCGAAAAGCATGACACCGGCTGGATCAAGCCGGCGAACATCGTGAGCAACGGGGCCTACCTGCTGGAGTCGTGGCGCATCGATGACCACATCCGCCTGAAGAAAAATCCGACCTACTGGGATGCCGCGAATGTGAAGATGGCCACCGTGGAGGTGCGCCCCGTGCAGGATGCCAATACCGCACTGAATTTCTTCCACACGGGCCAGTGTGATCTGATGATGGACAAAGGCATGATGCCTCCCACGCTCGTGCAGAAGCTGAAGCAGCAGTCGTGGTTTCACACCGGGCCGTTTCTCGGCACCTGGTTCA
>JBILVU010000088.1:0-25182 GCA_044370285.1 Prosthecobacter sp.
GAAGCGCCTCCCGCTGCTGGAGGCGTGCCTCTCCCTGCCTCAGCGTGCCGTGGTGGTGCCGGAGGCGTGCCTCCTGCTTGTGGTGAAGCTCCTCCTCCCGCGGGGGCAGCGCCTCCAGGAACGCCGGAAACACCTCAGGGAACGAAAAAATCGACTCCAAGAGCTGGAGGCACGCCTCCAGCCATTGGAGTTGCACCTCCAGCCGTTGGAGGCGGCGCTGGCAGGGCGTCGGCCGGGAGTGTCCGGCGCAAAAAGAGCCACCCGCAGGAAAAGCGCCCTTCGCCGGACTTCCCGGCTGTTTGGGGCCTGCGCAGGCCGGGGGACGCGCCGAGAAGCCGGGAAGTTTGGCGGGGACTCCCGATCTGTCATCGGGGCGTCATGCGCCAAACACTCCCGGCCTACTTTTCAACACGCCTATGAAACCTCTGCTCTGGGACTCCACCGAGATCGATCCATGGACCAATCAGCCCTACACCTGGGACAGCAAAAATCCGAACGTCACCTGGGATGGCGTCAGAGAACCCGGCGATGAGGGCTACATTCCGCCGCCACAAATTTCAGCGCAACAACCAACCAAGCCTAAAAAAGTGAAACACAACTCGTTCTATCCCACCAATGTGCCGGAACAAATCATCTGGCTGATCAATTTCTTCAACAAGCTCCTCGGGCACGCCCCGGCACTGGGCGTTTCCACCCCGGTCTGCGCCGCCGCTGTGGCGGATGCGCGGTGGCTCATCTACCTGCTGGGCACCTACCTGCCTGCGCAGCGCACCTGGGGCAAGTCCAACACCGATTTCATGAAGGAGGCGCAGACCGGCACCGGCACGGCCGTCATGACGCTGCCCGCCTTCACCGCCCCACCCCTGCCTCCGGCGGATGTGCCCAACAATCTGCCTGCCGTCGTGCCCGTGCTGCCCGGCGCACTCTCGCGCATCTTCAGCCTCATCCAGGTCATGCAGGAGTCACCGGCCTATGTGGAGTCCATCGCCACGGATCTGGGCACCATCGGCTCCGAGGCCACCGCACCGGACCTGAACACCATCCAGCCCGTCTTCACCGTGAAGACCATCGGCGGGCACAACTTCCTCGACTGGGGCTGGGGCGGCAACGGCGCCTACCTCGACATGATCCAGCTCCAGGTGGACCGCGGTCAGGGCTACGCCGACCTCGCCTACGACACCACCCCCGGCTACACGGATACCCACGCCTTCCCCGCCACCCTCACCACCTGGAAATACCGCGCCATCTACCGCGTCGGCGATGCCCAAGTCGGCGTCTGGAGCGCCGAGGTCAGCGTGGCTGTGGGCGGATAGCCAGCGAGCATTCGTTACCCCTCGGCGGTCCGAGAAGTCCTTTTTCTCGGACCGCCTTTCATTTTCAAACCCTCGCTCATCTCATGAACAATCCGCGCCACTTCATCCGCCATTCGCTGTTCGCAGCCATCCTTGCCATTTCCGTCACCGCTCACGCGCAGGTGCCGCAGCTCATTCATTACCAGAGCCGCGTCGCCGTCGGCGGGGTGAACTTCGAGGGCAGCGGCCAGTTCAAGTTCGCGCTGGTGAACACGAATGGTAGCAGCACCTACTGGAGCAATGATGGCACCAGCACCGCAGGCAGCCAGCCCGCCGCCGCCGTCACGCTCCCCGTCGTCAAGGGCCTCTACTCCGTGCATCTGGGTGACACCGCGCTGGCAAACATGACCGCTATCCCCGCCAGTGTCTTCACCAACGCCGATGTGCGTCTGCGCGTGTGGTTCAATGACGGCACAAATGGTTCGCAGTTACTCACGCCGGATCACCGCATCGCCGCCGTGGGTTATGCGATGGTGGCTGGCGCGTTGCAATCTGGAGCGGACATCAATGCTGGCACGGTCACCGCCACCACTTTTTCCGGGAGTGGCGCGGGACTCAGCGGCGTTGCTGGCGCACTCCCCTGGGTAGTGGTTTCCGGCACTACGCAGCAGGCTGCGGCGAACACCGGCTATGTCGCCGCCAATGCTGCCGAGGTGACGGTGACACTTCCCGCGTCGCCAGCGGTGGGAGACATCGTTCGCGTCTCCGGTGCGGGTGGTGGGGGATGGAAAATCATTCAAAACAACGGGCAAGCGGTTCTTACCTCATCACTTGCAAGTCCACCAGGTCTGGTCTGGATCCCTCGGGATGTTAGTCGAAACTGGAGCTCAGTCGCGTCCTCCTTGGATGGCGACAAGCTCGTAGCAGCGGTGGAGAACGGACAGATATACACCTCGACGGATTCTGGAGTCACCTGGACAGCTCGCGAGACAGCGCGGTATTGGACGTCGGTAGCATCCTCCTCCGACGGCACCAAGCTTGTTGCAGCAACAGGGAACGGACAGATCTATACCTCGACGGATTCTGGGATCACATGGATTGCACGCGATAGCAGCCGGAATTGGGAAGCCGTGGCATCCTCCTCGGACGGCACCAAGCTAGTAGCGGTTGTCACTAGCGGGCGAATCTATACCTCGACAGATGCGGGTGCCAGTTGGACACCACGAGAGAGCAATCGCACTTGGATGTCTGTTGCGTCCTCTGCCGACGGCACAAAACTTGTTGCCGCAGCGCAAAGTGGTTCACTCTACACTTCCACCGATTCAGGCATCACTTGGATCGAACGCAACCTCACTGCCGTGTGGATCAGACTTGCATCATCGTCTGATGGCTCCCGCTTGGTGGCAGCGGCAATTGGCGGACAGCTTTACACGTCTAATGACTCCGGTGTTACATGGACGGCGCGCGAGGCTGTCAGACAATGGCAGTCTGTCGCGTCTTCATCGGACGGCACCAAACTTTTGGCTGGCGTCTATAATGGGCAGATTTTCTCATCCATAGATTCTGGAGTCACATGGACAGCGCGTGATACAGTGCGGGCCTGGAGTTGTGCGGCAATGTCCAGTGACGGGAATAAATGGGTGGCTGGAGGACACGGCCAGCAACTCTACACTGTTGGACCCTCTGCCGGTCCGTTTTCGACAACCATCACATCTGGCTATCTGAGAGGCGGACAGTTCACGGCTTTGGAATTGCAATATATCGGCAGCGGGCAGTTTTTCCCACTTAGCTCCATGGGCACCATCATTGCCTACTAAACGATTGTGAACGCACCACTTGATCAATCTATGGAACCTCCTCCCTGGCCAACTCATATGCCCCGCTCTCACTCTCTGGGGGTTCTTATGGTCTGTTTGTATGGCTTGCCATCGTTATTTGATCTCCACGCAGCCACCCGCACCAGTGCAAACTACAGCTCCATCACGGAAACCGTGGACATCGCGGGCGGTCACAGCACGAGTGCCAGTTATTCCAGCGATGACAGCGCGGGTGAGATCGCTGGGGTGGCCAACGTGGTCGCGCCGGTCGTGGTGGCGAGAAACGGCTACATCGGCCAGCTCTATGAGCTCGCGTCGCTGCAAATCAGCGCGACGCCAATCACATTGAATGAAGGCGGCACGCGGCAGCTCGGCGCGGTGCCGGTGCTGGATGATGCGACGACCTTTGCTGTGCCGGCTACGGCCATCGGCTGGAGTGTGCAGAGCGGGCCGATCAGTGGCATCAACGCCAGCGGTCTGGCGAGTGCTGCCAAGGTGTATGAAAACACGGCGGCCACGGCGCAGGGAGCCTTTGAGGGGAAGACGGGCACGCTGGTGCTGACCATCGTCAACGTGAGCACGGATGACTTTGGCAGCTACGCGGCGGATGGACTGCCGGATGGCTGGCAGGTGCAGTACTTTGGCACCAACAACCCGCAGGGCGGACCGGGCGGGAACCCGGATGGCGACGGCGGAAGCAACCTGGAGGAATTTGGCTTTGGCACCAACCCGGCGGTCGGCAATGCGGGCCCCATCAGCGTGACTGGCGGTGTGATCACGCAACTCGGCAGTCCGACTACGCGGGTGACGAACGTTCCCGGCGGGGTGCAGTTCCGGGCACTGTATGGGCGGCGGAAGGACTACATGGCGGCGCGTCTGACCTACACGGTGCAGTTCAGCGCCGAGCTGACGACCTGGGTGAACAGTGCGGCGATGCCGACGGTGATCGCCGATGATGGCAACATCGAGGCGGTGACGGTGCCGTATCCGTTTTTCGTGCAGGGCAAGAAAGCACGCTTCTTCCGTGTGGTGGTGGCCATCCTACCCTGAGCCATTTCCGAATCTGAAAGCCCCATGAAATCCATTCTTTGCCTCACCCTCGCCCTTCTGATCGCCGCACCGCCAGTGATGGGTGCCGTGATTTATAGCGGCCTGCAAAACATCCCCATTCCGACTGCCTTTGAAGGCGTGTATGTGGACATCGACAACGGCAGCACCAGTGGCTCCGCCTTCGCGGGCTGGGACATCAACCCGTTCTTCGGTGGGGCGGGCATCGGGAACAGCGCGGCCTTTCAGCCAGTGCGTGCCAGCACCAGCAATGACAGCGCGGTGCAGAATCTGCTCTCCGGCATGCTGGTGAGTGCGGCGAGCATCTTCGCCACCGGCGAGGGCGGGTCAGGTGACATTGGCAACGAGCATCTCGGCCTAGCGGCGGGCCAGTTCCAAGAGGGCGTGACCGGCATCCTGGGCTTTCGTTTCACGAAAAATGACAGCAGCGGCCCCTTCTACGGCTGGATACGCCTTACGCTCACGGCAAACACGCCGGGCGGCCTGGTGCATGACTGGGCGTGGGAGGACAGCGGCGCAGGCATCGTGGTGCCAGAGCCGGGCCGGGCCATGCTGCTGCTAATGGGCGCATGGGGCTTGATGCTGCGTCGGCGGCGAAAATAATCTAAACGTCACCGTAACGACCCTGGGAACGAGGTTGCAACGGGGTGCGTGGGGTAGCAGGGATGTCCCACATGATGGACAACCAACTCACGATTTGGAAACGGGACGCACGCATCCCGCTCAGCTAGCCCGTTTTTAGGCAGACCATTGAGGTGCTTACTCATTCGTCATTTACCCGCTCCGCCAACCTTGAACGCCTCCTTCCTAGACCCCGCCGCTCTCATGCGCATCAAATCGCTCGAACTCGGAAAGCTCACAAAGCCGCGATTGCGAATCCCTCTCCTTGCCATACTCTCGACCTATGACTGAGCGCATCATCATCGACCCACAGATTTGCAATGGCCGCCCTGTTGTGAAAGGCACGCGGATCACGGTGCAGACCATCCTGGAATTCCTGGCCGCTGGTGACAGCGTGGAGGATGTTTTGGAAGAATACCCTTCTTTGACCAAAGAGGACGTCGGAGCCTCTCTCGCCTGGGTTTCCCGGCTCATGTCCAACCACTTTCACTTTGCTGCATTGTCGTGAAAGGCTTTCTGCTGGATGAAAATTTGCCTTCCCGGCTGACCTTCACTCCGGCGCTGCCCGTGTGCCACGCGCTCGATTTTGGCGGCAATCCCACCGACTCGCAGCTCTGGCAGATCGCCGCCGCTGGCCAGCTTGTCATCGTCACCAAAGACACGGACTTCTCGGACCGCATTCTGGTCTCATCACCGCCGCCGTGGATCGTGCATCTGCGCTTTGGAAACATGCGGAGGACGGATTTCCATCGTTTCCTGGCCTCCGTCTGGCCTCGTGTCGAGGCATTGCTGCCTGCCAACAAGCTCGTGTGCGTCTATTCAGATCGCATCGAGGCCTTTTCCTGAACCCCATGTCCGCCTTCTTCGATCCAGCGGCGCTGATGCGCATCAAGTCTCTCGAACTCCGGGCGAAGGTCGTCGTCGAGGGACTCTGGAAAGGCATGCATCGCAGTCCCTACCACGGCTTCTCCGTCGAGTTCTCCGAATACCGGGCTTACGTCCAAGGCGACGACCCGCGCTACATCGACTGGAAGGTGCTGGCGCGGAGCGACCGCACCTACATCAAGAAGTTCGAGGATGAGACGAATCTGCGCTGCCAGCTCGTCATCGATCACAGCAAGTCGATGAAGTATGGCTCGCAGAGCTACACGAAGGCCGATTACGCCGCTACGCTGGCGGCGACGATGGCTTCCTTCTTGATGAAACAAGGCGACGCGGCCGGATTGACCACGTTTGCGGATGGCATCGAAGAACACATGCCGCCGCGAAACCGTCCCGGGCATCTGCGGCGCATCATCACCGAGCTGGAACGTCCCGCGAAGGCCGCAGGTACCTCGCTTGAGCTTTCCGTGGGCCAGCTCGCCGATCTGCTGCGCAAACGCGGCATGATCTGCCTCATCACCGATCTGCTGGCTCCGCTGGACCATCTGGAGAAGCAGCTTGCCCTCCTCGGAGCCATGGGTCACGATCTCGTACTCTTCCATCTCATGGACCGAGCCGAGATCGACTTCACCTTCGAAAAATCCGCCCACTTCCGCGATGCC
Organism: Prosthecobacter sp.; assembly: GCA_044370285.1. GTDB lineage: Bacteria > Verrucomicrobiota > Verrucomicrobiia > Verrucomicrobiales > Verrucomicrobiaceae > Prosthecobacter. The sequence goes on from JBILVU010000088.1 coordinate 6,343, forward strand.
GAAACCGGCGCTGAGCGCTTCATTGATCCGCAAATCGCCCGCGAGACTTATTTGAAGCGCCTCCAGGCCCATCGCGACACGATTCAAGCCGCCACCGAGCGCCACAACGTCGAATACCACTTCTGTCCCACCGATCAGCCGTTGGAAGAGGTGCTCTTTAACTTCCTTTCCGCGAGACAACGCAAGAAAAACTCCAAGCGCCTCGCCGCATGAAATCCTCCTCTTCCTCCTACTCCTCCTCTTCCTCCCGGTTCGAGGGTCGCATCGCCTTCGCTTTCCGAGAGGAGGAGTAGGAGTAAGAGGAGGAGGAAGATTCAAATCCATATTCCCTCATGAACTGGCTCTTCCCACTCTACCTCGCCGGTGCCGCTGCGATCATCGCGCCGATCTTGCTGCATCTGCGTCGTCGTCCGCCGCAGGATCGTGTGGAGTTCAGTTCGCTGCTCTTCCTTGATGCGCAGACGCCTGTGCCCGTCAGCAAACGTCGCCTCGAAAACTGGCTGCTGCTTCTGCTGCGTTGCCTCGCGCTCATCCTCCTCGCGCTCATGTTCTCGCGGCCCTTCATCCAGAGCGAATCCACCGCCACCGCATCGCCCAACAGCGCCACGCTTATCCTGCTCGACCGCAGCGCCTCCATGCGCCGCGCTGACTTGTGGAAACAAGCCGTCGCCGAGGCCGAGAAGCAGCTCAAAACCGCCAAACTCACCGACCGCATCGCTCTGGCCGTTTTCGACCGTGAACTCACACCAATGTGGAGCTTTGACGAAGACCGCAACACACCCGCGAACCGCCTCACAACCATTCAAACACGCCTCGCTGCCCTTTCGCCCACTTGGAATGCCACACAGCTCGACCGCGCTCTCATCGCCGCCGTGCCGAGCTTTGACTCCAGCACCACCTCGCTCAAAAAACGCATCCACCTCATCTCCGATCTCCAAGAGGGAACCAAGCTCGACGCCCTTCGCACCATCGCCTGGCCCGCCGAACTCACGCTGAGCGTCCACCGCCTCAATCCCGTCACCAACGACAACCTCAGCATCGCCCTCGCCGCTCGCGAAGACGACAGGAGCGCGGACGCCCTCGTCCGCATCCGTCTCTCCAACACTCGCGACTCCGCTCTCCGCGACTTCACCCTCGCTTGGCAGGGCGCACCCAAAACCGACGCCATCACCGCCCAGATCCCACCCGGAGCCTCCCGCATCCTCACCGCGCCGCCGAATTCCACCAACGCCACCACGCTTACCCTCACCGGCGACACCCACGACTTCGACAATCGCGTCTTCATCGCCCCGCCGCAGCCGCGCACGGTGCGCATCCACTTTCTCGGCCAAGAAGCCACGCGTGATGAGGCCTCCGCGCCTCTCTACTATCTGTCTCGTGCGCTTCAGCCCACCGCCACGCTCGCCCCTCAGCTCACCGCGGATGAAAAGCTCCCCGCTCAGCCCGCCGACATCCTTTTTATGGTCGGCAACGCTCCCACCGAGGGCGTTCGCGAGTACCTCGAACGCGGCGGTTTCCTCGTCGTGGCTCCGAGCGATGCCAGCTTGCTCAAAACACTCGGCTTCGACCTCACCATTACGCCCGACACCAGCGATGACTACCGCATGCTCGGCGAAGTCAAAACCGAGCACCCCTTACTCAAACCCTTCGCCGATCCCAAACTCCGCGACTTCACCAAACTCCGCTTCTGGAAGCACCGCATCATCAGTGATGCGGGCACTCCTGCCCGCACCTCCGGTCTCGAAACGCTCGCCACCTTCGACAACGGCCATCCTGCCATCCTCACCGCTCGCATCGGCAAAGGCACGCTCATCGTCCTCGCCTCCGGCTGGCATCCGGCGGATAGCCAGCTCGCGCTGAGCACGAAATTCGTCCCGCTCCTCTACGGCTGGCTCGCCGCCGCCGGTTTCAGCCACGATCCCGCCGCCACACTGCTCGTCGGCGATGCTTTGCCGCTCGATGCTGCCCAAGTACACACCATCACCGAGCCCGAAAACAAAACGCATAGCCTCAAACCCGGCGAAACCTTCACCACGAGCCAAGTCGGCCTCCACACGGTCCAAAGCGCCGCGCATACCCAAACCTATGCCGTAAACCTTTCCCCGGAGGAAGGCCGCGTGCTGCCGCTCGAGCCGTCAAAGCTCTCGGAGTATGGTTTGAAGCTCTCTTCGACCTCCGAACCTCAAAACGAATCGGCTACCACGGATCAGCGCCTCACGGCCTCCGATACCGAGCAGAGCCAGCACCTCTGGTGGTGGTTTTTGGTGGGCCTTCTGGCCGTTCTCTTGCTGGAAACGATCCTCGCAGGCCGCACCCGCTCCGCCGCAGTGGCTTGAGGCGGTGAAAAACCCTTGTCGCCTCCGGCGGATTGCGGTTTGATCAGCCTTCGCAAAACTCGCCACCTCATCCATGACCGATCCAAACCGCCGCATCGCAGCCGCTCAGGGCTATGTCGAGCTCGGTCTCCACGCGGAGGCCCGCGAGGAATTGGCGGCGCTGCCGGTGGCGGCGCACGGGCGGGTGGATGTGATCGAGATCACGCTGCTGTGCCTGATGGGTGAGCGGCGCTGGGAGGAGGCCTTTGCACTGGCGGCAAAACTCTGCCAGCAGGAGCCAGCGGAGCCAGGCGGCTTCATCCACGCGGCCTTTTGTCTGCACGAGATGAACCGCACTGCCGAGGCACTCGATTTTCTCGGTCGTGGCCCCGCCTCTCTCCGCACGAAGCCGGAGTATTTTTATAACATGGGCTGCTACCACGCGAAGCTCGAGCAGGTGGACAAGGCGCTGCGCTATCTGCGGCAGGCTTTTGACCTCGATCCATCTCTCCGCCGCTTTGCCAGGAAGGATGCAGACCTCGCCGCTCTGCGGGAGCATCTTCACATCGGCACGCCCGCATGATCACGCCTGTCTCGCCCCGGCAGCTCGCGGCTGTGACCGCGTGGTTTGAGGAAAGCTTCCGCACCCGCGGGGAGTTGGGAGCCTCCGTCTCCATCTGGCAGGAGGGACGTGAGATCTTGAGCCTCGGCCATGGACACTGCGACCGTGCCCGCACGCGAGTGTGGACGGAAAACACGCTCGTGCCGGTGTGGTCCGCCACGAAGGCTCCGGCTGCGGTGTGCTGCCTCATGGCCCTGCACGAGGCCGGGCTGCCGCTCGATTGCCCGGTGGCGGAGATTTGGCCCGAATTCGTCGGCGGTGGAAAATCGGACGTGCGCTTTTTGCATCTCCTCACACACACTGCGGGGCTGTGTGCGCTGGATGAGCGAGTGCCCATCTTCAACTACGAAGCCGTCGTCGAGGCGCTGGAGCGTCAAATGCCGCTGTGGGTGCCCGGCGAGCATCAGGGTTACCACGCCCGCACCTTTGGATTCCTGATGGATGAGATCGTGCGCCGCATCACGGGCGCGGAATCGCTTGGCCATTACTTCCACGAGATTTTTGGCGGCCCGATGGAACTCGATTTTTGGATCGGCCTGCCGCCCGAGCAGTTTGACCGTGTCTCACCCATCTATCCGGGGAAGATCAGCATTTCCTCGGCGGACCAGCCCTTTCTCAAAGCCTTCAACACCCCGAACTCGCTCACGCTCCGCACCTTCCAATCGCCCTTCGGCCTCAATGCCGTGAGCGATTTCAATCAAAGCGAGACCTGGGCCCGCGGCTACGCCAGCATGGGCGGCGTGGGCAACGCACGTGGACTCGCTAAATTCTATGCCATGCTCGCTGATGGTGGCCGCTGGAAAGGCTTCGAAGTCGTGCCGCAGGCCGTGCTGAAGCAACTCGAAGAAACCATCTGCGAGAATGACGATGTCGTTCTCCTCTCGCCCATCGCCTTTGCCGCAGGGGTGATGCACGATCCTCTCGACCGAAATCCCGAATCCGAGACCCATGGCCAAAAGCTCCGCCAGCTCTACGGCCCCTCGCCGCGTGCCTATGGTCATCCGGGAGCCGGAGGCAGCCTCGCCTTTGCCGATCCTGAGAACTCCCTCTCTTTCACCTATGTGATGAACCAGATGGAAACCGGTGCTCTGCCTGGTGAGCGAGTCCGTGGCCTCGTCGAGCGTCTCTACGCGTGAGCCTCTGGAGGAAAGTGGGACAGGATGGCATCCGGTCCCCCGCTCACTCAATGCAGTTTCAGCGTGATGGCGCTCGAATCCTTGAGCACCAGTCCGGTCTCACGACGCGTCATTTGCTCAAACTGCTCCGCCCAGTCCCGCATCGAGTGCTCCGCATGGCCGTAGGGAAGGAAATCGCGTGCGTTGAAGAAGGTCAGCTTATCCGCCTCGTTGTCTGCGAACTGGAAAAACACTTTGCCGCCATCTCCTGCGGTCACTTTGCCTTCAATCGCCATGTTTCCTGAGGTGAACCATCTCGCCAGCCCCGCTGCGGGTGTCACCGCCACTTTCATCAGGGTGAGTGCTGCATTGCCATTCGGGCTGGTGGGATTCAGTTCGGTGATCGCCAGCTTCAGCGTGAGGACGCCCCGGCCAGGCTGCTTGACGAGCCGGTAACGAGGCCGTGGAGAGTTCTTGATGGCCGCCGCGAACTCCTCACGCAGCTTCCACGCCATCCACTTCTCCTGCCGCTGAAGGCCCCAGCGTATCTCCTGACGTGCCACCGCTTTCTTCGGCGGTCGCAGATGTGCCAGCGTCACCGGGGCGACGTAGATTTCCTGAGCCGCGTTGCCCACCTGGAGCACGTTCGGATCAGAGGAGGTCCACACCTTCTGAAATGGCAGTCGCCCCTTCGTGTCGAGGGCCTTGGACCGCTGCTCAAAGAAAGGGGAAAGCTTCACCGGCCTCGCCTTGAGCAGGTGATTGGTCGTGGAGCATGAGCACAGCAGCAGGCCGGGCAGCAGGAGCAAAAGGAAGCGGCAGAGCAGGGGAGACGGCATGTCGCGGCGGTGAATAGTCCGGACGTTATCGAATCCGTTTTAAAAAGACAATCTCAGAGTCTGCTCCCTGCCATGAATCGGCCATTTTGTTCCTTCGGTATGCTGGGGGTGCTTCCCTGGCAAGACGCCGCTTGGCATCTAATGTGCCGCAATTGGCATTCTACGCCTCGTCTGACACGTCTCAGCTCACCGCCGCGTTTCCGCTCGCATGAAAGCCACGCTGCACCTCTCGCTCGTCGCTGTCGCTGCCTGCTTGATCGCGCCATTGCAGGCCGCTGACACCTCCGCCGCCTCCAAACAAATCGATAACCTGCTCGCCCAGAGTTGGCAGAAGCACAAAATCACGCCGAACCCGCTCGTCGATGATGCCGCATTCCTGCGCCGAGCCTATCTCACCGTCGCGGGCCGCATTCCCACTCTCGATGAGGCCAAGGCATTTCATGCGTGCATCGCCAAAGATAAGCGGGCGAAGCTCATCGATAGCCTCCTAGCCTCCGAAGGCTATGTGCAGCACTTCTTCAATTACTGGGCCGATGTGCTCCGTGCACAGAGCCAAGGTGTCGCTGGTAGCACCACGGCGGAAAACTACCTGAACTACCTCCGTGCGTCCCTTCGCGAAAATAAACCCTGGGATCAAATGGCCCGCGAACTCGTCTCCAGCGAAGGTTCCTGCTTCGATACCGGTGCCATCGGCTACTACATGCGAGATCGCGGCATGCCGCTCGACAACCTGTCGAACACCACCCGCATCTTCCTCGGCACGCGGATGGAGTGTGCCCAGTGCCATGACCATCCCTTTGATAAATGGACGCAGAAGCAGTTCTTCGAGATGGCGGCCTTTACGCACAACATGACGGCCTCCAGCTACCGCGCGAAAGGCAATGATGAAGTGAACAAGCTCATCCGTCAGGATAAGTCCCTCGATAAAGAAACGCAGGAACTCATGCGCCAGGCTCTCCAGGAGGTCTTCCGCCCGCTGCGTGACACGCTCGTTGTGCAAAACAAAGGCACTCTGCGTCTTCCGCATGATTATAAATATCCAGACGCCAAGCCCAAGGATGTCGTCCCGGCCTCGGTCATGTTTGGCCAGCCCGTCGCACTCACCCAAGAGGCGAACACCATCGGCGAATTCGGCAAATGGCTCACCTCGGCGGAAAATCCACGCTTCACCACCATCATCGCGAACCGCCTTTGGAAGCGTGTCTTTGGCGTCGGCATCTATGAGCAGGTCGATGAGATGATGGATACCTCCGTCGCCTCCAATCCAGAGCTGATGCGTTTCCTCGAAAAACAAATGGTCGCGCTCAATTATGACATGAAGGCCTACCTCCGCATCCTGCTGAACACCCAAGCCTTTGCCCGAGCCAGCGAGAAGGAGGCACCTCCCGGCGTGCCCTATTATTTCCAAGGCCCCGTCTTCCATCGCATGACGGCTGAGCAGGTCTGGGACTCGCTCGTCGCCCTCGTCAGCCCCGATCCCGAGCAGCCCAACTGGTCCGCCCGCGAGCGTGAGCGTCGTGAGCTGAGCAATCGCCACAACCTCGCCAAGATGCTCGATAAAACCGAGCCTGATCTCCTCTTCCAAGCATCCAAACTCGTCGCTGCGGCGATGAAGGATCAGAACAAGGAATTCGACCAGCTTCGCAAGGAACTCGATGTCGCCCGCGCCAAAGACGACAAAGAAAAGGCCAAGGAAATCCAGCGTCGCCTCAATGAAAGTCAGCGCATCCTGCGCGAGACCGTCTCCAGGTGCTTCTACGAGGCCGCGAAGAAATCCAACAACAAGGAAATCCAAGCCCAGCTCGCCGCCAGCGCCGGAGAAGGACCCATGGAGATGGCCATGATGAACATGATGGAAACGCCCCGCGTCGATGCCAAAGCGGCTCCGCTCAATGAAAAGCTCATGCAGCGCATCAAGGCCGATGAAGTGCTCCTCGGCATCAAAGACCCCAAAAGCGCCAAGAGCTTCGAAAACTACCAAAAGACCCTTCATCAAACCTGGAGCCGGGCTGCCGAGTTACCTTCACCCGCGCCACGCGGCCACTTCCTCCGCGAATTCGGCCAAAGTGACCGCGATGTGATCGAAAACGCCTCCGATGAAGCCTCCGTGCCACAAGCCCTCACCATCATGAACGGCTCGCTTCTTAGCCAGATCACCAGCGGATGGTCCACCTTCAGCCTGAACCTCCGCAAAGCCGCCACCAACGAGGAGAAGATCGATGTCCTCTTTCTCAGCCTCTACTCCCGTCCGCCCACAGCCAAGGAGAAGACGCACATGCTTCAGACCATCGAATCCTACGCCTCGAACAAGAACCTCTGGGAGGACATCACCCTCGCTGCCCTCAGCACCCAGCGCTTCATTTTCGTCGAATAGCGCCGACTCAAAGAGTTCTTGGTGGCTTAACTGAGAAAAGACCTGCGGGAACGTTCAACATCGAACTTTCAAGGGGGTGTAAACTCTGTTCTGTAAAAGGCTTTAGCCTTGCGCTGCACGCCCCTTTGGGGGCTGCGGAGTGAGGCGAGCGTAGCGATGCCGAGCGCAGCGGCCCCCAAAGGGGCGTGCAGCGTGCGGTGGCGAGGGGTGGGCCAGTGTGGTCTGTGTCGGGGTGTAGCCAAACACATCCAACCCAAACTCACACATGACCCACCACAACGATCCTGATCTGCTCAACACCGTTTTGCAACTCCTCACCTCTCAAGGCTCCACCAATCTCGCCGAATGCTTCCGCATCCTGCTCAACGAGGCCATGCAGCAGGAACGCTCCGCCGTCCTGCAAGCCAAGCCCTATGAGCGTTGCGAGGGGCGACTCGGCCATGCCAACGGCTTCAAAGCCAAAACCTTCGCCACGCGCATGGGCACCGTGGAGCTGCGCATCCCACAGGTGCGTGACGGCATCGACTTCTATCCCACTGCACTGGAGCGTGGCGTGCGCAGCGAGCAGGCACTCACTTTGGCCATGGCCGAGATGTATGTGCAGGGTGTCTCGACGCGCAAAGTCTCCAAGATCGTCGAGGAACTCTGCGGCCATCAAGTCAGCTCCTCGCAGGTGAGCGCCTGCGCCGCCAAGCTCGATGTCGAACTCCAACTCTGGCGCGACCGCCCGCTGGGTGCCTGCCCTTACCTCATCTTTGATGCCCGTTACGAAAAGGTGCGTCATGGCGGCCTGCTGGTGGACTGCGCGGTGCTCATCGCCATCGGCATCGGCATGGATGGCAAGCGCACCATCCTCGGCGTCAGCGTCGCGCTCAGCGAGGCAGAAGCGCACTGGCGCGACTTCTTCTCTTCGCTCGTCACACGCGGCCTGTGCGGCACCCAGTTCATCGTCAGCGACGCCCATCCAGGCTTGGCCGCTGCACGCCAGGCGGTCTTTCCCGCCGTGCCCTGGCAGCGTTGTCAGTTCCATCTCCAGCAAAACGCCCAATCCTATGTGCCACGCCAGGAAATGCGCGCCGAGGTCGCCGAGAGCATCCGCTCCATCTTCACCTCGCCTGACCTCACATCAGCGCAAGCACGGCTCAAAGAGCGGGTGAGCTTTTACGCCAAAAGCGCGCCTAAACTCGCCGCATGGATGGAGCACAATCTTCCGCAAGGCTTCGCTGTCTATGCCCTGCCAACAACCCATCACCGGCGGATGCGCACCAGCAATGCCATCGAGCGAGTGAACCAGGAACTCAAACGCCGCACACGCGTCGCCGCCCTCTTCCCCAACGAGGCCTCGCTGCTGCGCCTCGTCTCCGCACTGCTCTGCGAGCAGAGCGACGAGTGGAGCACCGGCAAAACTTACCTCAACATGAACCCCGCCGAACCATCCCTTACCTGATCGCCACTTTTACAGAATAAAAATTGCGCCGCCACTTTCAACTTTCAACGTTCAATGCGGAAAGCCGTGGTGAATGCAGTTGGTGTATTGGTCGCTACTTGGCTCCCCGTTGAGCCGTGCGGATGCTGGCGTAAAAGATGCGAATGAGTTCATCTGTCTCCTTCAGTAATCGTAAATTTTCGGGCAGGTCTTGAGTCAGCGGAACACGACTACTCACTTTGAGCCAGCGAGAAGCCTCGCGCAGTTCCTTGAGGGCTACACGCATCTTGTGAATGAAGTCTTTGTTTGATTCGGCGGCTTGCGCCTCACCATGGTGAGCCATCGGTGCCGTCCCTGACCTTAGGACCTAGCCGCTGCAATGCCTTCCCGCCTCCGTTTTGCTCATCTTCTCGACGAACCGAATCACATCGACCGCAAACACCAGCAGCCGCTCCTCTAGGTCGTAAGTTTTTCCTTCGTTCTTCTTGGGGTTGTCTGCATTCATACTTTGCCTTGGGTTCACTATTGGATGTTGAGTGTTGAAAGTTCGATGTTGAGCGTTCCTCATGCCTCCCTTCGCAGTTTGTAGGGATACACGTTTCCGCTGTTCCATTGGCAGACGTAGAGATCACCCTGCGTGTCCACACACACGTCGTGGCAGTTGTTGAAAACGGGCTGGTCTTGCAGCAGCACCTTGAGGCTGCCGTTTTCATACTCGGGGGCGCATCCGCCGGGATTCGAGATCACCTTGCCTGCCGCGTCGAGGATGGTCACAAAGCCACGGCTCTGCCACATGCGGTAGTCGTTCGGCTTTGCGCCAAAGCAGACGCCCGAATAGAGGTGCTCGCCATGGATGACGGGACGGCTCACATACGCGCCGGGCAGATACACGCCGCGGACATGCGTGCCGTCGAGCTTGAACCAGTTGAACTCATTGCGGATGCGCTCCGTGACAACCAGCAGCGGCTCGCTGCCTCGCGTATCCAGCGCAATGCCGTGTGCCTGCATGAACTTGCCCGGATTCGTCGGCTGCGTGCTCTTGCCTCCGAACTTGGAGATGAATTTCCCCTCCTTGTCGAAGCGCAGCACATACTGCGAGCCATAGCCATCTGCGACATAGATGTCCCCATTCGGCGCGACGGCGCTTTCGGTGGGCGCATAGGCCTCACTGGGCTTGTAGATGCCCTCTTTGACGGCATGAGGCAGTTCGAGCACAATTTCACCATCGAGCGTGGCTTTCACCACACGCCCTGTCGTTTCGCAGAGGTAGAGATGACCATCGTGATAGGTCAAACCGTGGGCACCGCTCATCCCGAGCGTCCACTGGCCGAGCAGTGCTCCATTCACATCATAGATGAGCACATTGTTCTGCTTGTGATTGGTGAGCAAGAATAGGCGACCGTCCGGCACCTGCACCATCTCATGACAATCCTTCACAGGCGTTTTCGCACTGTCTGCCTTGCTCCAGAGCTTATCGACTCGATAACGTCGATCGCCATGACCGATGACGGAGCCATGAAGCTCGGGTGCGGTCTTTGCGAGGGATTTAACAAAGGGGGCGGCGAGGACGGCGGTGGTAATGAACTGGCGGCGTGTGGGCTTCATGGGAAATTTGGTTCAGTCAAAGGTTAGCGGTATAGGGCAAAGCTGAGCGAATGGTCAAGGTGAGAGCTGGGAGAAGTTAGGAATACGAGCTTGGTTTCGGCCTCTTATGATGGAACACGACCCATCAACTCATGAGACTCGCGCTACTTCTAATCCTGCTCGCCTGTGTCGCTAGCTATGCCTATTTCCACAGACGCATGCCGTCCTTGATCGCAGACCCTGCCTTGAAGGAACGGCTCACGGCGATGCAGTATCAGGTGGCGGTGGAAGGCGGAACGGAGCCTCCTTTCAAGAACGAGTATTGGGATCACCATAAGCCTGGCATTTATGTGAGCGTGGTCTCTGGCGAGCCTCTGTTTAGCTCCAAGGACAAGTTTGATTCAGGCACTGGATGGCCAAGTTTCACTCGCCCCATTCGTGCATCGACAGTCAAAGAATCCGCGGATGATTCCTTCGGCATGAATCGCGGTGAGATTCGCTCGGTGAAGGCGGATGCGCATCTGGGGCATGTGTTTGATGATGGGCCAGCGCCCACGGGGCTGCGCTACTGCATCAATTCTGCCGCGTTGAGCTTTGTGCCTGAGCAGGAACTGGCTGCCGCTGGGCTGGGGGATTATATCGGCACCTTGGCTCCCGGAGATTCTGCCTCGGTTGCAGGCGACGCCACTGGATTAAAAAAGGCCACACTCGCCGCTGGCTGCTTCTGGTGCATGGAGGCCATCTATGAAAGCATCGACGGCGTCGGCGATGTGGTTTCTGGCTTTGCGGGCGGTCAGTCGTTGAATCCGACGTATCAGGACCACGGCAACCACAGCGAGACGATCGAGTTCAGCTACGATCCGAAGAAGGTGAGCTACGAGACCCTGCTTCGTGTCTTCTGGGAATCCCATGACGCGAGTGATGGAAGCGGTGTCGCGCCCGATTACGGGCCGAGTTATCGGCCGGTGATCTTCTACCGGACTCCTGAAGAAAAAGCGGAGATCGAGAGGGTGAAGGCCTTGGTGCAGAAGGAACTCTCCAAGCCCATCGCGACCGAGATTGTCCCCTATGAGCGCTTCTGGAAGGCCGAAGACTTCCATCAGAACTTTGTGAAACAAAACCCGAGCGATGGTTATGTGCGAAACGTCAGCCTCCCACGCGTTCGCGATGCTTTGGAGGCTTTGAAGAAGTGAAATTCACTTCGCCGGAATCACCTGCACAGCGTCGAGATGCACGTTTCCACCGGCACCGGCGGTGCGGAAGATGACGGCGGCTTCTTCGCCTGCAGTGAAGGTGAAGACACCGAGTGATTCGGCGCCTTGTTTGCCTTTGGCGGGTTTGGTTTGATCGACGGTGACGACTTTTTCGCCTTCGCTGCTCAGGACGGTGACGGGGGCGGTTTTGGCGCGGTTGGCGTGGGGTTGGAAGAAGATGCGGACTTCGTATTTGCCGGTTTCTTTGACGCTGAAGGCGAAGCGGGCGCTGGCGTCTTTGTCGGCTCCGTAGCTGTAGTATTCGCCGACGTAGGGCTTCAAACCTTCGCCGTGGGCCCATTTGCCGTTCAGTTCGGCTTCTTTGTCGTCGATGACGATGCCGTCGAGCTTCTTGGGGTCGATGCTGTCGGAGGAGAGGGCGGTATCGGGGAGCTTTTTGGCGTTGGCGGGGAGGTAAAGATTGCCTTCGAGAGTGTCGCGACGCATCGCGCCGGGCTGGTTCATGAGTTCCTTCAAGATGTCGAGATACTGCTCATACACGCCGCGTGGGGTGGTGTGGTGGCGGAGGCAGATCCAGGCGGCTTTGCCGACGACTTCGCCCATCATACCGCAGGTGCGCATGACGCGGGTGGAGCCGAGCGCAGCACGCTCGACGCTGATGGTGCGGCCGGCCATGAAGAGGTTGCCGATGTCTTTGCTGTAGAAGCAGCGATAAGGCACGGGGTAGCCGTTTTTGCGGTCGGTATGCTTGCCGAACTGGGCACGGCTGATGAAGGGATTGTCCGGGAAGTTCTTCATGTATTCCTCTTTCGGATAGTGCAGGTCCTGGTCCCAGGTGGTGGGCACGCAGCCATCGGGATGGATGATGCCTTTGACCATGTCTTCGCCATTGAGGATCATATCGCCAACGATGCGGCGGCTCTCGCGAGGTCCGCCGATGTAGGCGAGCCAGGTGAGGTCGTGCTGGGCGTATTGCTCGGCTTTCAGCGTCTTCAAAGCGGAGACGGCTCCATAAACTGCGCGGAAGTTATGATCGCGGATGAGTTCGAGGTCGTTGATGGGGTGCTTGTCGAAGCCGCTCTCCCAGAACCACTCGCCGTGTACATAGTCCTCGGGATTCGGTACCGGTGTGTAGCCGAGATCGTAACCGGCCTGGTTGGCGGCATTCTTTTTGCCAACTGGGGCGAGCGGACGCGGCTCGGGGAAGTCTTCCAACTTCAAAGGCAGCGCCCAGGGCGTGGCGGGCCAGGTGACGGGCTTTTTGAGGTTCTGCATGACCCACATGTTGCTCATGCCCATGCGGCCTTTTTCTTCCATCATGAACTCCGCCCCTGCCAGCGCACCCACGCTGCCGTGGCCGGTGCAATCGACGAAGTATTTGCCGACAAAGCGCGTCTCTTTGCCGCTCTTCGTGTCGAGGCCGGTGACGCTGCGGATGTTTTTGCCGTCTTTGCCCATCTCCACGCCATAGACGTGAGTGTTGAGGAAGAGGTCGAGGAACTTCTCCGCCTTCACGACGTCCTCTTTGAGCTTGTCGTTGTATTCGGCGGGATCAGCGGCGGGGCTGTTGCTGGCACGGTCGGCCATTTCTTCGATGATCTCGCCAAGATGTGGATACAGGCCGCGACGCGTGCCACCCATGGCCCAGACCTGGATTTCGCTGGAGCCATTGCCACCGAGCACGGGACGGTTTTGAATGAAAGCGACCTTCAGGCCCTGGCGGGCACCGGAAACCGCGGCACCCATGCCGCTGTAGCCACCACCGACGACGACGAGATCGTATTCGCTGCTCTCAGGAGCCTTCTCCGGCAGTCCTAGCATCTTTTTGCGCATGCTGACATCCGGCGTGAAACTGGCGTCATCACTCAAAACGATAGCGTCCACACGACCATCGAAGCCCGTGAGGTCTTTGAGGGTCAACTTGACCATGCCTGGACCAATCTTGACGGTTCCACCGCTCTCCCACTGCCAGTCCTTGCCCGTGGCTCCGAACTCATGCTTCAGCGTCTCGCCATTCACGGCGATCTGGAAACGTCCGGGTGCTCCCGGCGCATCCCACGGGCCGACCCAGTTCTTCGTGCGGGCCCAGAGGGTGTATTCGCCTGCGGGCAGCTCGACTTCCGTTTCAGCATCTTTGACCCCTTTGCCCATGCCATGCGCCATGAGGTAGGGCGAACCCATCACATCAATGAACTGCGTGTCGAGCACCCAACCGCCGGGATTGGCGAAGGATTCAGCTTCGATCCATTTCGGGGCGGCTTGGAGCGAAGAGCAAAGGGCAAAGAGGGTGGCTAGGCGGGCGATTTTCATGGCGGAGGGCCGTTTTAAACGACAACCCGCCTAGAATGCAATCATTGCTTGGCCGTTACGGTAACTCTTCCTCAAGCCAGCGCCGCTCGAATCTCGGCCTCGTCGATGCCGCGAAGCTGGAAAACCCGCAGGACGGTGTCCTCGATGAGGTTGTTCGGGCAGGATGCTCCCGCGGTGATTCCCACGGTGACGGGGCCGGACCCGGCGAGCTTGGTGGAGTAGCTTTCCTTCTCGGCTTTGAGGTGAAGGTCGAAATGCACGATCTCCTCTAATGACTTGAGGCAATCCGCCGTGCGGATGAAGAAGGTGGGGAGCTGCTGCTCACCGATTTCGACGAGGTGGGTGGTGTTGGAGCTGTTGTAGCCGCCGACGACGAGGAGCACATCGAGCGGATGCTTGAGCAGGCCGAAGAGAGAGTCCTGCCGCTCCTGAGTGGCGCCGCAGATGGTGTCAAAGACCTGGAAGTTCTGCTTTTCGGCGTCGGGGCCGTCGCGGTCGAGAATGGCCTGCTTCAGGCGGCGCTGAATCTCCTCGGTCTCCGATTTGAGCATGGTGGTCTGGTTGGCCACGCCCACGCGGATGAGGTGAAGATCAGGATCAAAGCCGACGGAGTGTGATTCATCTGGGAAGCGTTTCAGGAAGGCTTCTTTATCACCGCCCTGGCGGATGTAATCGCAGACGTAATCGACATCCGCGAGAGTGAGGATGACGAGGAAATGACCGCTGCCATCATCGCCGACGGCGCGGGAGGAGGTGGCGCGAGTCTCTTCATGCTCGGCCTTGCCATGGATGATGGAGGTGAAGCTCGTCTTGGCATACTGACGCACGCGTTTCCACACGCTCATCACATCGCCGCAGGTCGTATCGACGATCATGCAGCCTCGGCTGGAGATGAGCTTCATCAGATTTGTCTCCGCGCCAAAGGCGGGCACGATGACGACGTCCTCAGCGGTGAGTTTCGCGACCTCTTCTTCATGGTGACCGACGGGGATGCTCACGATGCCCATTTCCGTGAGCTGGCGGTTCACCTCCTGGTTGTGAATGATTTCACCGAGGAGAAAGACTCGCTTGTCCGCAAAGACCTTCCGCGCTGCGTAAGCGAGGTCGATGGCACGCTCGACGCCGTAGCAGAAGCCAAAGTCACGGGCGAGGCGGATGGTGGTGTTGCCCACCGTGATCTCGGAGCCACGGGCACGGATACGCTCGACAATCTGGCTGCGGTAGTGCGTTTCCACCTGGGCCTGCACACGCTCCATGACCTCCGGGGTGCGGACGTTGACACGGCGGGCTGGGGCAGCAGGAGCGGACATGGGAGGGAAGGGGCTAAAAAAAGACAGGGCGGCCATGTGATGGCCGCCCTGGGAGGTAAGTTGGCGATTAGTAGTTGTAAAGCTTGCCGCGGGCCGCGTCTTCAAAGACCTTCGGGCTCAGCATGTAGCTATCGGGTGGGTCAGGCAGGGTGCTGTCGTCGAGGACGGGCAGCGATTTGCCGATGGTGGCGTCTTCAGGATGGGAGGTAGCGATGATGAGCGGGGTGCCGGTGCGGACCATGCCGAAGATCTTCTTCGCGGAAGCGATCGGGAGGCGGACGCAGCCGTGGGTGCAGGGATAAGGCTTCACAAAGCCCCAGTGCATGCCGTAGGCGCTCTTGAATTCCATCCAGAAGGTCATCGGGTAACCAGCACCGGGGCTGCTCACGCGGCGGCGGTTGGCGGTCTTGCTGTAGATGGTGAAGGTGCCGAGTGGCGTGGGGCTGCTGGCGGTGCCGACGGAGCAAGGCGTGGCGAGGAGGACTTCATTGCCTTCCATGACGTAAACACGCTGGGCGCTGGTGCTGAGCTTCACCTTGACGGCGGCGGGGTTTTTGACGGCTTTTGCGGGCGGGTCAAAGGAGGTGGAGTAGTTGCCTTTTTTGACGGCGGCGCAGCTCGAAAGAGCGGCCGCAGCGGCGATGAGGAGGAGGGAGCGGAGGGTATGCTTCATAGCGGAGTGGAGATACCGGCTCGCCGGGAAACTTCAAGGCGCAAAACACACCGCTGCTCACGCGATCCACGGTTTGATGACCTTGCCCGCCACATCGGTGAGCCGGAAATCGCGGCCCTGAAACCGATGCGTGAGCCGCAGGTGGTCAAAGCCGAACTGGTGCAGCATCGTGGCGTGGAAGTCGTGCAGATCGACGGCATCACGCGTGATGCTCCAGCCGATTTCGTCGGTCTCGCCGTAGATTTGCCCGCCTTTGAGGCCGCCCCCGGCGGCGAGCATGGTGAAGGCGAAGGGATGGTGATCGCGGCCGGTGGCGTTCGGATTGCCGCCGCGATTTTCGCCGAGCGGCGTGCGGCCGAATTCGCTGCCCCAGACGATCATGGTGTCATCGAGCATGCCGCGTTGTTTGAGGTCTTTGATGAGCGCGGCGATGGGTTGATCGGCCATGCCAGCATTGTAGCTGAGCTCGTCGTTGAGATTGCTGTGATGGTCCCAGCTTGCGTGCATGATGCTCACAAAGCGCACGCCACGCTCGACGAGGCGGCGGGCGAGCAGGCAGTTCGTGGCAAAGGATTTATACTGGCCGGGACCGCCGCCGCGGGTGGCTTTGATGTTCGGATCAGGCCGATCCACGCCATACATTTCGAGCGTTTTGGCGTCCTCGCCTTTGAGGTCGATCAATTCCGGCGCGGAAGACTGCATGCGAAAGGCCAGTTCATACGCGGCGATGCGGCTGGCGATCTCCGGATCGCGGATTTGATCGTAGCGGCTCTGATTCAGCTCCATCAACGTGTCGAGTCCCTTGCGCTGGAGGTTCATCGGGATGCCCGGCGGGTTTTTGAGGTTCAAAACCGGCTCGCCCTGATTGCGGAACAAAACGCCCGCGTAAGTGCTCGGCAGGAAACCGCTTTGCCAGAGTGAGGCACCGCCGCTGGTGCCGCGTCCGCTGTTCAGCACGACGTAGCCCGGTAGATTTCGCGACATGCTGCCAAGGCCGTAATTCAGCCACGAACCAATCGTGGGCAGACCAAACTGCGCCCGGCCGCAATGCAGCACGAGCTGGCCGGGGTGGTGATTGAACTGGTCCGTGTGCAAACTGCGCACCATGAGCCAGTCATCGGCTTGCTTCGCCATGTGCGGCAGCAGATCGCTGAAATCCATGCCGCACTGGCCGTGCTTCGCGAACTTCCGCGGGCTGCCCATGAGCTTCGCGGTCTCTTTGCGGATGAAAGCGAAGCGCACGTTCTTCGTCATGCTGTCCGGCAGCGGCTGGCCGTTCAGTTCATTGAGCTTCGGCTTCGGATCGAACAGATCCATCTGGCTCGGCCCGCCCTCGAAGAAGATGAAAATGCAGTTCTTCGCCTTCGCCTGGAAGTGCGAAGGCTTGGGCAGCAGCGGATCAGCCACGGTGTCGGCACTGAGAATGCCTTCCTGCGTGAGCAACGAGCCGAGAGCCAAGGCCCCCAGCCCGCTGGCGCTCGTGTTGAAGAACTCGCGGCGTGTTTGCTGAATCTGGTGCTCGACGGGATGCATGAAGGGGAAGGTCGAATGATGAAGGCAGAATGACGAATGTCTGCGGCATCAAACGCCGCTCAGGGCAGGGGACTTGCGATGGCAAAAAGACCGGACTCCACAGAAAGCGACACAACTTCACCTATCTGCAAAAGCCTTGCCAACCGCTGCAAGAGCCTCTCAACCCGCTGCAAAATGGCCACCAGCCGTTGCAATAGCCCCTCAAACGCCTGCCAAGCACTGATTTTCGCTGCAAAGAAGGTGTGATCCGCCGCAAAATACCTCAAAATGGCTGCAATAGGTCCACCAACCGCCGCCACTATTTTGAAAACGCCTGCAAAACAGGCAAAGGGCGCGGCAACCACCTCTCAAGCGTCCGCAAAAACGTCAAAAAGTTCCGCAATGGCCCTTTTGCCCGCCGTAGCGGCATTCGTCAGAATGCCGAAAGCGTTTCCATCCTGCGCTTACGCCGCCGGTTTCGGAGCGGGCGTGGGAGCTGGCTCCTCCTTGCCGGGGCGGCGGCCACGGTCGTTGATGGTGCGGGCCTCTTGGTATTTGGCGACGAGGAGTGCTCCCGCCTCCGTGCTGCGGAGGGGTAGGATTAGATCGTCGATGGTTTGGAGTTGAGTCTCAAAGGCTAGGAAGGCGGGACGAACTTTCTTGGTCAGGGCGGCTTTGCCGCTGATGGCATCATCGGGTGCCACGATGAGGGCGGCGTAGTCATCAGCCTCCTTTTTCAGGGCGGCCACAGCGGCCGGGGTGATGCCGAATTCAGCGCCCTTCGGCGAGGCGGCTAGCTCGACTGCTTTGGCTTCCAGAGCGCGAGAGGTTTGCAGGAGATTTTCGTCCCGCATACGACGCCAACCGGAGATGGGCATATCGTAGGTAGCGGCTCCGGCCTCATCACCGGCGGCTCGGCAGCAGCAAACCACGAGGCGTCCCAGCTCGTGGGCCGCGTCTTCGAGCTCTTTTTCCTCGCGGGCCTTATCCGCTGCATTGCCGGTGGTATCGAGTCCTTGATTCTGAGCCAGCTTTTCCAGTCCAGCCAGGAGCACACGACCTTCATCAATGGCTTTTTCGAGGGCGAGGGGTGTTTTTCCCTTCCAAAGCGGCGTGTGATCCAGGGAGTCGAGACAAGCATAGACCTTGCGGCCCATGTTCAGGCGATTGAGGTAGTAGTTGTTCATAGCAGCCAGCTTTTACCTAATGTGTGACGATTCTGGCAAGAAAAATCCGAGGATTTATGTGGACATGGCATGGGGGTGATCGGCTACAACATAGACGAATGCATTAATTAACGCCTTATGAAGACCATTCGCACCCTTGTCTCTGTCGTGCTGGGCTTGATGTCCTGCTACACCGCCACCGCCCAGTCCTACACGGACCTTGATGTGAGCAATCAGGCCACCATCGGCGCAGCCATCCACCTCGGCAGCGTGCAGCTCGGCCAGACGGCGGGCAGCACTTCCTACGGCTTGCGCATGGCG
This sequence comes from Prosthecobacter sp., assembly GCA_044370285.1. Taxonomy (GTDB): domain Bacteria; phylum Verrucomicrobiota; class Verrucomicrobiia; order Verrucomicrobiales; family Verrucomicrobiaceae; genus Prosthecobacter. The sequence goes on from JBILVU010000088.1 coordinate 25,124, forward strand.
GTGAGCCAGCACGCCGAGGAAGTCATGCAGAGCTATACGATTCCAGGTTATTATCAGGA
>JBILVU010000021.1:0-56258 GCA_044370285.1 Prosthecobacter sp.
GGCTAAAGCCCGAACTACGAACAGCCGTGATGGAGATTGATCCGAAGAACTACCTTCTCTGGCGTCAAAACCGTCTCCGCGTGGATGGCGAGATCGTGCGGGATCTTTACCTCGGTGCCAGCGGTCTGCTGTCGGCGAAGATCGGCGGCCCGAGCGTGTATCCGCCGATCCCGGAGGGCATTGATGCGCTGAGCTATGCGGGGAACTTCAAATGGATCACGAGCAAGGGCGAGGACCGCTACCGCCGTGGCATGTACACCTTCTTCAAACGCACCGCCCCGCATCCTGACCTCACCACCTTTGACTGCCCGGATGCCAACACCACCAACGTGCGCCGCACCGTGAGCAACACCCCGCTGCAAGCCCTCACCACCCTCAATGCCGAAGCATTCTCCGAAGCCGCTCAAGCCCTCGCGAAGCGCCTCTTGAGTGATGCGAGCCTCAAAGACGATGCATCACGCCTCACGCAGGCGTTTCGATACTGCGTGGCTCGGAGCCCGAAGGCGCAGGAAGTCTCCGCCCTGCAAAAGCTGCTCGAAGAGTCCCGCTACACTTACCAAAACGCCTCCGCCGACGAAGCGAAAGCCGCCATTGGCACTCACGCGGTGCCCAGTATCCCAGCCGCCGAAAACGCCGCCTGGGTGGCGGTGACTCGCATCGTGCTGAATCTGGATGAGCTGATCACGCGAGAATAGCGCTGCCTAGCGGCGCAGCCGGATGCGTGAGGGAGACATCCACTCGTGGTGGAGCACCGATTTACCGTCGTAGCTGCACTCGTGCATGTGCTCGAAGGCATCGATCACCTTGCCGGGGAGCCATTCACCCGCAGCATTACGAATCTCGACCTTGGCTCCGATTTTGTAGGTCTTGTAAGCGTATTCGCGGATGTCTTCCGGTGATACCCAGGCTCGTTTCGAGTAGCGGCTTTTATCCGTGAAATGAACGCGAAGCAGTTTGGGGTCGCCGCTGCCATCGAATTTCACATCAACGACCTCGGCTTTGAACCAGGACTTGCCTTCGCGAGCCTCGACGAGTGCTCCGATGCCTTCCTTCGCAGGCCGATCCGTCTTGGAGAGGACGAGTTCACCGTTGAAGCGCCCTATGCTGGCGTAGAGCGGCTTTCCCTCCGCTACGAAGGCCATGTAGCGCTCCGCAAAGACGCACAGCTCATCAAAGCTGATCGTGCCCGTCTCATCGACATCCATTGCCACATCACCGGACCACGCCCGCAGGAGCACATCCGTGAAACGCCAGCCGCTGTAAGCGAGATTGCACGAGCCGGTGGTGCTCAGGGCACCGAAGGAGATGGGCGTCTTCGTGCGCACCTTCGCGAGTTCCACGAGGCCACCGGAGAAGCAGCAGTCGGAGAAAAGCAGCGCCTGCGTGCCTTCAAATTTCGCTTCGATCTTCCCCGCGAACCACCCGATGGGCATCGGGCCATCGAAGGCATAAAAGGTATGCGTCCCGGTCTTGGGATCGTAGCCGCCGTGGCTGCTGTAGTAAAAGATCAGCGTCTCATCCTCCGTGCTCTCAGCGAGAAAGGCGGGGAACTGCTCGGTGATCTCCGCCTTCGTGGCTTCTGCGTCTTTGAGATACAGGACCTGATCCTCCGGCACGCCGCGTTCGATGAAAAGCTCCACCAGCGGATCGTCGAGACGGTCAGAGATTGAGAAGGATGTGGCACCGTCTTTTTCACCTGCAAAGCGAGCAAGGCTGATCACCACGAGGCGTGTGTTCTCTGGCGACCACTTCGGTGTGCGACGCGGTTTGTCTGCCGCAAAGCACACACTGCTGCAAAGGCTGAGAAAGAGAAGAACAAGCAACTTCATTGACGCCACGATTGCACGAACTGGACCATCACACTAATCTGCCGCTGAAAAAAAATCTCCCCATGCTCCGCCCTCTTCTACTTACCTTCATCGCCATCGTCAGCGCTGCTTCGGCTCAAACCGTGGCCTTCCAATCGGAAACACACATCGCCGTCGCCAACCTCGCGGATACCAAGCCTAAAGTTCGCAAGCTCGTCGAGGGAGCTGATCCCAGCCTTTCGCCCGACGGCACGAAGATCGCCTACACCAAATCAGACGATGACAGAAACCGCCGCATCGCCATTTACGATCTCTCTACGGGCAAGTCGAGCCTCGTGAAGGGCATCGAAGGCCAAAACGAATTCGGAGCCATCTGGAGCCACGATGGCAAGACCCTGCTCTTCAATCATTTCATCGAGACGGATTGGTCTCTGGCCTCCGTGAACGCCTCCGGCGGCGGTTTTCAAATCGTTATCGACAAGGGCGTGCGACAGGTGGCGGGCTTTGCCAACATCCCGGGCACTTCCGATTGGCTCTGCCATGATTTGGAGAGCTTTTACCTCGCCAAAATCGATGGCAGCGGAGCCGCGAAATTGACCAACCTTCCCAAAAGCAAAGCGATCGAAGGTTTATCCATGCCCACCCACCTCAGCGTGTCTCCGGATGGCAAAACCGCGTTGCTTGAGCAGCTCGTCGATGCAGAGGCCAAGCCCGAAGATGAAGGCCCGCCCTCCGCCGTTTTCCAGATCGAGATCGCCACGGGCAAGATCACCCGCGTGACGCCGAAGGGCCTCTACGCCGACGGCCCAAGCTGGCTGCCCAGCGGCAAAGAGTTCCTCTTTGGCAGCTTCGATTCCAAAACACAGGCCGAAAGCATCTTCCGCATGGCCATCGAGCCCGGCTCGAAACCCGTGCTCGTGCTCAAAAAAGCCCGCAATCCCAGCGTCGCCTCCAGCGAACGAGTGCTCACAAAGAAAACCGTCACCTATGTGGACTGCGTGTTTTCTGCGGGCTCCGCCGAGTTGGTCTTCAAAGACGCCGAAGGCAAAGAAATCCGCGCTGGCGTGATGACGAAGGCTCAGCGCACGGGCATGGCCCCCGATGAGTTTTATGTCAAATTCCCGGAGCAGATGATCCGCCACACGGACGACTCCGATGCCAACAAGGCCATGGTCGGCAAAAAGTTCATCCTCTTCATGGATGCGGAGGATTCCGTCGTCGAAATCAAGGCGGCTCCGTGAGCCGGGCAGGCCGAGCAAGGGCACATCGCGGTGCTTAGTCAGTGCACAGTTGCGCATCCGACCAGCCCGTATTTCTCACACCTGCTGCCGATGATTCGACGGTTTGTTCAAGGACGCCAAGATGTTCGTAGTTCGGGCTTCAGCCCGTTCAGGAGCTTGGAATCACGGCCTGAAGGCCGAACTACAAACATCAACGCCGTCACCCTCGCTCCGGGTGTGAGAAATGCAGGCTAGTGGTCACTGCACGAAAAGGAACTGCGATCCGGTGATCAAAGCATGAAGAACATCGGCGACGGCTTTTTCACCGCGTTCGGTGACGACCTGATTCGCGATGGCCTTTTCATCCCCCGTGGGCGCACGACTCAAAAGGGCTTCGTAAAGCATTTCGATCTTCTCCTCCGTCGTGGAGGCTGTTTGCAGGCTTTCGGAAAGCTTTGAAACAGGGCTCGTGAGGGCATCGAGAACGGGGCCGTTGATGAGGGCGAGGGCCTGGGGCACGGAGGCATCCGTGCTGGCGTTTTCGATGAGCTCGCGATCACTCTGACCGAAAGTGCGGAGGAAGGTGCCGGCCTTCGCAGGGCTCTGCTGCTCGGAGGCGCGGGAGGCGAGGCTGAGGCCGTCTTTGCCGCCACCGGCCTTCGCGGCGTTTTTGATGAACTCGCGGCGCTGCTCCATGGTCATGCTGGCAAGCAGCTTGGGATCGATTTGAGGACGTTTGGGGCTATCCTGCTTGGCTTTGTAGCCTTGGCGGAGATCGGCAGCGCGATCCTCCCCGACGAGGGCGATGAGAAAATCCCGCTCGGTCTCGCGGCGGAGCTGCTGGGCTTCGCGGATGATGGCTTTCACGTCAATGCTGCTTTCCGAGCCGTTCTTTTTCGCCTCGGCGAGTTGCTTTTGCATGTTGGCCAGCTTCTCGCGGTTCGCCGTGAGGCGGTCGGCGTTTTGGCGGGCGATCTCGACGATGCCTTGCGCTCCTTTATCACGCAGCGTGCCGAGGAACATGGCGAGATCGTCGAGATACTGATGAAGGCGGATGTTTTCGTCATCGACGGCGTCGTCCATGTTTCCCCGCGTGAGGGTGACGAGGCTGTCCCAGATCTGCTCGGCGCTCATGCGGCGGAGGATGGGACCGGTGAAGTGGTACACCTCACCCGCAGGCACCTCCTGTGTGGTGGCGGCACGCTGATAGGCATCGGTGTTGTAGAGCACGCGGAGGAAATCCTTCAGCGCGTACTTATTCTCGATCATGAGCTGCGTGAGGTATTCCATCAGCGCGGGATTTGCGGCCACCGTGCTGTCCGTCATTTGATCCACCGGCTCGATGAGGCCGAGGCCAAAGGCTTTCTTCCACATGCGATTGGCGATGACGGTGGTGAAGCGTGGATTCTCCGGGCTGGTCATCCATCCGGCGAAGGTGGCGATGGTGCTCTGGCCTTCCTTCACCGGTGCTGCAGGGCCAAACATGGCCTTCGGCTCCACTTTATCGCCGGGCTTGGCATTGGTGTATTTGTAGTCATGCGGAAGCGCGGGCAGCTTTCCCTCCTCCCATTGGGCGCTGGTGTAGCGCAGCGGCTTCATCACATCCTGCATGGCCTGCTTCACCTTTTGCAGGTCCTCGCGGCTGACCTCGGACTCGGCGTACTTTTTGCCCGCCTGGACCTTCGCGAGGTATTCTTTGCGCTCTTTTTTGTCCATGGTCTTGAGAGCGGCTTTGTCGATCTCGGGTGCCCTCGTTTTTTTGATCACCTCAAAGCCCCGGCTTTTGGTGTCCATGCCCCAGGTGAAGGCGGCCATGTGGTAATAATCCATCTGCGTCCACTTATCGAAGGGATGGTCATGGCATTGGGCGCATACGATGCTGGTGCCAAGAAAGACCTGCACGGTGTAGGCGAGGTGATCGAGCTTGTTCTCATCCCGCTGCCAGAAGCCGATGCTGCCGCTGTCCCACACACCGCCATCGGTGGTGAGGAGATTGCGCACCATCTGATCGTAAGGCGTATTCGCGTGGAGCTGCTTCTTGAGCCACTCCTCGTAAGCCTCGGCGGTGAGGCGGCCTTTCACATTATCCGAGAGGCGGAGCACATCGGCCCAGTAATTGAACATGTGGCTGGTGTGGCCGGTGGAGCCCAGGAGGCTGTCGATGAGCTTCGAGCGCTTTTCGGGGTCGCTGGACTTCAGGTAGGCCTGCGTCTCCTCGACACTGGGGATGCGCCCGACGATGTCGAGGTAAAGGCGGCGCACGAGCACCTCCTCGTTGGCGGCGGGATTCGGCTGCACGCCAGCCTTTTGCCAGCCCTGAGCCAGCAATTCATCAATCTTCCGGCTCTCCGGCAACGACGCCGCCTGAAGGCTGGCGAAACCAAGGGCAAATAACAGGGCGGAACTGAGGCGAAACGCGTTCATGCCCGCCGAAACGAAGGCATGAAGCGCTTCTTGCTGGAAGTTGGCGACACCGGTGAGCCGGAGGCTCGCGAGAGGCTAGCCGGTGGTGCAACGACCGGAACGCCCAACGCCGAATCTGGCGCTCCGGCAGGAGCGCGAGAAGCATGCGCAACCAGGCCTCGCTCCCGAAGGAGCTGAAGTCCCCTTCTCGCCCCCTTTCAGGGAGCAAATCTGGGTAGTGTGAGGAACGGCCTTTGTCCGGTGGTTGCACCACCGGCTTTTTTCCGTCGAGCCTCCGGCTCGGAGGCAATCAGTTTCACGCGTTGCTCACGCTGGCTGCCGCGTCAGACCTTTCCTGCCGATGAATTGACTGCTTCAAGTGGTGCAGCAAAAAACCTCCGGCGAACATCAGCACCGCCCCCAGCAGGATGTAACCAGGACGAAGGCTCATCGGGGGCATGTAGCCAACGGTGTGGTCGATCAAGGTGGCGCTGACAGCACCCGCCACGAACAATACCACGCAATAGCTCCATGCCTTGCGCACCCGAGCAGCAGAATGAAAGCCATCCTTTGGCACCTCGGGTGCCTGAAAGCCTCCAAAGACGGCAAAACCTCCCAGCAGTAAGGCCAGGAGCAGCAGGCGGCGAAAATCGAAGTTAAATTCCATCGTCAGTTGAGGCTTTGAATCTTGGGATGCCCTTGTGGGCGCTGAAATCGATCTGTTTCATCTGCGCCAGCATCAGAATCTCCCGCTCCTGCCCTGGATATTCAGTGATCGACTGCCACTTGTTTGCCTGCCGAAGGACGCCAAGCATGGAATGAAGCTTTTGCTCCAATCCGGCCTCGTTCGGGAGAAGCTGTTTGAAATGCCGCAGCCCGCGCAGCGCGAACAAAGGCCCGCCGAGAAAAATCTGGCTAAGCACGAAGGCCGGGCCAGTGACCTGCCGTGCGTAGTAGTCCACGACTTCGGCTCCACCCGTATCCGCTGCTCCAGCCAGATTATGATAGAGGGCTGATTCGATGTAGGTCTGGAAGCCTTGTCCACGCTTCCAGGTGTGATAGCCACTCCAGGTGACACCCACCAAGGCCGCAATCGCGATGCCGATGGCCCAATCCGTTGAAAAACCGAAAACATGCAAAGCCATGGCAGAGCCGTAACGGAAGAAAAGCCACGCAAGCAGGTAGCAAACCAGACTGCCGAGCAGGCAGAGCACACCGCGAATGACCTTGGAGCGGTTGTAGGAAGAGATCATCAGAAGGAAGGCCAAGCTACCCAAATAAGCAGGCTAGCCAGCGCAAAAGTCGCCAGGATGCCAAACAGTCCAATCAACACCTCGAAGAGCTTCCACCTCCAACCCAACTCCCGCCATTCGGCTTCCTTTTTTGATCGGTAGTCCGGGCTAAAAACATAGCGCCATCCAGCCGTCATGGCTTCGGCGATGTCGGTGCCGGTGATGAGGTCGTCGAGGGGCATGGCGCTTCGGTGAAGTGACGATCCCCATCATTCATGCCGCCATCAGTTCCACATCCCGAGTGACCCGCACGGCAGGTTGCGGCATGGTCTCGCCTCGCTGCTGCCGGTGCTCGATCTCATCACGGATGGTGCCACAAAGCTCGGCATAGACTTGCTCCTCGCTTTCACCATGACACACACCACCGAAGTACAAGTCGGGGCAGTAGCCGATGTAGAGCTGGTCTTCATCTGACCAGCGAACGAAGCGATGATATTGATCGGCGATCTTCATGGCGGAATTAAATCACTTCTTGCGTGTGTGTGCAATGGCTTGGGTGACCTGCTTCTCCTGATAGCGCTGGGCATCGTCACCCTCGCCACCGCTCAAGGTCATAATGCCCGGCCATTGTGAATGTCTAAACTGACGATGCGAGCCTTTCTGACGATCCAAGAAAAAACCCGCCAGCTTCAAATCAGAAATGAGCTGGCGGATTTTTCGCGGCATGAACTTTCAAAAGGTTGGATCACACATGAATCGGATGCCCCTTGGCCACTTCGGTGGCTTCCTTGACCATCTCGCTGAGCGTCGGATGGGCATGGATGGTGGCTTCGATTTCGTCCCAGGTGGCTTCGAGGTTCATGGCGAGGCCGATTTCGGCGATCATCTCGGTGCTTTCGCTGCCGATGATGTGGGCACCGATGATTTCACCGTGTGGCTCGCCGTAGAGGATCTTAACAAAGCCTTCGGGCTCGGCGGCGGCGAGAGCCTTGCCGCTGGCGACGTAGGGGAACTTGCCGATCTTGAACTTGAGGCCCTTTTCCTTCGCGGCACGCTCGGTGAGGCCGATGCTGGCCACCTGCGGATGGCAGTAAGTGCAGCCGGGGAAGATGGTGACCTTCTTGGGCTTGTGCTTGGTGAACATGCCTTCCACCGCCTGCACGGCCTCGTAGCTGGCGACGTGAGCAAGCCAAGGCGGCCCGATGATGTCGCCTGCGCCGTAGATGCCTTTGACGGAGGTTTCATAGCGGTCGTTGGTGTCGAGCCAGCCGCGATCGGTGAGCTTCAATTCGATGCCGCCGGGCAGCACGGGGGCCACACCGATGGCGACGAGGGCCACATCGGCCTCCAGCGTTTCGGTGGCGGCTCCTTCGACGGTGATTTTCACGCCTTTGCCGTCCTCGGAGGTGCCGGTGACCTTGGTGTTGGTCAGGATGCGGATGCCGGCCTTCGTGAGGCTCTTTTCCAAAGTCTGGCTCACCTCGGTGTCTTCCACCGGGAGGATGTTGGGCAGCATTTCGACGACGGTCACCTTCGTGCCGTAGGCGTTGAAGAAGTAGGCGAACTCAATGCCGATGGCACCCGCGCCGATGACGATGACGCTCTTCGGCTGGGTGGCCATGGTCATGGCTTCCTTGCTGCCGATGACGGTGGTGCCGTTGAAGGGGAAACCGGGCATCGGGCGGCTTTTAGCGCCGGTGGCGATGAGGATGTTCGCGGCTTCGTGCGTGGCCTTGGTGCCGTCAGCGGCGGTCACTTCCACTTTGCCGGCGGCGGGGATGCTGGCGGTGCCTTTCAGGTAATCGACCTTGTTCTTCTTGAAGAGGAATTCGATGCCCTTGTTGAGCTTGTCGCTCACGCCACGGCTACGGCCGATGACTTTGGACCAGTCATACTCAACGCTGCCGATCTTCAGGCCAAACTCCGCCGCACGGTGCGTGATGGTGTGATACAGCTCGGCGTTTTTAAGGAGTGCTTTCGTCGGGATGCAGCCCCAGTTCAGGCAGGTACCACCCGCGCGGTCGTTTTCGACGCAGGCGACTTTTTTACCGAGTTGAGCGCCGCGGATGGCGGCGACGTAGCCCGCAGGGCCGCCGCCGATGACGATGAGATCGTAGTTCATGTAAGGAGTATGTTGGGGGAGGTGAGCGGCGAGAGAAGCGCGGCCCTGCCTCGTATTCAACCGCAGATTTCCCCGCTCGTGTGCTGGATTGACCAGCGGGCGACGTTTCGCTAGTCTCCGCCACGCGCATGCTGCTCCCCATCCCCCGTTTTCTCCTGATCACCTCCACGCTCCTCGGGGCGCTGATCGGTGTGCTGCCTGCGCAGGAGAAAAATGACCTCGCCAGCCTGCTGCGCATCCAGTCGGAGGTGCAAAAGCGCCTGCCGCAGGTGCGTCCCGCCCTCGTGGCGATCCAAACCGGCGGTGGCACGGCCAGCGGCGTCATCATTTCCTCCACCGGCCTCATTTTGACCGCCGCGCACGTCGTGGACAAGCCGGGTCGCGACATCCGCGTGGTGCTCGATGACGGCAGCGTCACCACCGCGAAGTCCCTCGGCCTCGATCAGGCCACGGATGCGGCGCTGGCGCAGCTCAAAGACCGCGGCAAACCCTGGCCGAGCGTGAATCTCAGCCGCGAGGTGGTCAAAGCGCAGCCCGGCGAGTGGTGCTTCGCGCTGGGACATCCCGGCGGCTTCGACAAAGCACGCGGCGCGGTGCTTCGCGTGGGAAAGATCGTCAAACAAACCGCCAACAGCCTCCACACCGATTGCGTGCTCATGGGTGGCGACTCCGGCGGGCCGCTCTTCAATATCGCTGGCGAGGTCATCGGCATTCACAGCCAGATCTGGGAGAACCGCGATCAAAACGTCCACGTCTCCATGGCTCCCTTCCTCCGCTCGTGGGAGGCCATGCAGGCCTCGCAAGTCATCAAAACCTGGGGCACAGGCGCTGGCGGCTATCTCGGCGTGGCCACTCGCATGAGCGATGAGGTCGAACTCGAAGTGGCGGATGTGATCGACGGCTCTCCTGCCCAAAAAGCCGGGGTCCGTGTGGGGGATGTGATCCTCGGCGTGAACAGCGATGCCATGACCGATCAGCAGCAATTCACCGCCACCATCAAAACCAAAGCCGCCGGTGATTTGGTCACCCTGCGGCTGCGCACGGACGGCAAAGAACGCAAAGTCCCCGTGACGCTGGCCCAAAGGCCCCGTGAAGGGGAATGACGAAGGACGAATTCCGAATGACGAAAGAAATCTCAATGCTGAATGCCCAAACAAGCCCGCGAGCCTCTCGCTGGCTCCTTTCGTCATTCGCCATTCTGCATTCGTCATTCTCACTCCTCGCCGAATCCCCACGCCCGACCTTGCCGCCGGAGCAGCGCACGAATGGAAAGCAAACCCTTGTGGCGGTGGAAAAGGTCGCTCAGCCGGTGCTGGCCTGCTCGGCACGCATCGAGAGCCTGCTGGGACGTCCCGTGTGTGCGGCGACGATTGTCGGCATCGACGGCTACATCCTCACCAAGGCCAGCGAGGTGCCCGATCTCGAAAAAGTGCGCCTGAAGCTCACGGAGGGCCGCACGGCGGAACTTCGTGAAATTCATCGCGATGTGCGTTTCGACCTCGTTTTGGCCCAGGCCGTCGGTTTGAGCAAACTGCGGGCCGCGAACTTCGGTGCCACGCGCTCGCTTTCACATGGTCAGTGGCTCTGCAGCAGCTCGGGAGCATCTCGTGAGCCACGCATCGGCATCATCAGTGCGAATCGCCGCCAGATTCCCGGCAATGGCGCGGCCCTGGGCATCCGCATGGATGAAAAAGCGCCAAAGGAGGCGCAGGGCGTGCGCATCATCGGGATCGCCACCGATAGCCCGGCGGAAGCGGCGGGCTTGCAGGCGGAAGACGTGATCCTTTCCATCGCCGACGAGCCGGTGGTGCAGTTCAAACGCGTACACGAGATCGTGAACAAGCGCCAGCCGGGCGAATACGTCGAGGTGCGCTACCTGCGTGGAGGCAAGGAGGAAAGCTGCCGCGTGCGTCTCGCCAGCCGCACGAAAGTCATTCAGAACTGGGAAGGTGAAGACTTTGCCAATGGCGGTATTTCCCTGCGCACCGACAGCTTTCCCGATGCTCTCCAGCATGACATCCCACTCGCTCCCTCGGACATGGGCGGCCCGCTCGCCACGTTTGATGGCAAGGTCGTGGGCATCAACATCGCCCGCGTGGATCGTGTGACGACTTTTGCTTTGCCGGTGGAGAGTTTTTGGACCGAGATCCAGCAGTGGATCAATGCCGACCGCCATCCGCCGAAAGCGCAGGCGGCGGAGTGAGATGAATCACTTTCCATTTTTCCGAGGGCAGGTAGAGGAAGGCGCTTGAGCATGCACCGTGACCCTACTTCCCCGCTGCGATCCCGCGTCCTCTGGACGGCGGTGGTCCTCGTGGCAGTCTCGGCGGTGCTTTATGCGATGTTTGTCTCCGTGGACTACCGGTGGAACTGGGCGGGCGTGTGGAAATACCGCACTCAATTCGCCCTCGGATGGCTGACGACGCTCGGGCTGTCCTTCGCCGCGATGCTGGTGAGCGTGCTACTGGGCTTTCTGCTCATGCTCGGTGCTCGCTCGCGGCTGGAGCCGGTGAAACTGCTCAGCTCCGGCATGATCGAGATCGTGCGTGGCTCGCCGCTGCTCGTGCAACTCCTCATCGGCTACTACATCATCGCCGAGGCGCTGCATGTGCGATACCCGATGGTGGCCGGCGTGGCACTGCTGGGCTGCTTTCATGCCGCTTACCTCGCCGAGATCTTCCGCGGCGCGGTGGAAAGCATCGGTGCCTCCCAACTCGAAGCCGCTCGGGCGGTCGGTTTTGACCGCTCGCAGACCTATCGCTACGTCATCATCCCGCAGGCGCTGCGCCGAGCCTTGCCTGGCACCACCGGCCAACTCGTTTCCCTGCTCAAAGACTCCTCGTTGCTCTCGGTGATCGGCATCGAGGAGCTGGTGCAGAAGGTCAAAGTGATGAATGCGGCCAGCTATGCCCCGCTGGAAGGTTATTTGCCGCTGGCGGTGGCCTATCTGATCCTCACGCTGCCGCTCGCCCGACTGGCGAGGAAGCTGGAAGGGAGGTTCGCGTATGAAACTTGAAGCCCACGCTTTGACGAAACGCTACGGCGCTCACGCCGCCCTCGATGGGACCGATTTCTCGACGGGAGAAGAAGCCCGCGTCATCGCCCTGCTCGGCCCTTCGGGCGGCGGCAAATCCACATTGCTGCGCGTGCTCGGCTGCCTGCTCGTGCCGGAGGAAGGTCACGTCACACTCGATGGCCGAACCTTGCCCAACGATGAAGAAGGCGCTCTCGCCGAGCGACGCGGCAACGGCTTCGTCTTCCAAGGCTACAACCTCTTCCCGCATCTCACCGCCCTGCAAAACATCACGCTGCCGCTGGGTGAGGTTCACGGCATGTCCGCCGTGCAGGCGGAGCAGCGGGCGCTCGAACTCCTGCATCGTCTCGGCCTCGAAGGGCACGAACATAAACGTCCCTCGCAACTCTCCGGCGGCCAGCAGCAGCGAGCGGCCATCGCACGAGCTCTCGCGCCCAAGCCGAAGCTTCTTTTGCTCGATGAACCCACCTCCGCCCTCGATCCCGTGATGACTGGCGAGGTCCTCGATGTCATCCGCGAGCTCGCCGAGGCCGGTCAAAGCATCGTCCTCGCCACCCACGAGATCAGCTTTGCCCGCCAAGTCGCCGATTGGGTCGTCTTCCTCGCCGCCGGCAAGGTCCAAGAGTCCTCCCCCGCTTCCCAATTCTTCACGCAGCCGAAGACGGAACTCGCTCAGCAGTATCTCGTTGGTCTCTCGAAGTACCGCTGAGCGGGGCAGGGTTTCATGTTTCTGAGCCTTGATGGCCTATGCCTTGGCAAGATCACATTCTTGTTGCCCGGCAAAAACATATGAAGCTAAAGCGGCCTCCATAAGCGCCCACGGCATTACGTTTCTGACAAAGAAGTTGGCGATAAAGCCGCTGACAAACCTCACGGTCTGTTAGATATCCAGTTTGTTCTGCACAACCTCAATAGCACCATGAGAACCACAGTCTTTGCTTTCCTATTCTCAATCGTCTCCTTGACTCTTCGTGGCGAGATAAGTGTTGGGGCAAGCCTCGAATGGCTCACAGATACCTCTACCAGCATAGGCACTTACGTAATCACTGACTCACGCAAGGAGTCAGATTCAGCATTTCAGCTCTCGTTGAAGGTGGAAGAGTCATTGAAGGGTAAGCCACCACAGAATGCGAATTCGCCGTATTGGATCCGACGCCCGAAGGGATCGGAAACTCCGATTGTCCGTGTCGGGGATCGTTTTCTCATCTTTATCAAGCGCGATGACAATAATTCGGATGGTGTTGCTCATTTGATCAACCTTTCCAATTCACAATTAGGAGGAATGGAATCCGTCTCCATCAACCACAAGTTTGAAGTGTTAACAGGCCAAGCAGAAATACTCACGGTTGTGAGAGAACGCATCAAGGAACATCCAACAGTCTCACCAACCAAATGGCGGGAATACCCACTTTCAAGATTCTACGTTGAGGTGCCGATGGGGTCGCAGGCTTTCGGTGAGCTTTACGGCGGAAGCACCTGCTTTCTGCTTTTGCCAGATGACCTCAAACCCGAAAAGAAAAGCAAATGACACCTCTTCAACGCACAGCCGAACCAATGCGCTACAGCAACTAGGGTGGCTTCTGAACGTGGAGGGTGACGGTGATGAGCTCACGCCGCGTGGTTCATGAAGTGCCCTCCGGCTGCAAGCAGCAAGACGCTCGGGCAGAATCGAACAGGTTTCAGGCGGGCTCTGCGCATGCGCCTACTTTTCCCTTATGCGCTGTGCTTCGCGATGATCTGGATGAAGTCCGGTAAATAGGTCTGCGCCTTGATGTGGCCGACACCGCGGATGTCACGGCCTTCGGCGATGGTCTTGGGCTTGAGGCGGGTCATGAATTCGAGCGTTTGATTGCTGAAGACGATGTAGGACGGCACACCTTCGGACTGGGCGAGGGCGTTGCGGTGCTTTTTGAGCTTCTCAAAGAGGGCTTCGTCGAAACCGAGCTCGCGGGCGGCGAGTTCGTTGAGGGCGGTTTTGCTGGTCTTGGAAGGTTTGGAGGCGGTGGTGGCGGACGGCCAGCGAAGCTTGATGTTCTCGCCATTCTTCATCACCTCGGCACCACGGCGGGTGAGGTTGATCTTGGGGAATTCATCGGTGGTGGTTTCGATGAGGCCGGCTTTGTCGAGTTCGATGAACAACGGATGCAACACCTGGGTGCCGACCTGCTTGAGCAGGCCGTAGGTGGTGAGTTGATCGAGGCCAGCATCGACGATGTCCTTCGATTTGGAGCCAACGAGCATGTTGATGATGCGGCCTTTGCCAAAACGACCTTCCCACGAGCCATCGGGGCGTTTTGTGGCCATGCGAGCGATGCCACTGAGCGTCTGACGAAGCATGGTAACCTCCTCGGACGTGCCTTCACGCGGTGGTTGCACGCCTTCAGCACGACAGACATCGCAGGTGCCGCAGGGAGTGGTTTCCGTCTCGCCGAAGTAGCGCAAAATTTGCTCCTGACGGCAGGCTTTGTCGTCGTAGCAGAGATCGATCATCGCCTTGAGCTTCGAGCGGTCGCGACGGTCTTTTTCGGCGAGAGCTTTCAAATCGAGCGGAAGGTCTCGAGCGAGCAATTTGGGCTGCAAGAGGCGTGTGCCACGGATGCGCTTGCCGGGGATGTCGAAGCGCTCGATGACGTCGAGGCGGTTCAGCAGGCTCAGCGCGGAGGAGACGCCCATGCTGTTCTTCGCGCCGGTGAAATCGGTGATGTCGTCGATGGAGGCCTGGACTTCGTTTTGAGCATCGGCGCGGCTCAACAGGGCCTGGTAAACGCCGCGGATGATGTCGGGCGAAGGGTTGTTGCCCTCAATGAAGAACTCCTGGGTGCGGGTATCGGCAAAGTTGAAGTAGAGATCACACTGCGAAGGCTCGCCATCGCGTCCGGCACGGCCGGCTTCTTGGTAATAGGCCTCCACACTGCCGGGCACATCGAAGTGAGCCACGAAGCGCACGTCAGAGCGGTCGATGCCCATGCCAAAGGCATTCGTGGCGACGGCGACATCGGCTTTTTTCTCGATGAACTTCGTCTGGCGGCTTTCGCGTTCCTTGTCGTCGAGTCCGCCGTGGTATTCGATGCATTTGATTTTCCGCTCGCGAAGCTCCGCACCCACTTCCTCGACCTTTTTCCGCGTGGCGCAGTAAACGATGCCGGTCTTGTGCGTGGCGATGAGCTTGATGAGGCGCTGATACTTGTCGTCGTTCGTCTTGGTGGGGATGATGTTGAGGCTCAGGTTTGGCCGCTCGAAGCCGCGAATGGCGATGAGCGGATCACGCAGCGCCAGCGTGCGGAGAATGTCATCCCGCACCTCCGGTGTGGCCGTGGCGGTGAGAGCGACGACTTGCGGGCGGTCGAGATTTTGCAGGGCCTCGCCGAGGCGCATGTAATCTGGCCGGAAGTCATGCCCCCACTGCGAAAGGCAGTGCGCTTCATCGACCGCGAAGAGGGCGATCTGCACCTCCCGCAGCGCATTGGTAAAACTGCGGCTGCGAAAGCGCTCGGGCGCGACATAGACGAGCTTGTACTCGCCATTTCGCAGGCTTTGGATGCGCTGCATCTGCTCGCCGGGAGAGAGGCTGCTATTGATGAGCGTGGCAGGAATGCCGCGACGCTCCAGCGCATCGACTTGATCCTTCATCAAGGCAATGAGCGGACTCACGACGACGGTGACGCCGTCCATGACCATCGCCGGAAGCTGATAGCAGAGCGATTTCCCGCCGCCGGTGGGCATGATGACCATCGTATCACGCCCCGAGAGGATGGAGGCCATCACCGGCTCTTGGCCGTCGAGGAACTCGCGGAAGCCAAAATGCTTTCGCAACGCCTCGCGGGCGTCGTGGATGGGTGTTTCGTCAGTTTCAGGCACGGCGCAGCATGGCGAGCAAATTCAGCACTGTCACGAATCAGCTCTTTCCTTCCGGGCGGCATCGTAGGCTTCGATGATGCGCTGGACGACGGGGAGGCGGACGATGTCTTTGGCGAGGAAGTGGACGAATTTCACGCCTTCGACGTTTTGGAGCACTTCGACGGCTTCGCGGAGACCGGACTTCACGCCGCGGCGGAGGTCGATTTGGGAGGGATCGCCAGTGACGACGCAGCGGGCACCTTCGCCGAGGCGGGTGAGGAACATGAGCATCTGCTCGGTGGTGGTGTTCTGCGCTTCGTCGAGGATGATGTAGGCGTTTTTCAGCGTGCGACCGCGCATGTAGGCGAGCGGGGCGATCTCGATGGCTCCGCGTTCGATGAGTCGCTCGGCCTCGTCGGGATCGAGCATGTCGTAGAGGGCATCGTAGAGCGGTCGGAGGTAGGGGAAGATCTTTTCTTTGAGGTCGCCAGGCAGGAAGCCGAGGGCTTCACCTGCTTCGACGGCGGGACGGGTGAGGACGAGGCGTTGGACGACTTTTTCTCGAAGCAGATGAAGGCCCTGTGCCATGGCGAGGTAGGTCTTGCCGGTGCCGGCAGGGCCGATGCCGAAGACGACCTCGCTTTCGCGCATCGCTTGCACATAAGCGATCTGGCCGCGCGTCTTGGCGAGCACGGGCGGCTTTTTGCCGGTGCTGAGTAGCTTCAAATGCATGATGGCCTCGGCGGGCGAATCGCCGGCATCACGCTGCACGCTTTCCGTGACGAGGCGGATCATCGCGGGCGTGATGTCGCCACCCTGACGACGGACGCGTTCGAGCTGCACAAAGACATCTCGTACACGAGCGACACCGTGATCATCTTCGCCATCAATCTTCACCCAGGCCTCGCGGCTGGTGAGATGCACGCCGAAGGCTTCGCCAAGGCCACGAAGGGTGGCGAGGTCATTGCCGAGGAGTTTTTGAAGAAACTGCGGCGTTTCGTAAGTGAGCGTGACGGAAGGCATGAGCGGGACCGGAGTGACGATTGAAGGCGGCGAGTTGTTAGAAAAATCTCAACCGCGTGCCTGCTGGATGAAGTCGGCCACCAACGCGAGGTCCTTCACTCCCGGTGCAGATTCGACGCCGCTGGCGACATCGACGGCGGCAGGATGCGTTTGAGAGATGGCGGTGGCGATACTCTGCGGCGTGAGGCCGCCGGAGAGGATGATGCGCTTGTCTGGAAAGCGCTCCGCAGCCTGCACGGCAAGGTCCCAGGGGAAGGAATGGCCTGCGCCGCCGTAGAGGCCGGGATTGTAGGCATCGAGCAGGACATCGGCGCAGGGAAATGAGGCGATGGCATCGAGCGAGGCGGCATCACGCACCTGGAAGGCTTTGATGACATGCTGACCGCGCTGGATGAGCTCGGCGACGAGCGCTGGCGGCTCATCGCCGTGCAATTGCAGGCTGCGAAAGAGTCCGCTGCGGATGGTGGCATCGAGTTCTGCCGCACTCGAATTCACCATGACGGCGACGAGGTGATGATGCGCGGCGGTTTCGGCGAAATGCTGCTCGGCCTCAGCGAGTGGGAGGTAGCGCTTCGACTGCGGCCAGAGATTGATGCCCACGGCATCGGCTCCGAGGTCAAAGATGAGCGGCACCTGTTGTGGGTCTTTGAAGCCGCAGATTTTGATGCCTAGGTGATCGCGTGGCGGAAACATGGTGGCAGTCATGAGGGCTGGCTGAAGGGCATAACGGGCGGCAAGAGGCCACCGGCGGATGCGGGCGTGGAGCGTGCAGGCAGGAGTGTGGAGGTCAGCGAAAGCAATTGATCGAGGCGCGGTGGAAACGACAGGCTGCCACGAACGCGGACATCACGCTTGAGGGACTCGAAGAGCTGCATATCCGCCGGGCGTGTGAGGAAAAGAATGGGCGGGGCAGTGTGCGTGCCGCGATGGGCGAGCGGGTAGGCTTTGACGAGCAGGCGATCGAGCAAATCACCGGGCATATCCGGCAGCGGGATGGAGAAGATGAAGAGGCTGTACTCGCGGCGCAGGGCCATTTCAAAGGCATGCTCACCGCTCGGGGTGTCATCCACCTCACACTCGCGGAAGGCGGTAAGCGCCTCCCGAATGACACGACGGTAAGGCAGGCTCTCCTCGGCGAGGAGCACGCGTGGCGGGCCTTTCGAGATGACCACGGGCGCGGGTGGTGGAGATGGTTCCTCCGCAGGCTGAAGCGGGCGGCGGGGGCGTTTGGTGGCCATGAGGCGGGCGGATCAGCTCTCGGGATACACGGCCACGGCCATGACGCCCTGACTGGGCACCCAGCCGACGACTTCCACACGCCCGAGCCGACGCGAGGAGGAGCCCATGCCTTTTTTCACCGTGTCCATGACCTTCTTCTGCGTCTCTTCATTGGCCGTGGCACCGAAGAAACCGGCCAAATCCGTCAAAACAGGCGCTGGAGCGGAAACACCACCGGCCATGGTCACTGGCACCCGGCCCTGACCGCTGGCGAGGATCGTCTGGCGGATCAAATCCGGGCTCATCGTGGCATCGACGACGACGAGACGGCGCAGCCGGGTATCGGGAGCCGGGGAGGAAACAATCTGGAGCGGCGGCGGCTCGACGGGAACCCCGTTTGCGGCCACGGGCGTGGAAACCGGTGGCTTGATCGATTTGGTGGGCTTCAAAAAAACAGCCGGAGCCTGGGGAATGACCTGCGATTGCCCGCCGTCATAGGTGGGTAGCACCGGTGAAAGCGATTGAGGCAAGGGCAATGCCTCCTGCGCCTGCACGAAGGCGGCGGAGGTGGCGAGCACGGCCATGAATCGGATTACGGGGGACATTTTTCGGGGGCGGGAGCGGGTTTTACCATGCCCGCCGGAAATCGACAATGACAATTATGCCCGAAGCGCCCCAGCATCAGAAGTACTTCTTCGTGAACATCGTGCGCGTCACGCGGCCGATGCGGTCGAGGACGCCTTTGAGGACGAGCTCGTTTTGGTCGATGACGGCGAAATCGCCGGGGTGAGTGAGTTTGAGCTGCTGGCATTGCTCCACGAGCTGCTCGGTGGCGACTTTGAGTTCACGGAGCTTCTGGCCGGTCTCCTCGGTGATGAGGTTTTCGTTGACGAGGTTTTCCAGCTTATCGGTCTCGCGGGAGAGGTAGCGGGAGGCGTTGGGGAGGTCTGCGGGGCCGTTGGCGAGGGCACCCGTGTGGTAATCGACACGCGGTTTGGTGGGCAGGTAACGGGAGGGCCGCTGCGGAACGACGGACTGCGGCTCAGCGGGGAGGCCACCATCGCGGGCATCGATGAGATTGGGCGTGATGAAGAGCATGAGGTTTTTGTGGTTCTTGCTCCGGCTCTTGTATTTGAAGAGCCATTTCAGGCCGGGGACTTTTTCCAAGAAAGGCACGCCAGCCTCACCTTCACGCTCACGAGCCTCATCGAGGCCACCGACGGCGACGGTGTAGCCGGAGTGGACTTCGACGGGGGCGTTGTAAACGCGGGAAGAGGCCACGGGGTAAGGATTACCGGAGATGACGGTCTCGCCGATGATGGAGGAGACGGTGATGTCCATATTGAGGAGCACTTTTTCCTCCGCCATTTTCTTCGGGTGGATGTTCAAGACTGTACCAATGGGTAGATAGGCCACCTGAGTGGTGGCCACGGCAGCGCCACCGCCTCCGCCAGCGCTGCTGGAGCTGGAATCGAGCACCGGCTGATTCACGACGCTGCGGATGGCGACTTCACGGTTATTCAGCGTGACCATGCGCGGATACGAAGTGGTGTTGGTCTCGTCATCACGCATGATGGCGCGGAGCTTCACATTCAGGTCCTGAGCGGAAAGAACACTGAGAGCAGGCCAGCCGAGCGTGGCTCCCACGTTGTTGAGGTTCACGCCGGATAGCAAGGGAGCTAGGTCCGCTCGGAAACCGCCCGTGGTGGGCTGGTTGGAGTATTCCACATTGATGCGTTCGTTGCCGGCGGCGTCCGTGGAGGTGGTGGTCTTGTCCACGCGGCGGAAGTTTCCAGTTTCCAGGGTACCGGTCCAGTCGATGCCAAACTCGCGTTTCGGATCGCGAGAGGTTTCGATGAATTTCACCTCGATGGCGATGAGCTGCTGCGGCTGATCCGCCGAGAGGAGATAGCCCTCCACCCACATGTGCTGGAGGCGGGTGGCGACGATGTAGAGGGTATTCGAGTCTGACTGCCAGATGACTTTGGGCTGACGGGTAGCGCTGAGGGTGTTCGAGTTCATGTCTCGCACGGAATCCTGGCCCTGGCCGCCAATGGGCGCGCCCGCACCCGCCGCGCCGCCCTCCAGATTTTCCGGGGGAAGGCCGAGCAAGTCGCGGATGGAATTGATGAGTTCGCTACGCCGGATGTTGAAGGAACGGTTGGTGCCTTGCAGGCTCACGCCAGCGGAGCCGCCACCACCAGCCCCCGCTGCGGGGCTGCCACTGAGGGCATTTCCAGAGCTGGTGTAATCCACACGCTCGAGAGCGTTGTGTTTGATGTTATAGGATTTGCCGATCAGCTCGCGGTCATCCGCAGGGCGGATGTACCAGATGCCATTATCAGGGATGATGGCGAGGCCATTGGCTTTGCAGAGGGTTTCGAGTACACGAAAGGGGCTAGCCTCAATGGAGAAGGTGATGAGCTTGCCGCCATCAGCGCTGTCATCCGGCAGCGAGAAGAAAGAGATGTTTGCATCTGTGGCGAGGAAGCGGAGCACATCACTCAAGGTGGCTTTCGAGAAGTCATACTTCTGGGGCGGTGCCTCACGCAAGCGGAGGGCCTCGGCCTCATATTCTGGAGCCATCATGTGCATCGTAGCCTCGCTAGGAAACTGCGCTTGAGCCACCGCCGGAAGGCAGGCGATGAGCAGGAAAGCGGAGGTTGTAGCTTGAAGAGCGTGGAAAAGTCGCATAATTATGGAAATTATATTCTCCTGATGGAAAAAGCTCAAATGGTATTTATGACCGTGATGACAAAAAAGTAAGCAAAGTCAAAAAATCGACCTTTTGAGGGTTAAAACTCGATCCATCGGTATTTAACATAATTTTCAGATGTTTTGATTGAAAATGTGGATTTTATAATATTTAATATGTCCTTGATGCCTTTCCCCCTCCCACTCTCTCCTGCCAGAAACCGCTCCTGCGGTGGGCGGAGCGCGGCTTTTTCCGTCATGGAGCTGCTCGTGATGGTGGCCATTATCGGTGTGCTGGCGACCGTGAGCATCAGTTACTGGACGCCTAGCTCCAAAGTGGTGCCTGCGGTTAAACTGGAATCAGATGTGGCCACGCTGAATCAAATGGTGGCCCTCTTCATTGCGGATGGCGGTGATCTGGCTGGCCTCACCAGCCCGCAGGCAGTGCTCGATAAAATGAAGCGCGTGCGACCCCAAGCAGAATGGAAGCAGCACGCCGGCATGGCTTCCGGCAGGCTCGTGGATGCCCGACTCCGGGCACGCGTGACGAATGCAGCAGCCTCCGGCGAAATCGCCCGGGCCGTGTGGAACCGCACCAAGCAGCGTTTCGAGATCAGCGAAAGCCGCACGGGTCAAGGTGTGTCCGAATTCTATCTCGATGAAACGCTCGCGACCTATGATTTCGGCACAGATACGACCCGTCAGGCATCGAAGAAGACATACAACAACAGCAACGGCTGGGTGTGGGGTTCCTCCACGCGTGATCCCACGGCAAGCTACCTCAATGCTACAACCATCGCGGAAGGCGGCGCACCGCAGGCCTTTAATCCCGCCGAAACCGCTCCGACTACTGGCCCCGGTGGCGGGGGTGGTGGCGGAGGCGGTGGGGGTGGTGGCGGCGGGGGAGGCGGAGGAGGAGGCACCACACCTCCCACCACGCTGCCTGCTCCGAGCATCTCACCCGGTGGCGGCACTTACGCGTTCGACGCTTTTCCCTCTACCGTCACGATCACGAGGAATGGAGCGCCTGCGGGCGATTCAACGCTCATGATCAGCATCAATGGAGGCGCATGGACAGCCTTCACCGGTGGCTCCTACGGCCCAGTCACCCCTTCGATGACGCTCCAGGCACGCAACGAGACCACCAATCCCACCGCCTACAATACCAGCCCCACCAATTCTCAGACCTATCACCGGCTGGCCGCAGGCTTCAGCGGCGCGGGCGTGGGAAGCTGGGGAAATGCCACGGGCGGCTCAAACCTCGTCACCAGCGTCCAGAACGGCAATCCCACCTCCACCTTCAAACACGGCAACACCAAGCTCGATCTGGGCAACGGCCAGTTCCTCGATGCTGGCGTCGAAAACGTGCTCACCTTCACCCGCGAGAGCTTCACCACCATCACACCCAACACCTGGTTCAAATTTGGTGAGCTCCAGATGCTCAACGGAACCACCTTCTACGACAGCGAAGCCAATGGTGTCACGCTCACCACGAACCTGAGTCTCTCGCAGCCCTCCGTCGCTCTCACCACGCACATCAATCTCGGCCTCGTCTCCACGGAAAACACCAGCGACCGACTCGCCAGTGCCGACATCGTGGAACTCAAGAACCCCGTCACCGATGCCAAAGTCACCATCGACGGCGTCGAATACACCCTGGAGCTCTCCTGGGCCACGCTCGATCCAGGTGCCGGCGTCGTGCAGGGCAATCAGTTCCTCGTCTTCGAAGGCTCATCAGCTCGTGCTGAGATCCGTGCCCGCTTCAAAAGCAATCGCTAACCCTCCCCTCCCCATTCCATGGAAGATATTCACGAACGCAGCCAGCTAGGATACCGGATGCTCCATCTCTCGAAGGACTCCGGCGTGAGTGATTTCTACATCACGCCCTGGGAGCCGCTCACTTACAAACGCAACGGCAAGATCTTCTTCGATTCCTTCATCTACCAGCCGGAACGCCCGCTGGAGTTCACCGCTGGCTGCATCGATTACGCCCTCGCCCTCGGCACCCGCCGCTATCGTGTGAACCGCATGGTCACTCGCGGCCGTCCGCGCTGGGTCATGCGTCTGCTCCCCGAGCAGATCCCAGACATCAGCAAGCTCAACGTCCCACCGCCAGCCATCAAAGCATTCCTAGAAGCCAAGAACGGCCTCTTCCTCGTCTGCGGCGGCACAGGCTCCGGTAAATCCACCACCATTGCCTCCCTCATCTTGGAGCGTGCCAAGCGCCGTCAGGAACATGTACTCACCTTTGAGGATCCCATCGAGTACATCTACCCCTCCGGCATTCCTTCGCTCGTCTCCCAGCGTGAGATCGGCTCCGACGAGCTCGACTTCAACAAATCCCTCCGCGCCGCTCTTCGTCAGGCGCCAGATGTCATTCTCGTGGGTGAGATTCGAGATGGTGAGACCGCGGAGATCGCCCTCCAGGCTGCGGAAACTGGCCACGTCGTCGTGGCCACACTGCACACCTCCTCCGCCGCACAGACGGTGCAGCGCTACCTGAAGCTCATGCCCTCAGACCGCATGGAAAACGCCATGCTATCATTTGCCGATTCCATCCGTGGCATTCTTTGCCAGCGCCTGCTCTTCGATGAGCAGCGTGGCAAACGCTTCCCCATTCACGAGCTGCTGCTGCCTTACGATTCCGTCTGCGGCATGATCCGCCGCGGTGAGTTCAAGAACCTCGAGCAAGAGCTCGAAGCAGGCTTCACCCGCGGCATGCAGAGCTTTGACCGCTGCCTCCAGATGCGCCTGGCCGATGGCTGGAAGCCATCCAATACCCGCAAGACCGGCTACACCGAACATGAGGTGTACGACTTCCTTTCCAAAGAACAACTGACCTCAATATATGCTGCTGGATGAAATCAAATCTGTCCTGTCGTTCGCCGCGTTCAAACCTGACGCCGACGACGCCGCCGTGCCGTGGGCCTCGCGCTTCAACGGTCGAAAATCCGTGCTCCTCAATGTCTCGCGTAGCCAGACGAGCTGGCGCGGCATGAACAAAAAGGGCAAGCTCGAAGAAGGCGGCGTCATGGATGGCGAATTCGCCGATGTGGCCCCGCAGCGTGGCGAGGAATGGCGCTCCATGACCGAAAGTGGCTGGTGTGCCCTCTCCGTGAATCACCGCTTCATCATCAGCCTCGAAAACAACCTCATGCGTGGGGATAACTGCGTCTCCCTCCTGCGCACCAATCCCCGCGCCGTCCTCGGCCCCAAATATGATCGTGGCAAGCGTTACGCCGTCTGCCATCACCCGGAGACCACGACCTCCCTGCTCCTCGCCGTCGAAGAGAGCATGGTCAAAGTCACCGAGGACCTCCTCAAAACCGTGCAGATCAAACCCGGACGTGTCTGCTGCGGCCTCTTCGCCCTGCTTGAGCATGCCGTCCTCAGCATCTCCCGTGCGGCAGAGACCGGCACACCGCAGAATTTCATCCTCGTCGTCGCCTGTGAAGGCTCCATCGGCGTCCTCGTGCAGCAGGATGGCCAGTGGAAGGATGTGCGCTGCCGCAGCGGCCTCGGCCCCGAGGCCGTCGAGACCTCCCTCCAGATCATCAGCCCCCTCATCGCCCGCGTGCCGCAGGGCAGCCCCGTCTATTTCGTCAGCGATGGCAATGACGGCAAATTCCGCTCCGAGATCATGGTGCATCTCGAAAAAGTCGGCGCCATCGATCTCACCCAGGACGATCTGCTTTGGTCCATTCTCGGCGAACATTGAGGCCCACGCTGAAACCTATCACGCCCGCATCCCATGTCTGATTACCTCTGCCACGATTTCAAGACCCCACGCACGGACGCTGCGCGGCGTCTTCCAGCCTCCTTCCGCTTCATCCCCGTCATCTTCTACGTCGCCATCGTCGGCACGGCTTACATGATGACGATGGACTACCTGAACTTCCAAAAGGCCAAAAAGCTCAAAGTGGAAGCCACGGAGCGCAAAACCCGCATCGAAGGCGAACGTGATGCCCTCAACAGCGAATTCGCCACCCTCGAAGCCGAAGCCAAAAAGGCCGAAGGACTAGCCGAGTGGATGGAAGGTGCTCGGAACATCCAACCCATCGTCGTCAAAATCGCCCGAGCCGTGGCCCAAGAAACCAAGTTTGGTGAGGTCACCCTCGAGCGTAGTGATGAAATCGCGTCAAACCTTTCCCTCGGAATCAAGATCTCCGGCATCAATGCCTCCACCGAGATCGTGAACATCGAAAACGCTCTCGGCCAGCTTCAATACCGCAGCTTATCCGCCCAGCAGACGAAGACCGAAGAGCTCATCGAATATCACTCCACGCTCGTCCGCTCCACCCAATAAAACGCCCCGCTTTTTCATCCCATGAATCCCAAGCAACTCGCCTGTTTCATCCTCATGGCCCTCATCGGCGTGATCTTTTACACCGCCCAGATCGTGCATCAAAAAGTCACCGCCATGCGCCAGGAGGCCGATGACGCTGAAAGCGCCGCCACCAACGCCGAGACAGAGCGTTCCACCGCCGAAATCAAAACCGCCGTGCTCAAAACGGAGACCGAGGAGATCCGCCGATTCCTCCGCGCCTGGCTGCCCGCCGTCGAAAAAATCCAGACCCAGCAGGAAGTCGAGCAAACCATCGAACTCAGCATCCGCGAAGGCAGCATCGGCCTCGTCCTTCAGCGCCGCACCGAGCCCAAAGGCTCCACCACCAACAAGCTCATCCCCAAATCCGTCGTCACCACCCTCACCATCGAAGAAGAGTATGCCAAGGTGCTCAACTGGCTGGGTGACATCGAGCGCCGCCTGCCCCTCTCACGCATGAAAGTCGTGCAGATCACCGGCGGCAGCTCCGCACGGCAGCTCAAGCTCGATGTGTCCTTCGAAACCCCCATTTTCGATCTGAACTCTGCCAATCCCCCAGCCGATAAAGACAAGAAAAAGTCATGAAGCACTTCCCATTCCATCTCACCCGGCTCACCAGCCTTCTTCTGCTAGTCTCCGCCATCCTCCTGCGGCCCGCCCAGGCTCAGGACGCCCCTGTGGAGGAGGAGGATAAGGAAGGCCGCGTGCAGTACCAGCTCGTCTTGCCAGATGAGAAGACGCCCGAACGCGTCAAACCGGAGGAAAACAACCCCTTCGAATCCGCCATCGAAGCCGCCAGCCGTAATGCCCCTGAGGACACCGAAGAAAACCGCGTGCGTGATGTACTCGCCAGGCTCCCCGTCGTCGGTGCCAGCATCCGCCCGGATGGCAAGATGAAGGTCATGCTCGGAGACATCATGCTGCAACCAGGCCAGGTCGTTCCGCAAGTTTTCGCCGATCAGCAGGTGAAGCTCACCGTGAAAAACATCACCATGCAGAGCATTGAGCTGGCCTGGCAGGAAAAAGAAGCCACCGGCCTACCGCCGAAGGTCATGTACATCCCCATCAACATGAGTCCTGAGATCAAATACAAGCTGCTCGGTGGTCAGGGCCAGACAGGCCGCATCACCCGCTCCGGCTCCATGCAGCAAAACAACGCCGCGCCGCAGCCGCTCGCTAGCCAGCCCTTGCCAGATCGCCAGGCTCCTCCCTCAGCCGCCCCAGCGGAGACCATTCCCACCTCCCCTGCCGCCACACCACCTAGCCCAGCAGGCATCGAATCCTCCATTCGCATGCTCTTTGGAAATCCCGTCGGCGGAAACACCGCGCCCGCCAAATGACACGCCAGTTCCCAGCGCCACGAGGATTCACCTCCGTCGAGCTTCTGCTCGTCGTGGCGCTTTCCGCCATCATCATGGGCGGCGTCGTCGTGGGCTATGGCACCATCGTCAAGAATCAGCCGCGCCTCTCCGCCGTCGTCAGCGTACCGCTAGGCACCGCCAATATGAGCGCCTTCTACGGCAGCTCACTGAGCACCATGGAGACGCCCTCTGCGCCGAATTTCACCGGTCTCTCGAAAGCCGAAGAGTTGCGTGAATCCTTCATCAACGACACCACCAGCGCCACCGCCATCTTCTGCCTCGGTCGTGATGTAGCGAACACCTACAAACCCTCCACCATCGCCTACGATTCCACCACTCATGGTGAGCTCGATACGCCGCAGAAATTCCGCGCCCACCTTCTCACCCTCGGAGTCGTCTCCGCCACTCAGTATCGTGATTTTCGCAATCCAGATGGCTCCTCCGCGCCGCCAGCCAATGCCAGCATCTTCATCCTCGGCTACAGCAAATACACCGGCTACCTCAAAGTCACCGCCATCTACGACATCGACGTGATCAAATTCGATGTCGCCCAGCCGTGGGGCATCCATGCCTCCGTGAAGCGCTTTGCCGATCCCACCGGCGTGGCCCTTCCTACCGCACTCGTCTATTCCGGCAGCTACGAGGTCTTTTATCCCCCCTCCGTGCTCAACCCCACCGCTGCCAGCCAATGGCTCACCGATGGCTTCACCCCGCTCTTCGTCACTTTCGAGCGCTCCGCCCGCCTCGCCATCCGCGAGGGCCTTTACATTGATCGCTTCAAGCGGGCCACCGAGCGCCCCTTCTATCTCATCTGGTGGCCGGATCCCTGCTCCCGCCATCTCGGCCCCGCCGCCAACACCTTCAGCCCCTCTGATCCACGCCAGTCCTACAACCAGATGGCTGGCCGCACCTCCTTCATGTTCACCGTCCCCATGTTTCCAGCCCTTTAGCGCAAAGGGCATAGAGCCCTTCGCACTTCGACCCATGCACTTCCCTTCTCCATCACGCTTTCACGCACCTCGCGGCGCCATCATGGCCGCTGCGCTGATGCTCATGATCGTGGCTGGCCTGCTCGTCTCCTCCTGGGTGAACATGATGAACGTGCGTTCCGTTCAGGTCAGCTACCTAGAGGACATCGCCCGCCGCCGTATCGGCCTCGAAAGCTCTCGCCAACTCGGCCGTGAGATGTCCTTCGATAAGCACTTCCTGCGAAACAACACCGTCGTCGGCAATCAAAGCATCGTCCTCGGCTCCAACATCGGCAGCATCAATAGCTACGATGGCTGGTCCAATCTGAACATCTACTCCAGCACCGCCTTTCCCGGTGACGGCCTCACCACCGTCTATCCCTACAACTACACCGGCTTCCGCCCCTCCCTCAGCTACCTCACCACCGAGCGCCTCTCACGCCCCGCCTCTGGCACCGCGGGTAACATTGATAACTTCACCTCCTGGCACTTCCTCAAAACCCTGCCGCCCGTGCTCGGCGGCGACATCTTCAATGTCTATCGCAAGCCCGACGACGTCACCACCGAGCTCGACATCTACCGCGATGTCGCCGGCTCTGGCACCGGCCACCACGCCTACTGGACCGTTCAAGGCCGCACCGTCATCCGCCATCCCCCTTCCCTCTTCGTCGCCAGCACGCCCAGCCCGCTGAAAATCCCCTTCCGCACCAAATCACTCTACCTCCAGTCCCAGTCCGTCGTCGAGCCACCCGGCCTTCCTTACCCCATCTATGGCGTGAATCCGGATGGAGCAGACATGCTGCCCTCGAATCTCCCCGTCATCCCCAGCACCACTGGCCCCGTCGGCGGCACCGGAGACCGCCGCTACCTCGGCTACCTCAACGTCATCAACAACGCCGACAACACCGATAACTCCCTCTGGCACTTCCAGGACCGCGAAAAGACCGCCGGACGCACCGATACCATCACCATCGACGTCGCTGGCGTCTTCAATTCCTCCACCGAAGCCTACTGGATCGCCGAGCAGTCCACCCCCACCTACAATCCCCCCGGTTGGCCCTCTGGTTACGGATCAAAGCTCCGCGTCCTCTTCATCAAGATGGATTCCGCCTACCTCAAGAACATGCGCATCTACGGCGTCGTCGATCAGGTCATCTTCGTCGGCCAGGCCAATACCACCGCCTTCGAGGCCGCCGCCGCCATGAAGCCTGTCATTATCACCATCATGCCCAATGGCACCAAAGGCCCTTGGGTCCGCGACATCCGCTTCGAGCGTGAAAACGCCCGCCGCCACATCCTCGCCTTCAAAGACGACCTCGGCCGTCCCGTCGAATTCTCCTGGGTCAGCAATCCCCTCTCTGGAAACGACTACCGCTGGCGTGGCGTCCTCGTAAACGAATATCAGACGATCATGTTCAACATGCCCGCCACCCTCACCCGGAACATTCGCTGGATCGGCGGCGTCATGACGAACTGGACCATCAAACGCCGTGCCTCCGGCGGCAGCACCGCCAGCCGTCTCGTCTTCTCCCCCGACACAGATACCTCCGTCCCTCAGACCACCGCCGCCGGTCCCGGCTTCGCCACCTTCCTCCCGCGTGATGCGTGGCAGGAAACCTACTTCACCCCATGACGAATCTCCGGCCATCCACCTGCCTCCGCCGCGCCGCCTACACCCTCATTGAGGTGCTCGCCGCTGCGAGCATCATCGCCATCGGTGCCACCGCGGCCATCAGCCTCTCCGCCTCCTCCGTCCTCCAGGAAGAGCTCGCCTTCCGCGTCGCCGTCACCCGCAGCTACCAAGAAAACATGCTCCGCCTCTGGCAGCTCGGCCTCCCGCGTTCCCAGGTCTTCGGCCTCATGCCCGATCAGGATCAAAACGCCGTCCTCCAGACCCAGATCTACGGCTCCACCAGCACAGCCACCGGCCCCAGCTTCATCGAAGCAGGCACCACCACCGTTTCAGGCGTCATCATGGAGACCGCCACCGCCACCGCCGTCGTCAACATCGCCCAAGCCCCACCCACCGAAGCCGCCGGAGCCACCCTCACCCTCACCGCCTACCGCCCGCGCCTTTACACCACCCTCCGCACGCCTGCGCCGTGATCTGAAATCTCAAATTTAAAATCTTCCATTTCAAATCCTCATGCTCAAGAAGGTCAAAATCACCAACGTCCACACTGGCAAAGGCTCCGAAGCCCTCGTGGATACCGATTCCGATGACAAAGCCATCGTCGGAGCTGGCGTCGGCTCCAACGAATCCACCGTCATCTCCACCATCACGGGTGTCGATGAAAAGCTCCACCGCCTCACCTCGCCAAAAGCCAGCATTGATGACCGCGCCGCCTTCTTCTCCGGCCTCGGCCGCTGCCTTGAGCGAAACATCTCCCTCACCAAATCCCTTCAGCTCCAGACCAACCGCGTCAAATCCGCCATCTACAAAGGCATGATCGCCGAGCTCATCCACGGCATCTCCGTGGGAGATAAGCTCAGCGATAGCATGCAGAAATACCCCAAGCTCTTCCCGGATGATCTGCTCTCCCTCATCATCGCCGGTGAAGAGGCCGGTCAGCTCGCCAAAGTCTGCAAACGCATCGCCGTCTCCTCGAAGAAGTCCTCCAAAGTCATCAAAAAACTCAAAGGCGGCCTCATCTATCCCGGCGTCGTCATGGTCCTCGGCGTCGTCGTCGTCATCGTCATGAGCTTCACGCTCGTGCCCGCCATGGCAAAGCTCTTCCTCTCCTTCAAAACGCCGCTTCCCCTCGGCACGAAGGCGCTCATCGCCCTTTCCGATCTCTTCATCCACAAGCCCTACATGGCCATCCTGCCATTCGTCGGCCTCTACGTCTTCTTCTCCAACTGGGGGAAAATCGCCGCCCTCAGACCCATGCAGGACTTCTTCCTCCGCATCCCCGCCATCGGCGTCATCGTGCGTAAATCTGCCGCCGCCTCCGGCTTCCGCACACTCTCTCTGCTCACCGAATCCAACGTGCGCCTCACCTCCGCACTCGATATCACCGCCCAAGCCTCCTGGCACTACCATTACAAAGAGCTCTTCTGGCGTCTTCGTGATCACATCACCGTCGGTCGCACCCTACATGAAGCCTTCCTCATGGAAGCCCACTGGATGGGACCCGATGCCCGTAATCTCTGCGGCCTCATCGAGCTCGCCTCCGAGACCGGTTCCGGCACAGAAATGCTCGCCGAAATCGCCGACGATTACGAAGAGGAGCTCGACAACATGGCCGCCTCTTTGGACAAAATGATCGAGCCCATCACCATGCTCCTTCTCGGCATCATCGTCGGCTTCCTCATCTACGCCATCTACGCCCCCATGTTCAGTCTGGGAGATGTCATCTTGAAGAAAAAATAATCCGAACCAGCACCCATCATGATCTCCGAGCTCATGAGCTTCTCCTGCGCCGCCTGCGGCATCACGCTCACCGTGCCCCGCAGCATGGCTGGCGTCTCTGGCCCCTGCCCCAGTTGCGCCCGCGTCATCACCGCGCCTGCCCGCAGTGCTTCGCACAGCGATGCAGGCGGGCCCTCCGCGTCATGTATTCCACCAGCATTGCTTCCGCAGGATCAGAACCACGACCCGCACGGATCACGGCCCCAGCCTTCGAGCCTTCCGCCGCGACCGCCCGTGGCTGGCCCACCTGAAAAACCCAACTTCTTCAGCCGCGTCGGCGTGTGGCTCATTCTCCTCCTGATCGCCTCCCCACTCCTCCTCTTCGGCGGCATGCTGGTGGACCTCAAAGGCATGTTCGATCAGCAGCAGGTCGATAACGAATCCTCCGAAGAAATGTCCATCATCAAAGCGATCGACCAAATCGTTTACACTGGCGGTCCCCACCAGCAGCAGCAAGCCGGCGGCGCTCAAAACCTCGAAAGCTCCATCCTCATCCAAGCTCAGCGCCTTCAACTCGAAAAGGAAATCGAAGCGCCCTAACGGCCCAGCACATACCGCCCGCCCAAACCTTCGGCATTTCGAGCTGCCAACTCGCTCGCAAACTCCGCACAGCGCTCCACCGGCCATTCGGAAAGCCAGCCGTGCAAAAACGCTCCGTGATACACATCACCGCAGCCGGTGGTATCCACCAGAGGAGACGCGGTGAAAGCCCGCAGATGATGGTAAAAGCCACCCGGCCTCCAAATCTGGCTACCACGAATTCCATCCGTGATCACCAGCAGCCTCGCAGGCGGCTGCAAAAGCTTTGAAACCATCTCCGCCAGATCAGCGCTACCCGCAGCCCTTTCAGCAAACTCACGCGAAAGGATGCGCACATGGCTCGCCTCCAACAAATCGCGGATCGACTCCCGAAACCTCCCCGCACCGCCATCGAAGGAAATTTCAATGCCCCGAGCCTCCGCCGCCGCGATGGCCACCCGACAAGCCTTTTCATGGCGACCATTCACATGCAGCAGCCGCACCCCATCCAGCATCGCAGGCTCAAAAACCGGCTCAGCAGCCTCCGCAGGCTTAAACACGATCTGCCGCGCCCCATCACACTGCCGCACGAGAATCACCGCCTCCGCAGGAATGCTATCGAGCAAGGTGCAGTCATGCCCATGCGCCCGCAAAACCGCCAGCGCTGTCGCCACCGGCCCACCGCGATCCTCTGCCCGTGCCAGCGCCTCCATCACGCCCTCTTCCGCGCTGAATTCAGGCACCACGAAAAAGGTGTCCCGCGTTTCCGCGCCGATGCCGAGGATGGTGTGAGAATTCATGGCTGGATGATGGGCATCATCCATGGCATGACAAATTCGCGATGAAACCATTTCCGCTCTCCCTCGCCGCTTCGGGCCTTCTCGGCATGCTCACCCTTCTTGCCGCGCCGACGGACACCGAGCTGCCGGTTCTCGATCACCTCGTGAAACGCATTGCCTGGGATGGTGGTGAAACCGGCGGTGAGAAGGGAAAACCAGCGCAGACGACAGAGCAAACCGCGAAGGACATCCGCTTCATCAGCATCCACAACTTCGCCGGCCCCAAGGACAAGGAAACCACACGGCTCAAGAGCAATCAGGCGGGCCATCGGGAGCGAGGCTTTGGCGACATCGCCTACCATTTCATCGTGGGTGACAGCGGACGTATTTACGAGGGCCGCCGCCCCACGCTGGCTCCGGCCTCCAATACCTACTACCTCAGCCCGGCGGAGTTGAAGACGAAAGTCACCTCCATCGACGAAGGCAAAATCAGCGTCGCGTCTGATTTTCGATCCAAGGCCCGCGAACGCATTCCCGGCCACACGAAGGGCCACCTCACCGTGTCCTTCCTCTGCGGCGGTCGCGTGCAAAATGGCGAGTTGGTGGATCATCCCGAGCTTTTGCAGCCGCAGGCCATGCAGCGTGCCGCCACGCTCGTCGCCGAGCTGCTCGTGCGGCATGGTTTGGAGCCGAAGGACATCCGGGCGCACCGCGAGCTGGCGGAGACGAATTGCCCCAATGATGCCATCTACCGCTGGCTGCGGGGTGAAACGATGCGCCAGGAAGGTAGAGGCGAAGGCATGAAGCTGATCGAGGCCGAATTGAAGCGGCTGAAGGGCACGCCGCGTTGAGCTGAAAGATCGCTCACACTCGAAACGGCTGCTTTCGGGCGAATTCGCCATTGTCATCTCCTCCCCCGTCATTCAACATCGCGCCCACTTTCCCCGCATGAGCACCACCACCCTACCCGACGCCTCCGCCCCTTGGTACAAGCACCTCACCAAATACCACTGGTTCGTCTTCATTGTGGCCTCGCTCGCGTGGTTGTTTGATTGCCTCGATCAGCAGCTCTTCCTCTTGGCCCGTAACTCCGCCATGAAGGCGCTGCTTCCGCCGGGCATGGACCCGATCAAATACGGCGGCTACGCCACCTCCATCTTCGTGGCAGGCTGGGCCACCGGCGGCCTCATCTTCGGCTCCGTGGGAGATCGCATCGGCCGAGCCAAGACGCTCACGCTGACCGTCCTCATCTACTCCGTCTGCACCGGTCTCTCCGCTTTCTCCAAAGGCTGGATCGATTTTGCCATCTACCGCTTCCTCACCGGCCTCGGCGTCGGTGGCGTCTTCGGCCTCGCCGTCGCTCTCGTGGCGGATACGCTTCCTGATACGGCCCGCGCCGGTGCGCTTGGCACCTTGCAGGCACTCTCAGCCGTCGGAAACATCGCCGCAGGCATGACAAGCATGTACATGGGCAGCTTGGAGGCTTCGAAGGCCATCGAGCCCGGCACCGCCTGGAAGTATATGTTCCTCGTCGGTGCTCTTCCCGCCTTCCTTTGCGTCTTCATCCAGATCCGCCTCAAAGAACCCGAGAAATGGGTTAAAGCGCGTGCCGCAGGCAAAGCCGCAGGCGTAAAGTTTGGCTCTTACTCCTCCCTACTGGGCGACGTACGTTGGCGGAAATCCGCCCTGCTCGGCATGGTGCTCTGTGTGGCCGGTGTGATCGGCCTTTGGGGCATCGGTTTCTTCAGCCCAGAACTCGTCGGTGATGTGATGGAACGCTCGCTCAAAGCTGAAGGCGTCGCCCCCGATAAGATCGCCGGTGAGAAGACCTACTGGATCGGCGTGAACTCCATCGTGCAGAATCTCGGTGCTTTCTTTGGCATGCTGCTCATGACGAAAATCGCTCAGAATCGCGGCCGCAAGCCCGCCTTCGCCATGGCCTACGTCGCCGCCATGATCGCCACCATTGGCTTCTTCCAGTTCTTCGATGGCCGGGGTGATATTTGGATGAGCGCCGTCATGGGAGCCTGCCAGCTCGCCCTCTTCGCCGGCTTCGCCATCTACCTCCCCGAGCTCTTCCCCACCAGCCTACGCAGCACCGGCACCAGCTTCTGCTACAACGTCGGTCGTTTCGTCGCCGCCAGCGGACCCTTCACCCTCGGCAGCCTCCAGGCTGCCCTCAAAGCCGGTGCCACCACGCCTGAGGCCAAACTGGAAGCCTTCCGCACCGCCTGCACCTACATGAGCGCCATCTTCCTCCTCGGCCTCGTCGCCCTCGCCTTCCTCCCCGAGACCAAAGGCCGCCCGATGCCGGAGGATTGAGCCGCCTGGAAAAGCCCGTTGCCGGGTTTCGCAAAGCCACTACCTTCCCGCCATGCAAACCGAAGCTGAATCATGCATGGAAACGAAGCCCAACAAGGCCGCGAAACCTCGCAAGGCCTTCCAGCCGATCCAACCGTGGATCACCC
Organism: Prosthecobacter sp.; assembly: GCA_044370285.1. Classification (GTDB taxonomy): domain Bacteria; phylum Verrucomicrobiota; class Verrucomicrobiia; order Verrucomicrobiales; family Verrucomicrobiaceae; genus Prosthecobacter. Next base: position 34,423 of record JBILVU010000021.1, read on the forward strand.
GCGAAGAAATGGCCGACCTAGTTTCCAGGCAGCCCTTGATGTCTTGGGAGGAGAAGGTGGCGCAGATCAACCGAAGCCTTGGACGCCCGCAAGGTTCACCGTAGAGCAGCATGGTTGTCAGCGAGGGCGAGATCGTCCCTATCGACATCATCCCCATGCAGCCCGATGGGCCGCTGCTGGACTTTTTGAGCGACTTCGCCGAAAAACACGCCTCATGACCTCCGCCGAACTCATCGCCCTCAAAGACCCGTCCAAGCTCTCGCCCGAGGCCCAAACCCTCTGGCAAATCAAAAACGGCAATTGGGATGCCGCGCACAACATCGCGCAGGACATCCCCACCAAGATGGGTTCGTGGCTTCACGCCCTGCTGCACGTCATCGAGGGCGATCAATGGAACGCCGATTACTGGTTCTCGAAGGCTGGCAAGCCCTCGCACGGCCCGAAGGACATCGACACGCTCTGGGAAGAGATCGCCGCCGTCGTGCTCAAAGCCTAGCGTCGGCCATCACGCCACCGCGAGGTGGAAGTAGCCGTGGATGTGCGGGAACCCTCGAAAGTACCAAACCATGTCCGGCCCCTCAATCTGCCAGGTGTCCCACACCTGATCGCCCCCGATGTCGAACTCACCGCCGTAGCAGGAGATAAAGAGGCGCTCGACGATCTTTTGTGTCTCGATGGTCTTCATCGTGGCCTCCACATCGGCCGGGCGGAAGCACACCAGCATGCGGCGCATCGTTTCGAGCAGCTTCGCCTGCTGATCCTTCGTCAAATCAGCACCCGAGAGTCCCGGTAGATCGGTTTGGCGTTTCACGATCACCTCCGAAGGCTTCTCCGAGCGTGGCTCGCGGGCCACGAGGATCTTCTCACGCTGTTTGCCATCCAAGGCGCTGACGAACTCGTTGAAGATCAGCCCCTGATACCAAAACGGATTGCCCGCGTGGTCCTTCTCCTCGCGGAAGGCCTTGGAGAAGTTCCCGTAAAAGATCGGGCGACCTCCAAAACCGGCTGCGCCATCGTTCCTTGCAAAACAGCGACGCGTCACATGGTGCCCGGTGTAGATGAACTCGAAGTCCGCATCCTCCGGCCTGCCAAAGAAGCCCACCGAAGGTGTGTTCTTGATCTGGCCCATGAGATCCTTCTGCACCTGCCAGTTCATATTCTCGCGATGCTCCGGGTGATGCAGAGACTCGAAAATCTGCCTCACCAAATCCTGCTGCTCCTTCGTGTAAAACGTGTGCAGCCGCTGCTCCGGGCAGATGTACCACCAGTTGCTCACAAAACCGCGCTTCGCATGATCACCCGGCAGCACGATCTTCGCCTGCTGCTCCTCCGTGAGGCTCTGGTAGAACTGCATCGCCAGCGAATCCGTGCTTGTGGCAGCACGCAGCGAAGGAAACACGGACAGCGCGGCAGTGGAACCCATCGCACGCAAGATGTCGCGACGGCTAAAAGAAGCAGCAGAGAGCAAGTTCATCGACCCAGTGTGTCAAACCCACGCCGAAAACGCCAGCGGTGATTTTGAGCCTCGCGGCCTGCCGTAGCACGGACTTTCCAGTCCGTGTCTGACCCGAGTTGGAAAACTCGGGCTACGTCATGAACCCACCACCCCTCATGCCGTTGGAGGCCAAACGCCCCCGAAAGTGCTTCAAAGGCGTCCGATGCCGCTGCTCAACTCTGGCTCTTCGCTCTCCGCGCCGTCAGGCCCAAACCAGCCGTTTTTTGAGAAGAGGGTTTTTCGGCCCTCGGTGCCCGCCCAAGGAGAGGCCCTTGCCAAGGGCCTCAAGCCGGGACTTGGCAAGTCCCGCTCCTTGGGCCGCCAGATGCCCCTTCACACCTTCCGACAAGGCGCGAGATGCCTGCGCCAGCAAAGTAGCCCTCTTGCTCCGCAAGAGGAGCCCAAGGCCTTCGCTGCTCCCACAGTCTCCGAAATTCGTCAACACTTCCGCCCGCCCCACGCTGAGTTCCTCTCGCGGAGCGAGAGGACGACGTTGCTTCGCGGCATCGAGTGCATTGGACCATCACGCAACGCTTTCACGGACGACAGCCCCGGCTTTGGAATAGTCACACATGAGATTTGCCCTCCTATGCCGTTGCAAACTCACCTTTTTGTTGCCCATCCACGGCATAGGCGGCTAAACGACACTCATGAGCACCCCAGACCGTACTTTTCCGACAAAAACGTTGGCGATAAAGCTGCTGACAAACCTCACGATCTGTTAAACATCCACACCGTTAGGACAAGAAAATGGGACAATTCAAAGCCAAGTGTGAGAATTGCAAGGGAGCCAAGGTGCTTTCAGAGACCTTGCGTTCATACCGATTCCCAGATCAATCCACATTGAACATTTTTCGGACGTTCGCGTGGTGCAATCAATGCGCCGAGGTTATGTGGGCTGAGCGGTTGCCTGCCCTTTCTGAGCTATCAGAGCCTATCGCGGTTGAATGGCGGAGTCGGCGATCAGCGCCTGCGAAGTGTCTCACTTGCGGTTCCTCAGATATTGTTCCGTCAAGAGCCGGGCACACCAACAGCGGGAATGAGAAGTTCGAGATGGATTGCCCGAACTGCGGCGGCGTGATCCGCGTGTTACGGGAACCAGTTTTGTCTTTAGATCGAGCTTGGATTCTATACACGCCTGAGGGAGACTTGATTCAGGACTACGAGATGGCCCCTTCGCTTGGCGCAGTCCCCAGATCGAAGAAGTCCTAATCGGGTGGAGGTGACAGGATTGCGCCTGTCACCCCTCCCACACCACCCGGCATGCGGCTCCGCACCGGGCGGTTCCAATCAGACTAACGGATAGGCTTCACAGCTTTCCCGTAGTGCAGCTTGATCCAGATACTTCTCAGTTCGGGCACTCCTTGTTCCTTTAACCGTTGGTTGCTCAGGGCCTGTTGCACGATGCTGTTGTGGCTCATGCGCCAATACCCTTTGCGGCTTCGGCTTGCCATGTGAACCTCGCTCGGGTCGATCCCGAGTTTGATGAGGTTGCGCCTGCGCGTGCGCGGCCTTTTCCATTGCTTCCAATGGTATAACCTGACACGCCGCCTGATCCAGTCGTCTAGCTCCAGCACTTCACGGTAGGTGCGGCTGATGCCAAAGTAGTTCATCCAGCCGGTGGCATACCGTCCTAGTTCGTCGATGACGTCCTTGATGGCGTGCCCGCGGTTGCGGCGGGTGATCTCTTTGATTCGCTGCTTGAACCTCTCGTAGGCTTTTGCCGTCCATTTGATCGATCCACGACTGCTGATGCAGAAGCCGAGAGCCGACCGGAGGGAGACAGCCAGCCAAAGGCTGCCCGCAGGGCGTAGCGCAGCGGAGGCAACCGAACTCTCGATCAGTGGCCCACTTTTACTCTTCGTGCGGTTAACCACGAGCTTGAGTTTGCGCTCGATAAACCGGGTGACGCTCTCCATCACTCGTTGCGCCTTCTTTTCCCCTGCCACGAGGATGATAAAATCGTCGGCGTAGCGGGCATGCACATGCCCTCGGCGTTCGATTTCTTTGTCCAGTGGGTCGAGGGTGATGTTGGCTAGCAACGGTGACAATGGGCCGCCCTGCGGCACGCCGAGAGGTGTGGCCTCGCGGGTGCCGTCGGGCAGCACGACGCCTGCTCGCAGGTAGTGGCCGATCAGGCGCAGCAGTTTCCCGCTGCCGATCTTGGGCCGCAATTGATTGAGCAGGCGGTCGTGGTTCACGGTGTCGAAGAACGCCTTCAAGTCGCAGTCTATCGCGTGGCGGAGCTTTTGCTTCCAGGCGGCTTGGACTCGGCGCACTGCTTGATGAGCACTGCGGCCCTCGCGGAAGCCGTAACTCTGGTCGCTAAACTCGCCGTCGTAGAGCGGGGTGAGCACTTGGGCGATGGCTTGCTGGATCACTCGATCCAGCACCGTCGGAACCCCGAGGGGCCGCTGCGACCCGTCGGGTTTGGGAATGAACACCCGGCGCACCGGCGCGGGGTGATAGGTCCCTTCTCTGAGCTGGGCGCGTATCCGCTCCCAGTGCTGGCGGGCAAACGCCGGGAACTGCGCGATGGTCATCCCATCCATTCCCGGCGCTCCCTTGTTGCGCCTGACTCTCTGCCAGGCCCTCTGCATGTTCGTGGCGTCGAGCACCTGCTCCATCCACGTCTCTGTCTCATCTTGAACCTTGCCATTCTTCCCGCCGTGCTGAGTTGAGCCGCACCCTGGCCACTTGGCGTCATCGGACAGGCTCCCCGGCACGGGGTCGCTTGGTTCCTCATTGGTTCGGTCCTTCATGCGTTCAGGTGTTCCGGTTGCGTTGTTTATGTGGGCGTCTTCCAGCCCCCGGCCTGCACGTCACTACTATGACCTCTGCTGACTTCTTGACGCCTCTCAGCATCAAGACCTCCCCAGGTAAGAGCACAGTCCTCCCCCGCACTGCCGCCTGATTTACCGGCACGATTTCACCAGTGGGTTTTGCTGTGTTGTGCCAGCTCACCCCGTCGCGACGGCCTTGTATCAGGTTCTTGTTCATCGGCTCGCAGGTCTTGCGTAGTCTTCTTTCAGCCCGCCGATCACTCGGCGAGCCTTGACTTCGGCTGGTAGTTTCATGAGTATGTTTTCGTCATGTCTGGTTTATCTACAGGGGACTTTAACCCCATCAGGACTGTGCCCATGCTGGGCACACACAAAACGCATCATCCAACCACTAGAAGCCGCCCTGTTTCTATGACTTTCCGTAATTCCAACCCTAACCCAGCGATCCACCTCAGCCCCCGCTTCTAGTGGTGGATGTGCTCATCGTTAACCACCCACCTCACACCCCTCGCTTCTTCTCCAGCCCGCGATACACCCCGAAGTCATTGAAGAAGTATTTTTTGGCGAGCCAGTACATCCAGTGCTTCTCGGGGATCTCCTCGCCTTCGCGCCATTGGCTGGTGCGCGGGGTCATGCTCTCGATCTCGGCCATGGCGGTCTGGCGGATGGTGCTGTCCTTGGCGGTGTGCTTGGTGACGACGGCTTTGACGAGGTCGGGACGCTCCAGGACGATGCAGCCACGCGTGTTTTGGGAGGCGATGGTGCGGAAGTCGCTGAGGAACTCGCTCTTGGTGAAGACATCGAAGAGGTCGTCGGTGGTGCGGACGCTTTCTTTGGCGAACTGGATGATGGGGCAGGGCTCGATCATGCCGGTGGGGCTGATGTGGTGGCTGATGCCATTGGCCATGGGGCAGAGCGCCTGGCCTTGGTGATCGTAATACGCATCGACGATGGCGATGGGCAGCTTGGCCCGCATGTTGACGACGAAACGGCGCACCTGCGTGATCTGCTCGGGCGTCAAAGCCAGCTCGGCGCTGATCTTCGGCCCCACGGGGCGGTAGGTGTGATACCAGGCGTAGTGAACGCCCATGTCGATGAGGCGGCGCAGCCAGGTCTCGGTGAGGAGGTCGTCGATGTTCGTCTTGCAGAGGCTGGTGGCCACGCCGGTGAGCACCTTGGCGTCGAGGCAGTTTTGCAGGCCTTTGAGTGTGCGGGTGAGCACGTCCGTCTTGCCGCGGCGTTCATTGCTGACGACCTCCGTTCCCTCAATGCTGACGAGCGGGGTGATGTTCCCAAGCTTCCGCATGGCGGTGGCGGCCTTTTCGGTGATCATCTGGCCGTTCGTGAAGACCTGGAAGTAAGCGTCCGGGTGCATCGCGAGGAAGTCGAAGAGCTCCGGGTGCATGAAGGGCTCGCCCCCAAGGATGCCGAAGAAGGCATTCCCGCGTCGTTTGGCGTCATTCACGATCTTGTTCAGCTCGTCGAGGTTCAGCGACTCGCGTGGCTTATCGACATCCACCCAGCAGCCCTGGCAGCGGAGGTTGCAGGAGTTCAGGATGGAGATGTAGAAGAAGGGCGGGAAGAACTGGCCCTGCTTCATGCGCTGCTTGTGCAGCATCACGGACCGCGCCCCCTTGTAGCCGAAATTCCAGCCGATCTTGGCCAAGCAAAGCGGATCGACGGTGCGCAGGATGCGGGAGGTGAGGGAAAGTAGCATGGGGGAAAGGACGAATGTCGAATGAGGAAGGACGAATGACGAATGAACGGAGCCAAGAGGTCAAGTTGCGCCCAAAGGTCAAGACACACGGAGGCGAAAAACAGGGTCACACACGCCCTGGGGCTGCTTTGGCAGCGCTTCGAGCGAGGACCTGCTCCTTTCGCGGCCAAGATAGCCGCAGCGGTGATCAATGCACGATCTGCACCTCGTCACCCACACCAGTGAGGGAGAAGAAGAGCTTCGCCTGATCATACGGCAGGCGGATACAGCCGTGGGAGGCGGGGCGACCGGTGACGTAGCCACTGTGGAGGCCGATGGCGCTGCAATTGAGGCGCATGAACCATGGCATGGCGCAGTGGTAGAGCGTGGAGGTGTGCGAGCGGTGCTTGTCCGTGATGACGTAACGACCGGAAGGCGTGCGGTAGCCTTCACGACCCGTGGAGACGGAGGTGCTGGCGATGACTTTGCCATTCTTGGTGACCCACGCACGCTGACTGGAGAGATCGACGGTGACGAGCGTGTCTGGCTCCGCATCGGGATCGCGACCGAGGAGCACCCGCATGAGGAAAAGATACCCCTGCGTGGCGGCGAAATTGATGGGATAACGATGGTAACGAGAGGTGGACATGCCAGGCTTGGCGCCAGCCTTCATGAGGGCCACGGCGCCTTCCACATCGCCACGAGCCGAGCAGCAGATGAGCGGGGTGACACCACGATCACTTTCCATGGCATTTCGCAGATCCTTGATGGTGCAGCGCTCGATCAATTCCTTCGCGATGGGGCTTTTGAAGCGGGTGTTGGGATCGACACCGAGGCTAGTGAGAGCGGCAAGCACAGGCGTGTTTCGACGCAGCGAGGCGACGAGGATGGGGGCCTGGTTTTCACGGCCGGGTTCATTCAAATCCACACCGCACATGGCGAGCACGGGCACCATATCCGCCTGCCCCGAACGAACGGCCGCACAGAGAGGCGTGTCACCGAATTGGGTCCTCTCAGATGGATTAAAACCCATCGCCACGAGGCGCGCCACGCGTTCCGCATCACGCAGGATCACCGCCTGGAAAACAGAAGGCAGTGCATCGGTGCGCGGCCAGAGGGTGGACCAGAATTCGCTGATCGGATCGAGGATGGGCCGCCACTTTTTCGGCTCGTAGGGAATGGTGGAGGCCTTGGCAAAGGTTGGCTTGGTTGGAACAACGGGCGGTGCGGCTTGGTCTTCGAGCGTCTTTGGCTCAGCGACGGGCTTCGGAGTGGTCGCGGATGGCATCACAGGCGGTGGCACGCCTTGCAGCTTTTTCAGTGCGTCGATCTCGACGGGCTGGGTAGGTTTGATGGAAGCCACCGGAGGAAAATTTGCCTCGACAGGTTTCGCGGGTCGCAGCTCGGCACCAATCGTGTTGATGGGCTTTTTGGCGACCGGCGCGACATCAGCCGTGGGTAGATTAACCGGAGAGCTAAAAAGTTCATTCTGCTTGAGCATGCCAATCAATGCGACACACACGCCAGCGCCAACTAAGGGCGGCAGGCAGAAAGCGGAAAGGGTCTGGAACCAGTGGGCTTTCATGTTTGCGACTCGGAGCGGCGGTTCATATCGTGTTTGAGTGAGCTGTCGAGGTGTCTCTGTAATTGGAATGAAAAATTTACCTTAGGACGGGTCATATTATCTTGGGGAGAGCAGGAATTTATGGAAATCACAAAAGCATGCGGAAACGTACTGCATGTCTGATACCAATTGCTCGCCTTTCAATCCACCGCAGCTCTCGCGGCGGCTGGCCGTTTGGATGGTCATGATGGGCTTTGCGTTTCTGCCAAAGGCTCACGCCGTGTTGTTTTACGATACAGGTAGCGCCTCGCACAACATCGCGGCTCCCACTGCGGCTTATCAAGACTCTGGCTGGCAGTTTCAGGGCTACTACGGGGCCTATCTGGGCACGATGATCGCTCCGCAATACTTTCTCACGGCGCAGCACATGGGCACGCAGGGAAGTTCCTTCGTCAGCGCAGGGCTATTCAATGGCGCGGTCGATGTGACCTACACGATTGATGCCTCGGCAAATGGCGGCGCGGGCTACTGGGACATCGCGGGGACCGATCTGCGCATCATCAAGATCAACGAATACTTTCCCACCTACGCCACGCTCTACACCGGCAGCTCGGAGCAAGGTCTCGACATGGTGACGATGGGCCGCGGAGGTGTGCGTGGCACGGATGTGATGGTCTCCGGCACGCGGCATGGCTGGCAGCACAATCTCGGCGACGGCGTGGCTCGCTGGGGCAGCAACATCGTGAGCGATGTGACGACCATCCCCGGCTTCGGCGGCATGCTGGTGGCCGAATTTGATGCCAGCGGCCCTGGGCACACGGCGGAGGAGTCCACGCTCTCGGAGGGCGATTCCGGCGGCGGTGTCTTTGTGAACGACGGCGGCATCTGGAAGCTCGCGGGCATCAACTACAGCGTCGATGGCTTCTTCGACACGAACAACACGCCTGGTGACGGCACGCAGTTCAACGCAGCACTATTTGATCGCGGGGGTTTGTATCAAGGCAGCGATGGCCAGGGCTGGACGCTGATCCCCAATGTGGGCCCGGACAATCCATCGAGCCTCTACGCCTCCCGCATCTCCACCAATGCCGCCGCCATTCAAGCCATCGCGGTGGTGCCGGAGCCTCATTCGGCGCTTTTAATCGCTCTCGCGGGCATGATCGCGATGAAGCGCCGGCAGCGGCGTGATCCACGTCAGGGCACGGATCGTTGACAGACGAGGACCGCTGGCCGTGTTCTCTGCTGCCCTGCCATGAAGTTGCCCGCCTGCCTTGCTTTCCTTGCCCTCGTCACCTCCCTCGCCGCCCAAAAACCGGCCGAATCACCGTGGGGCGACTTCGTGGAGAAGGATTTCCCCTTCTTCAGCAGCGTGCTGGACTGTCGCGACCTCGGCGAAGGCTTTCCAAAGGACAACCTCACGCCGCGCGGCCTCATCCTGAACCTCGGCCACAACCTCTGGGCCTGCTTTGATACCGATCTCCTCCGCATCGCCTGCATCTGGGAAGGTGAGCCCGGCAAACCACCCGTCACGCCTGCTGCGCTCGCCCCCGGCTCGTATCACGTCGCCGGTCAGAAGACCAAGGACGGCCAGGAGGACCTACCGAAGCCGATTGGCAAGGTGTGGCTGGCGAATGGGATCTATCCGGGCTGGCAGGTTGGCGAGAAGCCGAGCTTTACCGATCCGAGAGAGCCTGCGCCGAGCAAGGAGGAGGTGGGAAGAGGCGCGTTAAGCCGCAACAGCTCTTTGTTGAGCGTGCGACACACAGACCTGGGAGTGTGTCTTGATTATCAAATCAGCGGAGCGAAAATCACCGAGTTGATCATCGGGCATGTTCAGACACCTGGCTCACCCTATGTCTGGCGGGAATTTCGTGTTGAGCCAAGCAAAGTTCCTCTTGTTCTTTGCTCAGGCAAAGTTCAACGCGAAGAGGAATATACATCGGGCGCTGGTGGCAGAAAGGATGAATATGATTATGTCCGCACTGATGATGGAGCCTTCTACATCTTCATACCTCCACACGAAAACACCGTTCATTTCCATTACTCGGTTCTCCGTAGAACAACAAAGGAACTGGCCAGAATGAGTCCAGACCTGCCAACAACGAACGAGTTGGGTGGCACCCACTCAAAAAAATTGAGGACGGAAACGCTCACCACCAAAGCCACGCTCTCGCCAAAACCCGACGCCTACGTCATCGACGACATCCCGCTGCCGGTGCCGAATCCTTGGAAGCGAAACGTTCGTCTCGCGGACATCGCGTTTCTCAATGATCAGGGCGATGCGGCAGGCGTGACCTTCGACGGCGATGTGTGGCTGATCTCGGGCTTGAAGGGCGATTTGGAGGCGGTGACGTGGAAGCGCTTCGCGAGCGGGCTGCATGAACCGATGTCGATTGTAGTCCGCGAGTCCCCTCGCGGCGCTCCGGATCGCGACGGGACTCGCGAACTACTGGTTTTCGACCGCAACGGCATCTGGCGTCTCATTGATTCGAACAACGACGGCGAGTGCGACCACTATGAGATGTTCTGCAATCTCTTCGCACAGACGGCGGAGACGCGAGAGTTTCCGAATTCGATGAAGCTGGGGCCGAAGGGCGAGCTTTACATCTCCAAAGGCGGTCAGGAAGGCACGACTCGCGGTAAGCACAATGGCACCGTCATCAAAGTGGCGGCGGATGGGAAGTCGTTTGAGGTGATCGGCTATGGATTGCGTCAGCCCTTCATCGGCGTGAATGCGCAGACGGGGCTCGTGACCGCGAGCGATCAGCAGGGGCATTATGTGCCCTCCACGCCGCTGCATATCATCCGCGACCATCAGTTCTACGGCCATCTGCCGACCATCGCGGAGAAGGAGAAGTATCCCGAGGCCATCACCGATCCGCTGACGTGGCTCCCGCATCCGGTAAACCCCAGCGGCGTCACGCAGACGTGGTTGCTCGGCTCGAAGATGGGTCCGGTGGATGGTGATCTGATCCACATCGGCTACAACCGGCCGGAACTTTTCCGGATGCTCTTGAACCAAGAAAGTGGAACAGGTTTGCAACCTGTTCAGTCCCCGGATGGACAGGTTAAAAACCTGTCCCACTTTCCCAAGCCGCAGGCCGCCGTGGTGAGTTTCTCGCGTGAGTTCGATTTCCCAACGCTGAATGCCATCGTGAATCCGGCAGACGGACAGCTCTATGTGACCGGTTTCCAGGTGTGGGGCACGGTGGTGAAGCGCCTCAGCGGCCTCGCTCGCGTGCGCTGGACGGGTAAGCCACGTGTCTTGCTGCAAGAGGTGACACCGACGGACCAAGGCCTCGTGCTGCGCTTCAATGAAAAGCTCGATGCCAAGCTCGCCACGAACCCCGAGAGCTACAGCGCCGAACGTTGGAACTACAAGCGCACGCCGGAGTATGGCAGCCCACATTTGAAGCTGGATGGTAGCAACGGCCAGGAATGGCTCAACGCGAGCAGCGCCTACCTGAGCACGGATGGCAAAAGCGTGCTCGTAGCCTTCCCGGAGATGAAGGCCGTGCATCAAATGCGCATCGGCTGGGGCCTGCAAAGTGCGGACGGCCTCAAGGCAGCGAACACGGCCTATTTCACGCCGTGGGAACTCGCGAGCTTCGATGCGGCAAAACTGGGCTTTGAGCCCGGTTTGAAGGTCGATCTCACGCCCCGAAAATCCGCCGTAGCGGCCGCCGTGAAGCCCACCGTCGAAGAAGGCGAGCGTTTGTATCAGATGTTTGGCTGCATGGCCTGCCACAGCACCGATGGCACGCTCGTCGGCAAGGTAGGGCCGAGCTGGAAAGGCCTCTTCGGCACCGAGCGAGACATCGCCAAAGGCTTCAAAGGCAAGGTGAAGGCCGATGAGGCCTACCTGCGCGAGTCCATCACGAATCCCAGCGCGAAAGTGGTGAAGGGCTTCGAGAAATTCGACACCGGCATGCCGATCTACGCCGGCATTTTGAACGACTCGCAGATCGAGAGCCTAATCTTATATATCAAGAGTTTGAAGTGAGGGCTTTCGCCCGTAGGCCGGATGTGTTTGACGAAAAAGACTCACGATGACTCTTCCGCATTCATCGCCAAACTATCCGGCGCTTGGGCGGTAGGTATGCCGTGCGACCACTCCAGAGCCGGATAGTTCGGCGAAGGCAGTCATGATGTTTGGGATGCGTATTCCGCCGAACACATCCGGCCTACGATCCAGCAGGCTCACTTCACCGCCTCCGCCTGCTCTTTGAAGAAGCGGGCGATGAGAGCCGGGGCCTCATCAGGAAACTTGTGCGTGCCGGGATGGATGTAAGCGATGAAAGACGTGCCCGTCGCGGAAGGATACAGCGTGCAGTGCTCAGCCCACGGCGTGCCCTCAGTAGCACAGCTGTTCGTCTTCTTCACGAGATCGATCATGACCTGCTGCCATTCAAACTTCACCAGTGGATCAGCCGTGCCGCCGATATGCATGGCAGGCTTCGGCTTGAGATTGCCCTGCGAGGCTCTCGCGGCGGCAGCGGAGGGAGCCATGGCAGTGAAGACCTCCGACCGTGTCATCCACAGCAGGTAGGTGAAGCCGCCACCATTCGAGTGACCGGTGGAAAAGATGCGCTTCGCATCGACCTGATGCTCCGCTTTGAGCTTCGCGAGCATGGCGTCGAAGAATTTTAGGTCGCGATCTCCCATCACACCGGGGCCGCTCTGCCAGCCGGACTTTTTGCCCTCGGGATCGGTAAGACGACCGGGCGTGTTCAGGCCCTGCGGATAGACGGAGATGGCCTCCGGCCAGTGTTTGTGCACGGCGAAGGACTTGGCGGCATTGCGTGAGTTGCCGCCATGACCGTGAAAGCAGAACACGACAGGCGTGGGCTTCTCCTTCGAGGTTTTCGGCGCATAAATGATGGCTTGGCGCTTCACCCCCTCGACATCGAGCGTGACCTCCGCAATGCCCTCCGGCATTTGGGCATGCAACGAGATGGCCAGAGAGGCTAAAAGAGCGGAGAGGAAGGTTTTCATTCGTCTGCTGAAACTCCTGGGGCAGCCTCATGGTTGCACGGAGAAGGTAAAAAGCCCTCCTCTCGGCTTCTGGGGAATGAGAGCTCGAAAAGCTCGAAAAACGATTTTTTAGCCTCACCTTGTAACCGCCCGCCGGTTTTGACCATGAAAGGGCTGTCATGAATCTTTTTCGCGCACTTTTCTATCTCACGCTTGCCGGGTCGATGGCCGCTCAGGTGACGACGACGGGTTTTAACAACGCCGTACGCACCGAGGCACCGGGAACGCTTCTTTCGCATCCGGTGACGAATGGGTCGGAGCCGATTGGGCGGACGACGTCGATCAATTATCTGAATGGCTGGATCATTGTCGGGGCGGAGAATCCGGGATCGAGGCCGGGGTCGGATTTGTCGCTGCGGGTGTATGACATCAGTAATCCGGCGAATCCGGTGCGGCGGCTGCCTTCGGACTTTGGGCTGAGTTATCCGAACAATGCCTGGATTCAGGACAACTACGGCTGGAATGCGCACGGCACGGCACAGTATGGCAACCTGCTATTGCCGCAGCCGATTCGCGTGAATGGCTTTGGAGGGCTGGTGGAGCTAGGCGGCACGAATGGCATCCCTTCGATCAATTCGCTGCCCATCCTCTACAATCGCTCGTCGCAGGCTGGCCCCTGGCTGGTCGGCACGCAGGACGGGAGAATGCTTTGGTATGGCGTCGAAGATGCGGACCTCACGATTTCGAGGCTGTATTTGAACGCGAACAACTTCGTCGCCGGACGCTTGCTGGCGACTTTTGACCATGTGGGGCCGTTTGGCGGCGGGGACTGGCATCCGATGCTTTTTGGCGATCTGCTGATCATGGCCCGCAGCGGCGGCGCGGCGCGGGATGGCGTGGTGGTGTATCGCCTGAGCTACAACAATATGGATGATGGCGATGCGGCGAATGACAGCATCACGCCGCAGTTCGTGGGATCGCTCAGCGGTGGTTTTCAGGGCTACTGGCCGAATCTTTTCAGCGATGGCACGGGGCTGTATGTGATCGGCAGCACGACGGACATCCTCATCGGCGCTGACATCACGCAGGCAGCGCATCCGTCTGGCTCGGGCGCGCTGCAAACGGTGGCGAGCCTCACGGTGCCAAACTTCACGAATGCGTCGTATCCGGTGTATCAGGACAATTTCGGCTTCATCCACAATCGCAAGATCGACATGACGCGCTTCCTCGCCGGCGATGCGAATCCCATCGTGCTCTCGCTGAATGAAGTGAACCCACCGCGGCCTGCGGGAGCGCCTGCGCTGCCGCAGGGGGCACTCGTCGGCGTGAATACCTCGCAGATGTCGCTGCCACTCGGGAATCTGTGGCTCACCGGTGGTTATCCGATCCCGAACTTCAATCAAGGCATGGGCGTGTGGGTGCATCAGCAGGCACCGGACACCACACCGCCTCGTGTGAGCTACCACATCCCGCAGGCGGGCCGCACGAACTACCCGCGTCATGCACCGCTGAGCTTCCTTGTGCATGAGCATCCGCACAGCGGCGGACCGCGAAACGGCATCGACTTCACCGTGCGTGCGGTGGGTGAAAATGACACGCTGGGGGCTTTTGTGCCCGGTTTCCTCATTCACGACTTTTCGGGTAACATGACCTTCACACCGGATGCACCTCTGGCGGCCGACACGACCTTCCAAGTCGATTTTTTGAGCAATCCGGCGCTTCAAATCGGCTTTCGCGATGCAGCGGGCAATTACATCGAGCCTTATAACTTCCGCTTCTCGACCGGTGGTGGTCTGAATGCCACCACGCCGCCTGTTTTCACCAGTTTGACGGCTAGCAGCTATCAACCGGCTCCGAATCAACAAATCACTGTCACCGCCGCTGCGACGGGCACGGGCACGCTCGATTATCGTTTCAATTTTGACGGTACTTGGAGCGCTTGGAGCACGAATACGAGCGCCAACTTCACCTACACCACCGCAAGCCGTCCGCGTGTGCTCGCACAGGTGCGGGATGCGGCGGGAAACATCGTCAACAGCTCCCTGCGCCTGCTCGTCATCACTCCGCCTGCGGGGCCGAGACCGACGCAAAGCAGCACGCTGGCCATCGGTGACGACGCAGGCACTCGCCGCGTCTGGAGCGTGAATCCTGATGCGAACACCGTCACCGTCATCAACGCCTCCACGGGTGCCAAAGAAGGCGAATACGCCGTCGGTGTGAACCCTCGCAGCATCGCCCGCGATGTGAATGGCCGCTACTGGGTCACCTGTCACGGCAGCGATGAAATCCGCGTGCTGAATGCCGATGGCAGCGCCTTCAGCACCATCACGCTCGCGTATGGCTCCGCGCCATTCGGCGTGGCGGCCTCGCCGGATGGGACGCTGCTCTATGTCACGCTTTATGGCTCCGGCAGGCTGCACCGTTACTCAGCGGCGAATCCAGCCGCCGCGCCACTCACCGTGAGCGGCCTGAACACGCCGCGAGCCATCGCCATCAGTGGAAATGGAGCGCGGGTGCTCGTGACGCGATTTATCTCAGCGGACATGCACGCGGAGATTCGTGAGTTTAGCGCCACGCTGGCAAACGTGGGCACTTTCACCCTGACCGCCGCCAACACCTTCGATGGTGGCGACCGTGCCGCTGGCGTGCCGAATTACCTCGCTGGCATCGCCATCTCGCCGGACGGCACACGTGCAGCCGTCGTTTCAAAACAGGACAACACGAATCGCGGCACCTTCTTCGGCGTGGGCAATCTCACGCACGAGACCACGGTGCGCAGCGTCATCTCCTTCCTCGATTTGACGAACAATTTCGAGATCCCACACTCACGCCGCGACTTTGACAACAGCGACAGCCCCAGCGCCGTCACCTACACGCCGCTGGGCGATACGATCCTCGTCACGCATCAGGGAAACAATCGCGTCGTCGGCATTGATGCCTTTAACCTCGCTCCGCTCTCCGAGCAGATCATCCAGGGCTCCACCATCACGCAGCCCGCCATCATCACGCTCGATGTCGGCGCTGGACTGGCTCCACAGGGTGTTTTGATCGATGGAACGACGAACCGCCTCTTCACGCAGGACTTCATGGGCCGCAGCGTGACGGTTTTGAATGCCACACCGCTGCTGACACAAAATCAAACCTCGCTGCCACTCATCACTACGACGAGCGCCGTCACCACCGAGCTGCTCACCGAGCCCGTGCTGCAAGGGAAGCGCATCTTCTACAATGCCGCCGATCCACGCATGAGTGCGGACAGCTACATCAGTTGCGCCACCTGCCACATCGATGGCGGGCACGACGGCCGCGTGTGGGATTTCACCGGACGTGGCGAAGGCCTGCGCCGCACCACAGATCTGCGCGGACGCAGCGGCCTGGGGCATGGCGCGGTGCATTGGAGTGGCAACTTCGACGAGATTCAAGACTTCGAACACGACATCCGAGGCCCGTTTGGCGGCACCGGCTTCTTGAACGTCACGCCGCAGCAATTCGCCGCGCAGCATCCGAGTCCCGCGAGCGGCAAAACCGGCCTCAGCAGTGATTTAGACGCTCTGGCGGCCTACGTCTCGTCTTTGACGCCCGATCACACACCGCGCAGTCCGAACCGAAATGCGAACGGCACCTTCACCGCCGAAGCCGTGGCAGGGCAGGCCGTTTTCACCGCGCAAAACTGCGCCACATGCCACAGCGGCACGAGTTTCACGAACAGCGCCCTCGTGAATGTGGGCTCGCAATCGGCCATCAGCGGCTCGCGGCTTGGTTTGGCGCTGCCAGGCATCGACACGCCGACTTTGCATGGTCTGCACGCCACGCGGGTGTATCTCCATCACGGCCAGGCGGCGACTTTGAGCGATGTTTTCAGCTACGCAGGCGGTGTGATGACTCCGGGCGCCAGCGGGCAACTCATCGGCGCTGCATTCGCGAACCCAGACACCCCAGCGGAAGGTGGTGGCGGCTCGGAGCGCGGCATGTTTGGCGGCGCAGCGGCTTATCTCGATCCCAACTCAGCGGCCTCCGTGCGCTACAACAACATCGATGGTGGCAGCGGCGGCACGGCCCGCATCGCCTTCCGCTATGTGCGGAATTACAACGGCGGCACGGCCAATCTCATCATCAACGGCGTGTCGCAGTCCATCACTCTGTTCCGGCAGTTTCCCGACAATGGATTTCAAACGAGCGGCTGGCAGTGGTTCGTTACGACGGCCACGCTGAACGCGGGAACGACGAACACCATCGAGATCCAGCGCACGCAGCCCTCGCCGCATCAGATCAATGCACTGCTCGTCGCCAATGCGGTTGTTTTGGCTCAAGCGCAGCCGCATCGCCTCGTGCAAAACCTCAGCACGACGGATCGAAACAACCTGCTCGCCTATTTAACTCAGCTCGATGGACGCGATGCGAGCGGCACGCCGCTGCCACCGCCGAGTGCGCCCTCACCGCAGGCTCCCAGCATCGTCAGCGGACCGCAAAGCATCGTCGTGGCGGAAAGCAGTGCGTTGAACTTCGTCGTCGTCGTCAGCGGCACCGGGCCGTTCACTTTTGTGTGGCGGCGTGGCAGCACCGTGATCGGCACGAACAGCGCCGCCCTATCCATCCCGAGCCTGAGCGCCGGTGATGCGGGCAGCTACACCGTCGAGGTCACGAATGCGCACGGCAGCATCATCAGCACGCCCGCCGAGGTCACAGTGAATCCCGCGCTCGCCATCACGACCACGACTTTGCCCCCTGCGACTGTCGGCGTGCCTTTCAGCACTGGTTTGAGCGCGGTGGGAGGTGTTTCGACACGAACCTGGAATGTCGAAAGCGGCCTGCTGCCACCTGGGCTCACGCTTTCCACCGCTGGCGTGCTCAGCGGCACCGCGACAACTCCCGCACGAGCTTTGATCACGGTGCAAGTGAGCGACGCCTCCGGCAGCGACACACAGGCACTCACGGTGAATGCCGCGCCCGTTGGCGGATTCGTCAGCGATCCCGATTTGATCCTGCATTACACCTTTGATGAAGGCAGCAGCACCCGCGTGTGGGACAGCGCCAGCGGCGGCAACAATCACACCACCGACGTGCCCGGAGCCCACTGGATCAGCGATGGCCGATTCGGCGGAGCGTATGGTCCTGGCTCGACAAACGCGGGCATGCAGAACTTCACGCCCGCCAATCAAGCCGACCTCAGCCTCGATCCGCTTGCGCAAGCCTTCACGGTCTCACTTTGGTGCCGCACGACGGCGAGCGGCTACAACACGCTCTTCAGCAAAGACGGTGGCGATCCTTACCGCATCCAACACCGCCTCTGGATAGCTCCCACGCAGCTCCAAGGCATCAATGGCAACCAATACGGCGGCCAGATCGCCAGTGTGATCAATGATGGCCAGTGGCACCTCGTCACGATGGTGAACTTCAACGACGCCGGAACGTGGCGCACCCGCGTTTATTATGACAACGCCACGCAGAGCACCACCTTCAACACCGGCGCAGGCGGCACCGTGAGCGAGCTACTCCGCATCGGCGGCCTCAGCGCGGGCTGGAACGGCTGGATCGGCCAAATCGACGACCTGCGCATCTACCGCCGCGCGTTGAGCCAAAGCGAAATCGCCACGCTGCACGCCGCGCCGGATGTGGAGAGCTTCGCCGAATGGAGCGCCGCCAATCTCCCGCCCTCCCTGGCCGCTCCCGAGCAAGACGCCAATGGCAACGGCATTCCGAACCTCATCGAATTCATCGCGCCGCAGCCTCTTTCCCTTCAACTCACCGGCGGCAACGCCACGCTCACGCTGAGCCGCAACAGTCTCGCCCGAGGCGTGACGCTCATCGTCGAATGTAGCACCGATCTGGCCACCTGGGTGCCACTGGCGACTTCAATCAACGGAACCACACCCACCGGCACCGCAACGATCAGCGAAGGCAACGGCCTGGTGCGCAGCGTCACCGTGCAGCACACCGCCAGTCCTGTGCGCAGCTTTTACCGCGTGCGGGCAGTTACGGAGTAGCGGCAGGCATCGGCCATGCTGGCATGAAGGCCACGCCGCAGGCGAAGATAAATGCATTTTAATCTCCCTCGTCATGCCTCTTTCAGGTAAGCAGGGTTTTCTCGCGGTATGAAAACCCTGCTTTGCCTGCTTCTGACCTCTTGCGCCGTCTTTGCCCAACCGGCGAATATCCTCGTCATCATCGCGGATGATCTCGGCGCGGACAGTTTTCCTCTGACGGGCACAGGAGGCACATTGCCGCCGATGCCGAACATATCCGCGCTGAAAAACAGCGGCGTGTTGTTTCGAAATGCGCACTCGCAGCCGACCTGCTCGCCGACGCGGGCCAGCATGCTCACGGGCAGACATCCGTTTCGCACGGGCATCGGGGCGCAGCTCACGGGGGCCACGAGCCCGCAGCTCCAGACGAGTGAGTTCACGCTGCCGGAGGCTTTCGCGGCGAATGCCGGCCTCGGCTACTCGCTGGCGATGTTTGGCAAATGGCACCTCAACTCCGGCGCAGGCACGAATGACACGCCGCGCTCCGTCGGCGGCTGGCCAAGCTTTGCGGGTACCATCAGCGGTGCTTTGCCGGATTACTCCGCGTGGACGAAAATCACCAACAACGTCAGCGCAGCCACCACGACCTACGCGACGACGGATGTGGCGAATGACGTGATCTCCTTCATTCAATCGAGGCCGAGCGGCACGCCGTGGTTTGCATGGGCGGCCTTCAATGCACCGCATTCGCCACTGCATGTGCCACCCGCCGCTTTGCACAGCTACGGCACGCCGACGACGAATCGCGGCATGTATGAAGCCATGTGTCAGGCTCTCGACACGGAAGTGGGCCGCGTTTTGGCCACGGTGAACCTCGGCACGACGCACGTCATCTTTGTGGGAGATAACGGCACGCCTGCGAATGTGATCCAAACGCCCTACAACGCCGCGCACTCGAAGGAAACGATCTACGAAGGCGGCACCCGCGTGCCTTTGATCATCGCCGGACCTTCGGTGGTCAGTCCAAATCGCAACAGTGACGTGCCGGTGCATGTGGTGGACCTTTATAGCACGATTTTGGAGCTCGCGAGCATCGACGTGGCCGCCACGCAGCCTTCAACGAACCCGGTCGATTCACGGAGCCTGCTGCCTGTTTTGCAAAACAACACCGAAAGCAGCCGCGTGGTGATGAGCCAGATGTTTAGCGCCGATCTCGCGACAAGTGTGAGCGGTCGCGTGATCACGGATGCGGCGGGTTACACCCTGTTGCAGTTCGATGACGGCCATGAGGAGCTTTTTAATGTCACCACGGATGTGAATCAGGGAACGAACCTCCTCGGTGCCAGCGTCACGAATGCTGCGCAAATAGCTTACGCGGCGCTGAAGGTGCAATCGGCCTCTTATTCGGCCTCCGGCGTGCCGAATGTGCCGCTCATCACCTCCTGGCACACGGCGAACAGCGGCGAGTATGCTCGGATTTATCCCACGCTGGCCGATCAGACCTCACAAACCTCCGTCACGACCTGGAGCCGTGGCACCGGCACGCAGAGCACGCCCGCTTACAGTGATGTGCATC
This sequence comes from Prosthecobacter sp., assembly GCA_044370285.1. Classification (GTDB taxonomy): domain Bacteria; phylum Verrucomicrobiota; class Verrucomicrobiia; order Verrucomicrobiales; family Verrucomicrobiaceae; genus Prosthecobacter. Next base: position 54,474 of record JBILVU010000021.1, read on the forward strand.
AGGTCGATTACAGCACGAGCTGGGTTTACATCCACAGCACCGGCCTCGCCAGCCACATCATGGGGCCGTGGTATCTGAATGCGGCGAAGACGAACCTGTTTCCGAATTATCCGTCCAACACGGCGGTGAAATGGCGCTTTCCACGCACACCGGTGATTCCGACGACGAAGGTAAACACCGGCCTGGGTGCCACAGGCCGCATGGTGAATGGTGTGAGCCTCTTTGATTGTCGCGATGCCTTTTCCTATTCGTTGGCCAATTCCGCCGACGCCACGCCAGGCGGTGCTTTCACCGGCGATGGTGTTTGGAACCGTGACGCGTATCACAATGAAAGCGTGACCTTTGATCCAGCCTTCGCGCATCAAGCTGGCAATAACTACCACTACCATGCGCAGCCCATCGCACTGCGTCACCAACTCGGCGATCATGTAGACTACAATGCCACGACGAATCTTTACACCGAAAGCACCGCGCCAGTCACCAAGCACTCACCCATCGTCGCGTGGGCGCAGGATGGGCTGCCAGTATACGGCCCCTACGGCTACTCGTCACCGATGGACGCGAACAGCGGTGTGCGACGCATGATCAGCGGCTTTGCGCTGCGCACAGGTCTGACGACGCGGACTTCGTTGCCTGCCTGGGCGGCACGCATTCAAACTGTCCCTTTCATGAATGGCCCCAATGTCGGCACGGGCTTTTTGCTCGGTCATTACATTGAGGACTTCGACTACCTCGGCGACCTCGGTCAGGTGCTGGGCACGCACTTTGACCTCAATGAGCAAAACGCCCGCTTCTGCGTCACGCCGGAGTTTCCGAGTGGGACCTGGGCTTACTTCACGACAATCACCGCCACCGGCACTCCCACTTTCCCTTACACGACCGGCCGCCAGTTCTACGGGGATCCCACGGGCGGCGCGGTGACGACGATCAGCGAACCCGTCAGCACCGCCGTGCTCGCTGGACCACTCAAGAGCGATCAGGATCACGCCACCAGCATCCAGTCGGGCAATGTCACCCTCACCTGGAGCGGCGTGGAAGGTGGAACTTATCAAGTGCAAGCCAGCAGTGATCTCGCCACTTGGACCGCTTTGACGCCGAATGTCACCGCTAGTGGCGATGACAGCGTCGGCATTGTTGAAACAGCCGCCGCGAGCACGAATCCGCGCCGTTTTTACCGCACCACACGTGCGAGCCTAGCGACGTATGATCGCAATGGCATCGCTGGCACCTACTTCACCACCACCGCGCCCGTCGGCGGCGGCGCGAACACCATCACACCCAACAACGCCGCCCGTGGCAGCGCCGTGAGTGTCGTCATCGAACTGCCGACACCTCTGCCGCCCGCGAACGTGGGTGTGGCGAGCATCGCCTGCACGGGCGTGACCGTCAGCGGCATCGTCCGCTATAGTCAGACGCTCATCACCGCGACTTTCACCGTCCCCGCCGGAGCCACCACGGGCGCTCGCAATGTCGTCGTCACCTACAACGGAGGTATCACGCGCACGCTCACGAATGGCTTCACGGTGAATTGAGCTGGCCGATCCCCTCCAGGGTGGGAAGCAGGATTTCCCCTTGTGCAAAGGCTGGCCGCCCCTAGCTTCGGCCCCCCTTTTACCCCTCCTGCATGCGTTTTCGCAATCTTACCCGTCGTCGTGAAATCGGCGCTAACTGCTACCTCCTCGAATCCGGGGACCAGCGCGTCGTTTTGGACTCCGGCATGCATCCCAAGTTCGCCGGCTATGCGGCGACGCCGGATTTTGGCCCGCTGCCGGACCATTCGGCGAC
>JBILVU010000241.1:0-5144 GCA_044370285.1 Prosthecobacter sp.
CACCACGATCACCTCGGCTCCCTGCCCGTGCTCCAGCGGCGGCAGGAGAAGACCCCCGTCCTCATGACGGAGGTCACCGGCGAGCTCAGCAGCGCCATGCTGCACAACTCCGTCAATGTGATGACGAAGCAGCGCGAAGAGGAAAACATCCCCGAGTATCCGCTCTTCACCCATCGCGAACTCGATGACATCCGCCGGGACTGGATCTACCGCGACATCGACCGCCCCTTTAATGTCCCTGATACCGATTGGGAGGCGACGATGTTTGATGCCGGGCACATCCTCGGCTCGACGGGCGTTTTGATCCGCGAAGGCTCCAACACGCTGTTTTACACGGGTGATGTCAATTTTGAAAACCAGACCATCTGCCGTGCGGCGGACTTCCCGACGAGTGGCATTGATGTTTTGATCATGGAGAGCACGCGAGGCGATTTCGCTCGCCCGGAAGCCTACAGCCGCAAAGGTGAAAAAGAGCGACTTGCCTCCGTCATTCGTGATACGCATGAGGCAGGTGGTGCCGTGCTAATCCCCGTTTTCGCCCTCGGGAAGACGCAGGAGGTCATGCTCATGGTTCACGAGTTGCTGCAGGAGGGCCTCATCCCCGCATGTCCGCTCTTCATGGGTGGTCTCAGCACGAAAATCACCGTGCTTTACGATCACTACGCCTCCCGCAGCCGCCGGAGCTACCCAGGCTTCCGCATCCTGGAGGACATCAAGATGCTCACCCCGCGCAAACGCGGCCGCGTTGAGCTCGCCGCGAATGCCCGCTGCCTCTACGCCCTCTCCAGCGGCATGATGACAGAGCACACCGCCAGCAACCAGTTTGCCTGGAAATTCCTCGATAACCCACGCAACGCCATCTGCTTCGTCGGCTACACGGACCCGGATTCCCCCGGCTACAAAATCCGCACAGCCAAAGAGGGCGATATGATCAAGCTGGCTAAAGACCTGCCACCCGTGCCGCTGCGCTGCCGCGTGGAAAGCTTTGACCTCAGCGCCCACGCCACCCGCGAGCAGCTCGCTGATTACGCCGAGAAGGTGAAGCCCAAGAAACTCCTGCTCGTTCATGGAGATGAACCTGCCCAGATGTGGTTCATCAAGCGCTTCCGCGAGACGATGCCTGAGACAGAAGTCATCCGCCCTGACCTGCATCAGCCGCTGGAGCTTTGGTGATCCCATGAAACTCATCGCCATCGTCGCCATGTCTTCGAACCGTGTCATTGGACGCGAGGGGAAGCTGCCGTGGCATTACCCGGAGGATTTGAAGTTCTTCAAGAAGACGACGCTCGGTCATCCGGTGCTGATGGGGCGGGCCACCTTTGATTCCATTGTGGAAGCCATCGGAAAGCCGCTGCCTGGTCGGCAGAATATTGTGCTCAGCCGCACGATGGAGCCTCGCGAAGGCGTGACCATCCTTCGAGATGTCAGCGAACTGCCAAACGTGTGCGCACCGGATGCGACGGTTTTTGTGATCGGCGGGGCGCAGGTGTTTGCCGAGCTGCTGCCGCGTTGCGATGGCTTTTACCTCACGCACATCGCGAAGGAGTTCGAGGGCGATGTGTTCCTGCCACCCTTCGAGCATCTGTTCCGGCTGAAGGAGATCGTCGGCACTTCGGGCGAGCTGGAGTTTCGTTATTACGAAGCCGTCTCGGCTGCATGACGACGCGAGCAGAGGCCGTTGATAGCGGCCACCATGCTCCGCACGCTCTCTTTTCTCGTCGTTTTCTCCCTCAGTCAGGCTGTGGCACTCGATGCCGCCAAGCTCGCTGCCATTCACCCAGCCATGGAGGAGGCCGTGAAGGCCAAACAGGCCGCGGGCATCGTCACGCTCGTGATGGAGAAGGGCAAAGTCGTTCACCACGATGCCGCTGGCATGGCGGATATCGCCAAAGGCCGTGCGATGGAAAAAGACGCGCTGTTCTGGATCGCCTCGATGACGAAGTCGGTGAACGGCGCGGCCATTCTCTGCCTCGTGAACGATGGCAAGCTCTCGCTCGATGAACCCGCCTCCAAGTGGCTGCCGGAACTCGCCAAGGTGACTGTCGAAGGCGGCGCAAAACCGGAGAAGCCCATCACGCTGCGCATGCTGCTCTCGCACACGGCGGGCATCGCCTTTCCACCACGCAAACCGACGGATGGTGCCATCTCGTTGAAGTCCTATGTCGCCACGCTGATCAAGACGCCCCTCGCCTTCCAGCCGGGCAGTGCCTACGAGTATGGCTTCGGCCCCACGGTGGCCGGGCACATCCTCGAAATCGTCAGCGGCATGAAGTATGAGGATTTTCTCCGCACGCGGTTGTTTGAGCCGCTGGGCATGAAGGACACCACGTTTCATCCCGATGATGCGCACCGCGCCCGCATCGCCCGCACCTACAAAATGGACGAGGACACGCACGAGCTCGTGCCAGGCTACAATCCCTTTGTCACCAGCGATGCCAGCGTGCAGCACATGCCGGAGCCTGCAGGCGGTCTTTTCTCCACCGCAGCCGACATGGGCCGCTTTTACGCCATGGTCGCGAATGGCGGCGAACTCGACGGCAAGCGCATCCTGAGCGAAAAAGCCGTCAAGGACATGCTCACGCCCGTCAGCGCTGGTGGGAAGCAGCTCAACTACGCCTGCGGCTGGATGCACAACACCGAAACGCAGCGCGTGTGCTCGGCGATGCCCGTCGGCAGCCACGGCCACGGCGGTGCGTTTGCCACGAATGGCTGGATCGATCCCTCTTCCGGCCTCGTGACCGTCTTCATGGTGCAAAACGTCCTCGTTCCCGATGGCAGCAAGCCGCGTGATGCTTTTCAGAAGCTCGTCATGGAGGCGGCGGGGATCACGGTGAAGGTGCCGGTGCCGGCAAAGAAAGGAAAGAAGTGAGAAGTAAGAGGCGAGACGTCTGACATCTCACTTCTAACGTCTTACCCCTCACAGTAGCTCCATCTGCGATTCCACCGCACCAACGAGCTGAAAAACGGCTCTCGGCCGCGTGCGGGCGACTTCGAGTGTCGGCGTCGGCTTGCGGCGTTCGGCGCAGACGACACGGGCGTCCTTGGCTCCGGCGGCATCGAGAGCGCTGCGGATGCGTTTGGCGGCGAGATCGGGATCGTTGCAATCATCGCTAAGATGGCCGAGGACGACATTGCAGAGCGCGGGATGGGCGATTTCGCTGATCAGCTCCGCCGCTTGATCATTCGAGAGATGGCCGTGCCGCGATGAAATGCGCTGCTTCGTGGACCAGGGGCGTTTGGTGTCCGCATCGAGGAGCTGAGTGTCGTAGTTTGCCTCGACAAAAAGCGTGTCGGAGCCTCGCAGGCGGTCTTTGATCAGATTTGTGACGAAGCCCACATCGCTGAGGATACCCAGCCGGGCGCTTTCGTTCGCCAGCACATAGCCTACGGGGTCCACGGCATCGTGCGGGACAGGAAAGCTCTCAATGCGCAGATCGCGGTAGTCGAAGGCGCTGCCGGTTTGCATCAATCGCCACGCGGGCGGCGTGCGGAAGGTCAGATTGCCGAGCAAATGCTCCTGCGTGAGTGCCGTGCAAAACAGCGGCAGTGCCCTGCCCCGGCTGAGCACCTCCAGGCCGCCGGTGTGGTCCTGATGCTCGTGCGTGAGCAGGATGCCGTCCAGATCATCCAGCGTGAGGCCGATGCTCTCCAGCCGCAGCACGATCTGTTTTGCGCTCAGGCCAGCATCCACCAGCAGCGTGGTGCTGCCAGTGGTGATCACGGCGCAGTTTCCCGAACTGCCGCTGCCCAAAACGGTGAGATGCATGGCGTGGGATAAGATGAAGCGCCGACGAGGTCAAGCATGCGGGCAAAAACAAGACACCGCTTCCCACCGTGAAGGGAAGCGGTGCCTGTAATGCCCCGCGGCAAATTCGGGGAGGCCGCCGGGCAAAGGGGGGCTGTAAGCGCGGTCGCCAGACTGCGGCCTCAGGTGATGCCACCCGATGACCACCGTGCTCTGGCAAGCACGCCTACGAGGCGTCACGGCTGCGTCGCACGGGCCTGGAGAGTGACGAAGCCCTGCGGCAGTGTCGTCTGCACGCGCCAGGTGGCGGAGGTGATGTCGCCGGTGAGACGGATGGCGTTCAGCGTCGTGCGGTTGCCAAATTTCGGCGTGATGTTGAGCTGTACCACACCTTCGATGGGGAAGTTCTCCGTCTGGATCAGGATGTTGACCTGATTGCTGTTCTGGATGGCCACATCGGCTCCGGCGACGAGCGGTGCACGCGGGTCAGCGGGGGCACCCACAGCGTCCACGCTGATGACTTTGGCGATGGGGGCGTTGGCAGCAGGCCAGATGACCGGGGGATTGGCGGGCGGAACGCCGATGGTTTCAGGGAAGGTTTGAATCGATGAAGCAAGCGAGTTCGATTCGATCCGAAGCCTTCCTGGAACAGTTGTGCCAGGATACAAGCAAGTCACGCTTCCAGTGCCAACAACTGACGAGGCTACAAGCTTGATAGCTCCGCCGCTACCGAAGTTGATTGGGTTATTGAATGGATAACTACGGTAACCTACTCCACCCTTCGCCGAAATGGTCCCGCCGACAGTTACCGTCTGAGAGGCGAAAATCGCAATGCAGCCACCGCCCCCGCCACCCGCATGCCCGCCTGATCCGCCGATCAAAGGAATGATCTGCGGGTTGCCGTCTTGGCCCAAATATCCACCGGATCCGTCAACACGCGCACCTCCAGGCCCAAGTCCAGTGCCGTCACCAGATGGGCCATTAGCTCCTCCACGGAATCCCCCAGGCCCTGACTCAGTTGGCGTCAGCGATTCGGGTTGCGAAAAATTTTTATCTTTCCCATCCAGATTCAATTCCCCAGCAATCGTCACATTCCCCTGAACCAGCCAGACCACCGGCGCATAGGTCGGATGATTCTTGAAGGTCACCTTCACGCCGTTGGGAATGTTCACGGAGCTGTATTTGAAGACGACGGCCCATTTTTCGGCGTCATAGACGCCGTTGCCGCTGCCGGGGGTGTTCCAGAGGGCGGTGGTGGCGAGGCCGAGGTCGATCTCGACATTGGCGACGGGGGAGAAGACACCGTCGGAGCCGTCGCTGGGGATGGTGAGCTGCGCGTGGGCGGCGCTGGTGAGGAGCGCCGCGGTGAGCAGCGCGAGGAGGTGTCGTGTTCGCGTGT
>JBILVU010000139.1:0-14379 GCA_044370285.1 Prosthecobacter sp.
TCACCAGAATCGAACAGCTCAACCCCAACCAAGACACCCCACAAGCACCCAGAAAACAAAATCATCACTCCCATCTTGACCAACGCCTTCATAGCAGTTGGGCGAGTTTGACGAAGAACGAAGCGGAGTCATCAGCGCCCAACACATCCGGCCTACCCTGAACCGCTTACGCATCCATCACATACCGCGTGACATGAAAAAACACCGGCGCGGCAAAGCTGAGCGAATCGAGCCGATCCATGAAGCCACCGTGACCGGCGATGGCTCCGCCCCAATCCTTCACGCCGCGGTCACGCTTGATCGCAGACATCACGAGACCTCCAGCAAAGCCCATGAGCACGACAATGACGGCCATGCCAGCAGCTTGCTGCGGTGAAAAGGGCGTGGCCCACCACAGTGATGCCCCGATGGCGACGGTTGTGGCACCACCACCAAGAAAACCTTCCCACGTTTTGCTCGGGCTCACCGTCGGCGCGATCTTCCGTCGGCCACAGAGCTTGCCCCAGACGTATTGCATCACATCGCTCAGCTCCACGACAGTGACGAACCAGAACAGCAGCTTCGCGTTCTGCCCCTCGAAGCCGGGAATGTTGAGCAGCATCAGAATGGCCGGCGCATGGCTGATGCAATACACACACACCATCAGGCCCCACTGAATCTTCGACGTGCGCTCCAGGAAGCGCTCGCAATCACCCGCCAATGCCGAGCGCACCGGCAGCACGAGAAAGGCATACACCGGGATGAAGATGGCAAACATCCCATACCAACCCGTGCCGAGGAAGGAGTAATGCAGCGGCGTCACGATGAAGAACACCCAGAAGAGCGTGCGGTGATCTCCCGCCTTCGTCGGCGTGAGCGTGATGAACTCCCGCAGCGCCATGAAGGAGCTGAAGCCAAACATGAGCGTCGTCCCGAGCGGCCCGATCATCAGCGCCGTCGCAAACACCGCCACCATCATCCACCACGCGTTCGTGCGGGCATTCAAATTCGCCACCGTGGCCTTCGCGGAATCCGTCACGGCCTTCTTCGCGAGAACGAAGCCAATCAATGAAGCCACGATGAGTAGCCCCAGCGTGCCGCCGAGGAGATAGAGGAGTGCGGGGTCAGAGAGCGCTTTCATTCGTCATTCGGATTTAGACATTCGTCATTCTCAAAGCCATCACCGCTTCCCGTGCTCGGGTGAGAAACTCCGGTTTCGGCTCACCGTCCGCTAGGCGGATCGGCGCACCGAAGGTGATGCTGCCGAGCACGGGCACCGGCAGGATTTCGCCCTTCGGCAGGATGCGGTTGAGATTTTCCATCCACACGGGCACCAGCTCCACATCCGGTCGCTTTTTGGCGAGGTGATACAGACCACCTTTGAAGGGCTGCGGCTCCGGTGTCGTCTGGCGACCGCCTTCAGGAAAAATGATGAGCGAGTGACGGTCGCCAAGGGCGTTCACCATGTCGTCGAGCGGATTGCACTCGGGTGTGGGCTTCTTTCGCTCGATGAGCAGCGCGTTGAAGACCTCACAGGCCAGCTTCATGCGGAGGCGACTGGCGCTCCAGTAGTCCTTCGCCGCCACCATCCGCGTCAGCATCCGCACCGGCGGCGGCAGCGAGGCCCACAGCACCGGCCCGTCGAGATTGCTTGTGTGATTGGCGAAATACACCCGCTGCTTCAACTCCGGCCCGCAGCCCTGCCAACGCGCCACCGAGCCTGAAAATAGGCGCAAAGCTCCGGCGACGAGGTGTTTGGTCATGTCGTCAGCATGCGCGGCAAGGCGGCGTTGTCACGCGGGAGCAAGAGTAGGCGCATTCGCCAGAATGCGTCCGTCTCTCCGTGCTCTGGCGAGCACGCCTACAACGATTCACTCCAGCGTGATCCCCTGCCAGTAGCCGAACTCCATGCTCCAGCCGTTGGCGTGGCCTTCGAGGCGTAGCGTGATCTCCTGGCCTTTCCATTTCGCCAAATCGACCTCCACGGTCTTCCATCGCGGCTTGTCATGGTCCACCGTCATGGTCTTGACCTCTTGACCGTTGACCACCGCCTTGACCACCCAATCCCCTCGATCATCGGCCGCCACGTGGAAGGTCAGCTTCGTCTTTTCGACCTTCATTTTCCGCTCAAAACTCGCCGGCGTCTTTTTATCCGGGAACGGATGCATGAGCAGCACGTTCGTTTTGCCGTGGTATTCGGCCAGTTTGACCGGGGTACGCTCGAAATCGGGCGCGGAGACCTTCCAGTCGGGATTCCATAGGCTGACGCTCTCCCAGTCGATGGCTCGCCAGTTGGTGCCTTTGGGCTTCGCGGCTGTTTCAGGCACTTCGACGCCTTGGATCAGCAGTTTTTTCTTTTCGGGCGTCAGCGGGCCTTCTTCCGGCGGAGCCAGGATGTACCAAATGAGGTCGCGGAAGGCCGCATCGGGCAGATTGCCGAATCCCATCGGCATGAGGCTCTGCTTCGTGTTCGTGAGCGAGGCGATTTGATCGCGTGGCACGACTTGGGAGGCTCCACCGGCCCCGAGCAGCTTCACATGGCCCGGCGTGTCTTCCACCACACGTCCGGCGAGCGTGCGACCATCCTTCGTGCTCACGGTGAAGTTCTCGTAGCCGTTGCCGATGATCTGGTTCGGATCGATCACGTTCGCGAGGATCGCATCCAGATTGCTGCGCCCGCTGCCGATCAAATCCGGCCCCACCTTCTGGCCGCCGCCGTGGAATTCGTGGCAGACCATGCACGTCGCCGTGAACATCAGTTTGCCGTTCGCGAGATTCGGCTCGCCCGTGAGGCAGGCCTGCTTCTTCGCTGCGATGAGGGATTTCACATCTTCCGACGAATCCTGCCAGGCACCGAGCACTTGGAAGGCGAGATCGCGTGTCGCCTTGTCCTTGCTCGTCGCCAAGGCACGTCGCACCGGCGCGGGAAAGCCGCTCGCGGGCACTTTTTGCTCCGCGATGGCATTCAGCAGCTCCTTCGTCCAAGTCGCACGGCTGCCGAGAGCTTCGAGAGCGGCGCTGCGGATGTTGAAGTCTTTCGACGCAGCATGCACGAGCAGCGGCGTGATGAAATCATCACCCCCGAGGTCCGCCACCGCACGAATCGCCGCCACGCCAAGTGCTGTGGATGTGCTCGGAGCGAGCAACGGTTTGATGCTTTCCTTCACCGCATCTGTCTTCACCTTCCGCAGCGATTGCAGCACCGCGATGCGGTCCTTCTCCGGCTTTGAGGCATCGTGCAAAGCCACGATCATCTCCTTCACCGCCGCCTCATCACCCCACAGCACCGCGAGCGTCTGCGCATGCTTCCGCACGTCCGCATTCGATGATGCACGCCACTTCGCGAGGCTGGCCGAGACATCCTTCACCGGCTTGATCACACCGCCTTCCTGGCCTTTCACGAGGCCATCCAGCGCATGGGCGAGCAGGATGTCATCTCCGAGCGCAACGCAGAAGTCGATACCCTCATTGATGCGTCGCTGATCTCTCAAATCACAAAGGCGTCTCAAAGTATTCCGAATCAAGACAGGATGGCTGACAAACCTGTCAACTTTCGCAAGCATGCGGTCAGGAAAGAATCTGAGTCCTGTTTCCAACAAGCTCCATGCTCCAAAGAGCATGAGAGGATCCTGGATGTCATGTGAGGGCAGCACAAGCCTGTTGATGAAATCATCCGAAGGAGCAGGACCCGCAATCCTTCGATGCGCAGTCAGGCTGCCGGCCAGCATGCGTCTTTGCGCCATCGTGGCGAAGTAGCGAACGGACATGTCGGCATCAGTGGAAAAATCCCAGACAAGCCAGTCCACATGCTCTTCAACTTCCCCTTCCGCTATATTTTTCAGCTGCTCCTCGAGCTTTCGTCGTTCAGACTCGCTTAAACGCTTCAAGTCCTGTTTTAGAAGATCACGGCTGACTCCTGCCGGATGCAAACTCGGAAGAATCCGCGCAGCTTGTCCTAAATGCAACGCCGCCCATTTGCGCATAGTAACGTCCTCGTTTTTGACCATTGAGAATAAGTCATCAATGCTCGCCTTATCGGCAGAGAGCACCGACCACCAGGACTCAGCTCGAATGGCTGAATTGGCTGATGTCAGATTGGTTCGCAGGCTTTGAGTCATCGCAGAATCATTCCTCTCCACCAGCATCCTCCTCGCCATTCTTCGCATCCAGTTGTTGGGATGCTCCAGGGTCTTCACGAGATCGGCGGTGGGGAGCTTTTTGAGATCCAGTGCTTGCGACCACCGTGATGGAGACCTGTGATTCGCGAACATTGGAAACTCGACGCCGCCCCGGGTGATTTCTTGGGAAACATCCGAAGGTTTGGGTTGAGTTTCACCATAGCACACCCGCCAGATCCGCCCGCGTTCGCGGTCCACGCCTTTGGGATTCGCTTTGGCGTTCTGGTAGCAGGGATATTTGTCGCACCAGTCCATGATCCAGAGGAAGCCGTCGGGGCCGGTCTGGGTGCTGACGGGGCGGAACCAGCCGTCGTTGGCGCGGAGGAAGTCGCGACGCGGCTCGCATTTGAAGGTGGCACCGACGGGCGTGAGCACTTCTTCGTGGATGGCGTTGTCGTGGATGTTGCCGATGAAGGCGTGGCCGTGCGTGTCGGCGGGATAGCGGCCGCCTTGATAAATCTGCACGCCGGCATACGCGGCCCGGAAGTGCTTGTGCTTCACGATGCTGGGAAGCTGCTCGTAGGCATACGGATTCTCCGGCGCACCACCCTGGCGCACGTAGATGCCACCGGGAGCCATGTGGAAGAAGTGATCGATGACGCAGGCGCTGACGAAGAAGTTCCCCGCCGCGTCGTAGTCGCAGCCCCAAGGATTGCTGGTGCCATCGGCGAAGACTTCGAATTCCCAGGGGGATGAGGCAGGCACTCCTGCCTGCCCTTCTTTGCGGGCAAGAGTGCCCGCATCACTTCGCATCGGCCTCGCCCGGCCAATCCCCGCATCAAACTTGAAGCCCTCGCTCTCCGGCTGGCCGGGGCGGCGGACTTTGCTGTTCGTGAAGACGCCGTGCGTCATGTAAAGCCAGCCGTCGGGGCCCCAGGTGAAGCTGTTCACGAGCTCGTGCGTGTCTTCGCGGCCGAAACCGGTCAAAACGACACGCCACGCGTCCGGTTTGTCATCGCCATCGGCATCGCGGAAGTGGATCAAATGCGGCTGCTGGCCGATGTAGATGCCGTCATCGCCGCAGAGGATGGCGGAGGCGAGATTGAGGCCTGCGACGAAGACGGTGCGCTTGTCGGCTTCGCCGTTGTTGTCGGTGTCTTCGAGGATGATGACGCGGTCGCGGGGGATCTTGTCGCCGGTTTTCGGCAGTGGGTGGTATTGATCATCCTTCGCCTCGCCACCGAAGGGGCGCTGCTCGACGGGGAGCGGGGTGCCTTCGGGGTATTCGTAGGCTTCCACGACCCACAGGCGGCCGCGATGATCCCAAGTCATGGCGACGGGGTTTTGAACCATCGGCTCATGCGCAAAGCAGCGGACCTCATAGCCCTCTGGCACGCTCATTTTGGCGCGGGCTTCTTCGGGCGTGGGGCAGGCGGTTTGGGCGGCTTTGCGTTCGCCTTCGATTTCTTTGCCAGCGGCAAAGAGATCGGCGGTGAGAAGGCAGCAGGTGAGGAAAAGGAGCAGGCGCATGGTGGGGAGGTACTTTGTAGCAGGAACTACGAAGCGGCCGCAAGAACCATGTCGGACACGTTTTGGGCTGAATCAGCCTAGCACCTTCTTCCGCACGATCTCCGTCACCATCTTCGGGTTCGCTTTACCTTGGCTGGCTTTCATCGCCTGGCCGGTGAACCAGTTCATGGCTTTGTCGTTGCCGCCTTTGACCTCGGCGACTTTGTCAGGGTTCGCGGCGAGGATTTGCTCGACGATGGCTTCGAGAGCGCCGGTGTCGCTGACTTGCTCGAAGCCTTTGGCTTTGATGATATCGGCGGCGGGTTTGCCGGTGTCGAGCATCTCGGCGAAGACTTCCTTGGCCTGGTTGTTGCTGATTTTCCCGGCTTCGACGTTAGAAACGAGGCTGCTGAGCGCGGCGGGCGCGATGGGGCACTCGGTGATTGCGAGGCTGCGGTCGTTGAGAGCGCCGAGGAGGTCGTTCAGCACCCAGTTGGCGATCTTTTTGGCAGGAACGGTGGTGTCAGCGGCGACGGCGGTTTCATACCACGCGGCGAGGGTTTGCTCGCTGCTGAGGACGCTGGCGTCGTAAGCGGAGCAGCCGTAGTCACGCTCAAAGCGGGCGCGTTTTTCGTGGGGAAGCTCGGGGACGTGAGGTTTGACGCTGGCGAGCAGATCGGCGGTGTGCAGCGGCAGGAGATCGGGATCGGGGAAGTAGCGGTAATCGTGCGCGTCTTCCTTGGTGCGCATGAGCGTGGTTTCGCCGCGATCATCATCCCAACGGCGGGTGCTTTGGATGAGCTTTTCACCGCGATTGAGGCAGTCGATCTGACGCTCGGTTTCGTATTTGATGGCGCGGCGGACGGCGGAGAGGGAGTTGAGGTTCTTGAGTTCGATCTTGGCGCCGAGTTCGGTCGTGCCTTCGGGACGGACGGAGATGTTCACGTCGCAGCGCATCTGGCCTTTTTCCATGTCGGCATCGCTCACGCCGCCGTAGAGCATGATCTGGCGTAGGCTGCCGAGGTAGGCGACGGCTTCCTCGGCGCTGTCGATGTCGGGATCGCTGACGATTTCCATCAGCGGCGTGCCGGCGCGGTTGAAGTCGATGGTGGTGAATTTGTCGTGGTGGGTGGATTTGGCCACGTCCTCCTCCAAATGGATGCGGGTGAGCTTCACGACCTTGCCGGGATTGGCGATGGTCTTCTGCGCGTCTTTCGGATAGGCGAAATCATAGAGTGGGACGCCGCCGCCGAGGCACAAAGGCAGATCAAACTGGCTGATCTGGTAGTTCTTCGGCATGTCCGGGTAGAAGTAGTTTTTGCGGTCCCACTTCACGACAGGCGGCGTGGAGCAGCCGAGCATGAGGCCGGTGAGCAGGGTCTTTTCGATGGCGGCCTTGTTCAGCACGGGCAAAGCGCCCGGCAGGCCGAGGCAGGTGGGGCAGGTGTGCGTGTTCGGCTCCGCGCCATACTCGACCGGGCAGGCACAGAACATCTTGCTGCGCGTGGTGAGCTGCGCGTGGACTTCGAGGCCGATGGTGAGGATGTAATTGGGCATGCAGGGGTGGGAATGACGAATGAGCAGAATGACGAATGACGAATGGGCGGAAAGTGGTTTTTGGCCTGTGAGAGACTTTTGGAGACGAAAAGCCCTCACGCCACCCTCGCCGCGCTTTGCGAATGCATGGCCTGCCACACGGCATCGACCACACGCATGTAGCAAATGCCTTCGAGAAAGCTGGGGGAAGGCCGTGGCGCCTGTGGATCACGCACAGCGGCGATGAAATCATGCTCGACGGTCCAGGTGCGTTGCAGCTCGGTGGGAATCGCGAGCGGCTCCAGCTTGCCGCCGCGTTGGCCGAGGCAGATTTCATCGCTCACGAAGTCATAACTGAGGGTGCCCTCCGAGCCAAAGAGCCACAGCTTGTCCGTCGGTGCATGCGCGGCCACGCCGCTGAAGAGCATCGTGGCCTCCAGGCCGCTGCGGAACTTCGCCAGCACGTTCACGAAGTCGGGAATCTCCACCTCGATCTCGCCGCGCTGCGGGATGACCACGTTTCCGCGAGCCTCGACCTCAACGATGTGGCCCAGCCACTTTTGCAGCACCTCGGTGTAAATGCCGAGCGTGAGGATTTGGATGCCGCTGAGTTCCGACTGCTGCCGCCAATGCGCCGGAGCCTGCGGATCGAGCCACGAATCGCTGAAGCTATGCAGCAGCGCCTGATGCGGCGTGCCAATGGCCCCCTCGGCGAGGAGCTTCTTCACCAGCTCGCCGCCTTTCATGCCATGTGGCGCGGGACAAATCCCCGTCACCAGCTCGGGGAAACGCATTGAGGCCTCCCACATGAGCTGTGCCTCCGCCATGCTCGAAGCCATGCGGGCCTGCGTGAAGACATGCTTGCCGTTGGCGAGCGCCAGATTCGTGGCATCAGCATGCAAATACGGATGAGCGCCGATCCAGACGACATCCACATCTTCCGCCGCGCACACATCGCCCCAATCCGCCACCACTTGCGCCTCCGGGGCGAACTCGCGGCCAAACGCCTCCGCGCTGGCGGTGCTACGATTGCACACCTTCGTGATGCTCACGCCGGGAATGGCCCGCAGGCCCGGCATGTGGCGGGATTTGACGATGCCACCAGCGCCGATGAGGCCGATGCGGACAGGTTGGAGGTCGGAGGACATGGAGGGGTGGAGAACTGGAGTGATGGAGTGTTGTTTGCGAATGCTCAATCAATACTCCACTACTCCCGCACTCCAATCCCCGCTGTGATTCTCCGCCACCTCTACCTCTCTCCCGAGCACAACTTCTTCGGCCACCACGGGCAGCCGGCGGGCACCGCACCGATGATCGAAGTGCCTGAGGTCGAGTGCGTGGCAGGCAAAGGGCTGCGTGGCGACCGCTTCTTCGGCTGGAAAGAGGATTACAAAGGCCAGGTGACCTTTTTCGAGGAGGAGCAGTATGAACGGCTCTGCGAGCAACTGGCCGTCACCCACCTGCCGCCCTCCGTTTTCAGGCGCAACATCCTCACCCGCGGGGTGGACCTCAACACGCTCATCGGCGTCGAGTTCGAGGTGCAGGGCGTGCGCTTCCTCGGCACGCAGGAAAGCGCTCCGTGTTACTGGATGAACCAAGCCTTCGCCGAAGGCGCGGAAGAAGCGCTCAAAGGCCACGGCGGTCTCCGCGCCAAAATCCTCAGCGACGGCATCCTCCGCGTGTCATGAGCTTCGCGGCCGTTTTGCTCTGCGGCGGACGCTCCACCCGGATGGGCCGCGACAAGGCCTTCATTGATTGGAATGGCCGCCCGCTTTGGCAGGTACAGCTCGAAAAGCTACGCATGCTAGAGCCTGAGAGGCTTCTCCTTTCATGCCGAGCGGAGCAGGACATCGTGAGCGATGCGGAAATCATCTTTGACCCGATTGACCGCAATGACGGTCCTCTCGGTGCCATCACGCGTTGTTTGGAACGCTTGCAGATGCCGCTGCTCGTCCTCGCCGTCGATATGCCTTGGATGACCGTCGAGTTCCTCCGGGAGCGCATTTTGCCAGGTGGCTTTTTTCGCGGTCCGCATGGCTTCGAGGCCTTGTGTGCGGTTTACGAGCCAGGCATGCTACCAACCATGCAAACGGCTCTCGCCGAGCATCGCCTCGCTCTTCAACGCGTGATCGAAGCCTGCCAGCCACGCGTGCATGAGCTGGGAGAGGAAGACGAAGGCTTCTTTCGGAACGCGAACACGCCGGAGGAGCTGGCGACGCCGCTTAGCTAGCGCTTTCAGCCCTTCGCCTTTGCCGCAAAGGGGCAGAGGAGCAAAGAGCGCTGAGAAGTTTGAAACTATGCGTCCTCCGCCTCTCTGCCCCTCTGCGGCTGAATCGAGCGTTCCAAGGCAGCCTACTTGCCCTTCATCACCAACGACCCGCCGACAGCAATCACCGTGTTCAAACCGAGCGCCCAGATGCCAGGGTGGAAGCCGCTGGTCTTTAAAGAGGCCATGAAGGTGCCGCTCTTGTCATCGACCCAGAAAAACGAGAGCGCGAAGAGCAGTCCGGTGAGCATGCCGGCGAAGACGGGACCGGCTTTCATGCCTTTCCAATGGATGCCGATGAGGAAGGCGGGGGCGATTTGCAGCAGCATGTCGAACTTCATTTCCAGAAGCTCCACGAGCGTGAACTTCACGCCCGAGCTGTTCATGTAGATGGCGAAGGAAGCCAGCACGACGACGATGATCGTCGAGGTCCATTTGCCGATGTTCGTGAGCGTGTGCTGGCTGGCATCCGGCTTCACAAAGCCGGCATACAAATCCTTCGTGACCATGCTGGAGAGCGAGAGCAGCGTCGAATCGGCCGTGGACATGATCGCGCCGAGCACGGCGGCAAAGATGAGGACCACGAGGCCATGGCCAAACGCGCTTTGCTCCTGCACCTGACGCATCATCACGCCGATGACGCCGTCGGAGCTTACGCCATCGAGTTTTCCCGCGAGATGGGCGGCGGCGGTGACACCGGCGAGCACGGCGATGAGCGCGGTGGTGAGCGGCATGAAGGCCATCACGGCCATGCTGCGGCGCAGCGCTTTGGCCGAACGGGCCGCGTAGATGCGCTGGATGGCCTGTGGATACAACGCGGCACCGACCCCGAGCAACAGGATGTAACTGAGCCAGCTCCGCGCCTCCGCCGCCTTTGGCGGCAGCACCTTCGCGGGAGCGATCTCGGCCAGTTTGCGCGTCGTGAGTTCCAGCGAGCCGTATTCGACGAAAAGCAGCCCCAGCAGCACCAAGAAGCCCACGGCGAGGATGCCGCCCTGGATCACATCCGTCCACGCCACGGCGCGAAAGCCGCCGAGCGTTTCATACAGCAGCATGATCGCCGCCAGCACCGCCACGCCCCAGGCAAAGGCCACATCTGGCGGCAGTGTCGTGAGTCCCTCAACCGCTCGACCCATCGCGGTGAGCTGGGCGAGGTAAAAATTCAGCAGCGCAGCCACCATGATCAGCGTAGCGAGCAAATTCAGCCCGCGATGCTGGAAGCGATGCGCCAGGAAATCCGTCGGTGTGATGAAGACATGCTTTTTGGCCAGCGTGAAGAGCTTCGGCGCGAGGATCAGGTAGGTCACGACGATGGCCGTCATGAAATGCACGCTCGCCAGCCACGAGAAGCCGCTGCGATAGGCTTTGCCGGAGAAGCCGAGAATCGTGTTCCCGCTGTATTGCGTGGCGTAGAGCGTCAGCAGCAGCACAAAGAAGCCCACGCCCTTCCCGCCGAGGAAATGATCACGCATAGAGTTCTCCTCGCGGGCCTGGCGACCGAGCCAGCCAATCCCTACGAGCGAGAGCAGGTAGAGGCCGATGAAAACGAGTCCGCCGGTGCCGAAAGGGATCGCATTCATGCCTAGTCGTCATCCTCCTCCGGCCAGCGTTTCACAAACAGCCATGCGGTGAACAGCGACATGGCCGCCGATCCCAAAACGGACACCGCCGCCCACAGCGGCATGCCCAGTACGATCGTCCCGACCTCCGGCGGCCAATACCACGGGATGGAGATCGCCAGCAGGACCGCATACACGGCCCAGATCCACGGCGAGAGATAGCTGCGCGTCGGTTTCATGAAAGCGCCCGATCCATGGCGGATGGAAACGCTTTGTCGAAAGCAAAGTTCGAGTCACTTGATGAGCTTCCTCACCTGCTCCGCCAGCTTCTCCGCGCCGTCGGGGGAGTAGCCGGTTTTGACGAAGGCCACTTTGCCTGCGGCGTCGATGATGACGGTGTGGGGGATGCCTTCGACTTTGAACTGCTGGCCGACGCGTTGAAAGGCATCGAGGGCCACTTCCATCTTCCAGCCACGGGTTTCGAGGAAGGTCTTCACCTGGTCGGTCGGCTCGGCCTGGTTCACGGCGATGAAGCGGACCTTCGCTGCATCAAACTCGGCCATCTTCGCGATCATGTCGGGCAGCGACTTCACGCAAGGGCCGCACCAGGTGGCCCAGAAGTCGAGCACGATGACTTTGCCCTTCTCTTTGGCGAGATCGAAGTCGCCGCCGGCGAGCAGCGGCAAGGTGAAGGTGGGCGCTTCTTGGGTGAGCATGGGCGAGCTCTCGCCGCCGGCCTCGGGCAGCACGGGCTCGGGGGTGTAGGCCAGTTTCCATTCGCGGAAGCTGAGCAGCAGGGCGCTCTCCTCCGGCGGTGTGGTGCGCACGGTGACGATTTGATTCATGGGCACCTTCACCTCGCCGAGACGCGGCGCGTTGCCGGTCACGGCATCGAGGTCGAAACGGCTCACGTTGAGGGCGAGGCGGCCGCCATTGCTCAAGAGAAGCGTGTGCGTGCTCGGCGGCAATGCTTCGGCAGGTTTCGCATCGGGCTTTTCGAGCCAGATGACGGCGCTGACGCGATCGGCGGGCACCTGCACGTTTTCCAGGCCGCTGCGCACGGCAAAGTGCTGGCGGGTGGCGGCCTCGATCACGCCGCGGAGGAGATCGCCATTGGCGGCGACGAGGACGTGCTTCGGTGGTGAGTCGCGGCGAAAGCGTGGGATGAGCAGCGCATGCTCGCGGGCCTTCGGATCGACATTCGGCAGGGCGATCTGGCCGGGGCCGCTCTTCGCTTCGAAGTGGGTGATTTTCACCGTGCGCTCGCCATTGCCCCACAGGCTGAAGGGTTCGAGGATGAGGCCGCCGCCGCTCTTCATCTGCGGCGTCACCGCGATCTGGCGGACGGGCACGCCGTTGATGGAGACCTCCACGAAGCGATCCTTCATCGCGATGCGCACCGGCACGTTGCGCGGGGCGGCCACGCGGTTTTGATTGTCCATCTGATCGGCCTGCTTCTCGATGCCGAAGATGGTTTCATTGCTCATCTGGCCGAAAAGCAGGTTCAGGCTCTTGCCGGTGGGATCGGTGCCATTGGTGAAAAGGCGCACGCGAAGCGCGGAGAAGCCATTGCTCTCGATGCGGAAGCTCATCTCACTCACCTGCGAGAAGGTGGGATGCGCCAGCGAGCCGCCGGGCTCGATCTCGGCATGCTGATCGGCAAAGGTGACCTGCTGCTTCGTGCCACGGATGGCACGCCAGCCTTTGTCTTTGAAGCCGGAGGCATTCAGCGGCTCGCCGGAGAAATGCACGGCGTGCAGTTCCTCGGGCTTGAAGGAGGTGGTGGCGCAGAGGGGCGATTCGATGTCGAGGCGCTGCTCATCCATCGAGCGAAGCTTGCCAGGCAGGATGTCGCCGTTTTTGAGGTAAAAGAGCGCCTCGGCACGCGAGGCGGCCTCGCTGAAGCCGGTGCGGGTGATCTCCAGATCCTTCGTCGGCAGCACGGACACCGATTTGGAGGCTCCAATCGGCTTCCAGCGCGGCATTGGGCCGCCATCGGCCTGCAGCGTGCCGTGGAGCGTCTTGCCACCGACGGTCAATTTTCCAAACTGCGCCAGAGGCGGCATCTTTGGCGTGCCTTCCGGTGGTGACACGCGAAGCTCGATGCGCATCGCGCCCTTCAGTTGGAAGGTCACGGGCTTCGCGGCAAAGGTGGTGCGCAGTTCCACGCGGCCACCGGTCATCGAAACGAGTTCGCCACGCACCCACATGCCATCGGTGTAGCTCAGGGCGATCTGCGGCGGGGTGAACCAAGTGCCGCTGAGGTTGTCCTGCACCTGATGCGCGGCGGCGAGCTGGCTCCACGCCAGCGAGGTCTCGCGAGCGCCGGCCTTGACGGTGAAGGTGTTCGCATCTGCCCTCACGATGCGGCCTTTGAGGACGCGACCATCCATCAGCTCGACACGCGGCACGACGTCGGTGATCTCCGCTGGCAGCTTGCCATCCCACTCGCGAAGCAGCAGCTCGTCGAGCGTGAGGTCCTGGCCTTTGTTTTTGAGCGTGAGACCGGGAATGAGGGCGATTTCGGTCTTTGGCGTGGCCGGGCGGGCATTGGCCAGCTTCATCTGCACCAGCCCGGCGATGGCGCCGATGAGGCCGCCGACCTGTGGCGCTGGATTTTCGACCTTTTCGGGCTTTTCGGCCTCGCTGGATACCACCGGCGGCATTTTCGTCTCCGCGAGTTTTTTGCCCGAACCATCGAACAGCGAGCACAGGCCCGATTTCCGGTCCCAAAAGAGGCCGAGCGTCACGCTGCGCTGATCGTCGGCGAGCGTGGTGAGCACGTTGAACTCGCGACCTTGCAGCACGATCTCGTTGTCCCAGGTCTCGATGACGCAGCGCTGCTTTTCTTCGGAGGCGAGTTCCAGTTTGAAGTCCGGCCGCGCCTGCGAGCGCAGGCGGAGGCGCAGCTCCACCCGTTCCGGCAGCTTCATCTCGACCCGTGCCGCATGATTCCAGCCGATCTGGCTGATGTAACCGCCCGGCACATGACGCCAGAGGTGCTGCTTCGTCTCGTTTTCCGGCTTCCACCCGTTTCGCCCGCCGGGGCCCGTGAGCAGCAAACCCTCGCCGGACATGCGCTGCACACTGGTCACCGCGCTGCGTGCCACCGCCACCGTGCCGAACCGCGCCGCTTTCACCGTCACGTTCTTCGCATCGAAGCCGGTGATCGTTCCGAAGAGCCGCGAGCCATCATCCAGGCGGATGCTGAGCGGTTCCTTCGTGCTTTCGTCTTTGCTCCAGTCCTTGTTCGCGTCCGGTTTGAGATCGATCGAGCGCAGCACCTCGAGCCGCAGCTCCAGCGGCTCACCAAAGCGCGGCGGATCCACCCGCCACACGAGCTCCTTGTCCGTGCCGCTGACGATGCCCCCTCCGACCACCTCGCCATTTTTCCATTCCAGTTCGGATGCTG
>JBILVU010000172.1:0-10690 GCA_044370285.1 Prosthecobacter sp.
CTGGCACCGATGTCGCGATGAACCCGCCCAGGAAGAGAAGCGGATTCATGTGGAGAGCCAGACGCGGCACGCGGATGAGCATGCCCGATGAAAAGGCCCCAGCCGGTAAAACGCACGTCAAATTTTCTGGGGCAGCGCGGAAGTTCGTGTCGGCACCTTGCCGGCAGCAGGCCTTTTACCTCATTGAGGAGGAAGGCTGAAGGCCTGTGCAGGTCCTCCATCTCAGGATAGGCCAAGGAAGGTTAGAATTGCTTCTGGTGCGGCCTTGGGTGTTCGTGGTTCATTCAATTTCAATCACCGTTCCTGTTCCAATTAGTCTTGGGCCTTCTTGAATGCGCCAAATGCGTCCTGGGAAGAGCAGTTCGCAGAGTCCTCGGGCATTCAGGAAAGTGACTTTGAATTCTCTAGTCTCACCGGGATAAACCCAATCACCTTCTTCGACTTCTATCTGGCCAATAAAAAAGAAGCGGTCATCAGGGCCGCCGAAATTGTGGTTGGGACGAAAGCCCTTGGTAAACGGACCGGGCCTTCCTCCTTTGTCTTGGGCAAAAAGAGCAATCGTAGCGCTAACCACAATCGGCTTGTCGTCTATGATGTCGAGGTTGTCGGTGAAGGCGAACATGCTCATGGTTCTCCGCTATACATCTCAAGTGCGATTCCACAGTAGGCTAAAATCTGTGACACTGAGGGCGGGATCGTCACTGCCAGCAAGCCGTCAGAGAATCCAATGGTGATGTGAAGCGTGTAATCGGTGCTGTCCGGCCCCAAGCTTTTCAGTAGTGCCTCGTTTCGACTCAATGTCTGATGAGCTTCCGAGAGCCAACTAGTCCATGAGTCCTTTGCGAAGGGGCCAAGTTCAAGCACCCAAAGCCCGGGAACTTTCTCGACTCGCTCAAAAAGAGGTGCCGCTTTTTGATCCTCACGAGTGCAACGAAGCAGCGCATTGAGAACCAAGGGGCCAAGCTGTCCCCTGGCTGACTCTGTTGAGGTGGATTCTATGCTGATGTGCTTACTGCTCATTGCCCGAACGTTGGTTAGTCACAATAAACCGCGTTCGAATCATCTCCGCCCCCGGTTTCTTCAAGGCTCATCCAGCCAAGCGAAGGTCGGGCGAGCGGGGTGAGTGTCCGAGGAGGGCGGCGAGAAGTCAAGGCGGGTGGGAAGGTCCTGGTCTGCAAAAGACACGTCAAATGTTCCGGCTGTTTAGCCGGTGGCGGAATGTCCACCCTTGGGCAGCCATCCTCAACAACCGCCCTCGCATGCACATAGGCGACAAGACCTCAAAAGCGGTCACCGACTCACGCCGCATTGTCGCCCTTCAAACCTGAAGAGATTATAGATCAATGCGTGTCCAGTTCTTCCCGGTACGCCAGTGTTCTGTGCCGCTCATGTATGAAATGAGCGCCTCAACAATCTTCTCGGCAGTGAACTCACCCTCAGCCCGGTAATGATCTTTCAGACTTCCCTTCTGGTGTTCAAGGTCAAAGCCAATGCGCTGATCTCCGCTCGTTTGAATGTAGGTGCTCTCATCGTTCGCCAAGCCCAACACAAGAAATGCGTCTCCCTTCTTGGTGTCCAACTTCATGACAGCGTCTCTAATCTGATCCTCAGTTGGAGAAGAAATCTGCCGATCTCCACAAATGTCGAGAATGTAGCTCATGGTAGGCTGGGTGTTTGGGTGGGTCGTAGTGGGGCTGGCAGGCTTACCGCAACCAAGCAGCGAAACCAGTGATGCAGCAAGCAGGGCTGAAAAGTAGGTACTTATTCGCATGTCGATAGACTCCCTTTCTTGGCCGAACGTTGTTTAGTCACAATAAACAGTGAGCGAATCCGATTCGCTCACTTTTTTCAAGGCCCATCCAGCCAAGCGAAGGTCGGGCGAGCGGGGTGAGTGTCCGAGGAGGGCAGGGGAAGTCAAGGCGGTGGGAAGGCTCCGGCCCGCAAAAGGCACGTCAATTTTTTGGTTCGTAGTTCGGGCTTCAGCCCGCTCCGGGAGCGTCCAATCACGGCCTGAAGGCCGAACTACGAACTCATCACCGATAGGGTGATTTGTAAACGAGGGCTCGTCGGCGTGAATCGAACTCGATGTAGGCCTTGGCACCGGCGACCTGATCTGGCGTGGCTGGCATGAGGAAGGTCCTTTCTTTGTAGATGCCGCCGCCCTTCACCCCGGCGACGATGAGGCGGATCGCCTGATCGACCGTGCTCACATTTTCAAGTTCCTGGCTGCCGGTGGACTGGGCCTCATTGTAGATCATGACGAGGGCTTGCGCGTTTCGTGTATTGAGGGCCTGTTTGGCGGCCTCGTGAGACTCTCGAATGGCTTTTTCCATCTCGGCGGTATTCGCAAACGTCCTGCCGGCGAAGGTCACACCTCCGCCGACTGCTCGGCCGACGTTCATCACGGTGGGCCGTGTTTCGTTGGCGGCATGAGCCGTGCTGGAGCCGCGGCTGCCGCCGATGGGAGTGGCAGAGTACTTCAGGGTTTTGGTGAACGAGTCATACCGGAGATAAGGCTTGGCGGCTTCGGCCTCTCCCGGTTTGGTTTTGGCGTACATGCGTTTTCCCTCGAAGGGTCCGGGTCCGCCGATCAGCCCGGTGGTGGTAAGTCGGTTGATCACCGCGTCGAGGGTCTGAAGTTGATCGATGTCCTTCGAGCCTGTGGCCACGGCGGCGTCGTAGATCGAGGCCAGCCACTGCGCGGTGCGCTTGGCTTCGTCCGTCGGGTCCCGGACGACCTGCTGGGCTCGGATTGGTTGATTGTATCCGCTCTGACGCGTGCTGACCGGTTTGTACAAAAGGAGGTTCTGGGCCAGATCGACGCTGAGGTGACGCTTGGCGGCGGCCGCCTCCTCCGGGGTGGTCTTCATGATGAAGGTTTTGTCCTTGAAAGCGCCCCCGAGTGCCTGGCCTCCCTTCACGCCGGCATTGAGACGCTGAATGAAGGCTTCGACCGTTTTCAGATGGGCGAACTCCGTACTGCCGGTCGCATGGGCGGCACCGAAGATAGAGCACAAATCTTGGGCGATGCGGATTCCATCATCACCCGAAACGCCTGAAATCGAGGTGATGGGTGCCTGGGGAGTCGACCTAGCTTCCGGCATGTGTTCGATCAACCGGGCCAGTGCTTGGAGGCCTTCCAGCGGCACGTCGGAGCCTTCCAGCTTCACCGACTTGGGATTGTAGCGGAGCGTTTGCTGGGCTGCGTCGTAGCGAAGATGGGGCACGACCTGTGCGGCCTGTTCGGGGGTGGACTTGACGGTGAAAACCTTGGTTTTGGAGGTTCCGGTGCCTTTGACCCCGGCATTCAGGCGCTGGAGGATGTCTTCGATGGTCTTGAGCTTGTTGAGTTCCTTGCTGCCCGCCTTCTTGGCGGCGGCGAAGGCGGTGGCCGCCTCCTGGGCGGTGCGCTGGGCCTGCTCAAGGGCGATCTCGGCGTTGGTCACCTGGGCGAGATTTTGCAAAGCGGGCGAGCCTTGCAGTTTGCCGGTGTCGAGAAACACGAGCGCCCACTCCATCGTGTCGCGCAGAGCGTCGTTCAATGGGAGGTCTGGATAGCGCTCGGCGTGGGTTCGCAGCAATCCAAAGGCCCCGGCGACGCTTTGCACGCGTGCGGCCTCGCGCAGGTTCGCCGGCATGGCGTTGTAAGCCTGCACCACGCGGCCCAGCGTTTCGATTCTTTGCGCCGCCATGCTGCGAATCTCCTCCTTCATCCTGGAGGAGGGCGGCGGGGCGAGCGTGTGTGGCGGTGGCTCTTCCGTCTTAAGGGCGGTGGCGGGCTTCGCGGGTGCCTCGACCGGGATGTCCTGCCCGTTGCGCTTCATCACGGTTTGGCCGCTGCTGGCCATCACGACGGGATTGCTGAGCGGTAGCTTTTCAATGATTCCAAAATCCTCCGGCTGGGCTTGGGTGGCCAGCGCCCCGGCGAGGCTCAAAAAGGTGGCCTTATCCGCAGCCGCCGGGACCGAGAAGGCATCTTGATTGAACCGGTCTTTGAGTTCCGCCGCACTGACTGCGACGAACATGTCCAGCGAGATCGTCTTGTCACTCAAGTTGAACATCGCCGCCACCCAGACCGGTCTCTGATTCCAGATCGCCATCAAAGCGTTTCCCCTCGGAGTTTTGCGGACTTCTTTGGGTTGCTGGAATTTTTCAGCCAGCCAGTTCACATAAGCCATCGTCGTCTTCGTCCCGATGCTGCAGGCCGTCTCGTAGTCGATCCTCACGACGCGGCCATCTTTGACGGCGGTTTTCTGATCGTTGAAAACCCATTCCTCGCCAAAGTAGTCCTCGCTGAAGTGGCGATCCTTTGCCTCCGGCGGCAGGCGGTGGAGCAAGGGGTTTCTCTCCCACGCCTCCTCGATCGCCTCGCCGATCCTCGTACCGAGGGCACGGGCGGGCATGAACTTCTGCACGAAGGCCTCATCGAGAGACGGATGGGAGGGCACGGAGGCTCCCCAGACCTCCACGAGCGGGGCGCTCAAGGCCTCCGGCGGACGCGGGAACGAGAGCCAGACGATGTCGATATCCGCCGGTTCCTTCATGGAGGGAATCTAGGGTTCCTTGCTCCCCACCGCAGCGACGACGATGCCCGTTCTCGTTTGAATGACGGGATCACCGACGCGGATGGCCTTGTAGGAATCGGCTTCATCCAGCTTGATTTCCGCGCCATCACCGATGGCCTGGCCAGGCAGGATCGAGCGGGCAGGATGCATGCTGGTCAGCTCCGCCTGCTTTGGCCCCTCGGCGGTGAGGATCGTCATCTCATCCTAGTACATGATCAGAGGGAGCGCCAGCTTCTCACGCATCAGCGGCACGGCTCCTGGCGGCAGATCCGCCTCCCACACCCACATCAGGCTATGGGCGGCATTCGCCGGAGTTCGGAGCAGCGGCCCCAGCTTGAGCAGTTGCCCCTTGAAGCGGATTTCGCTGGGCTCCTTCCCGCCATGCTGGTGCTCGTAACCCAGCGCCAGAGCCGTCTTGTCCCCGAGCTGAATGAAAAAGGCGTGGGTGCCTTCCTTGTGGGTGTCATTGTCGTTGTCGAAGACCTCGATGTCGTTTCCGATGACATCGGCAAAGGAGATGTTCGCCGGCAGAGGCCGGGCGGAATGATTCGACCTTTCAAGGTGAAGCTCACGCAGCCTCGTGTCCGCTGGCAGCCCTTCCGCCCACAAGGTCACGGAACCCATGGCCAGCAAGGCGAGCATCGCCCCGGGCTGGGAGAAAAGGTTCCTGAAGAGGGCGGCAAGGTGGTCCACCCTGAACTATAATTACCATAATTTAGTAACGCAAGTGCTTCGGAATGGCCCTTCGAGGTCGCGACAACGTCTTGGAATGCGCCGGGCCGCCGGCGCTTTCGAGCGGCACCAGGCAAGCCAAAGCTCCAGAGGACTGGAGCACTCCAAAACGGCAAGCGTGCTCGTAGATCACCCAGAGGTTGGAGTGCCAACAACCGCTTTGTCCGGCGTTTGCGACTGACCTACAACTGCTCGATCACCAGACGCATGAAGTAACGGGGCTGCGAGGTCTGGGAATCGGGCACGCCGACCTCGGTGGGCACTTTGCCACCGCTTGCGGGGCCGGTGGTGATCTGCGTTGTGCCGCCGGCGGACCAGCTCCAGGCTCCGGTGCCGGTTTTGCGGGCGATTTCCGTCCAAGTGCCGCCGGTGAGGCTGGTGTTGCCTTGAATGATGTAGCGCACATCCGCGAGAGCCGGCTGCGGGAGGTCGAGATGCAGCCAGGTGCGTCCGGTTTGCTGCACGGCGTAGCCCATGGAGCCATTCGGCGTGGTGGGAGCGAAGCCCAGGGCATACTCCGCGAAGTTGTTCAGGCCGTCGTTGTCCGCATCGCGGTCCGCAAGGGCGGGGATGCCACCAGTCGGGTAGTTCGCTGACTGCCACGCGGCAAAGCCGCTGGCCCCGCTGAGCGTGGCGCTCTGCCAGATGCTGCCCGCATCGCCGACAGTGATGAAGGTGTTGTTGAAGAACACGGCGGCGCGGCGGTCCGTCGTCGTCGGGGCAGCGTAGGAAAACCAGTCCGTGCCGTTGAGCGAGAGGAGGTCGATGTCGGCGTTGGAGGCGCTTCGATTCACCCCGGCGGCGAAGTAAACGCCGCCGCCGTAGGCAAAGCCCGGCGTCTCCTCGCTGTCCGTGCGGGTGGTGGAAAAAGTGCTCCCGTTATCCGTGGAAACGCGGAGCTTGGAATACCAGCCACTGCTGACGAAGCGATCATTGAGCCAGGCGGATTTGCGCAAATCCTGCCAGCTCGCCACGCCTGCTCCGGCGGATTGATCGACCCATGTCAGGCCATCGGTGGAGGTGAAGACCTGCGTGGTGCCGTTGGTGCCTGTGTAGCCAGTGAGGAGAAAGATGCTGCCGTTCCAGGAAAGGCCGCCGAAGGTCACGCTCGTGGTCACACCGGGGATGGCGACCGCTGACCAACTGGTGCCGTTGGTGGAGCGAATGACGCTACCGTCATTCCCGGCGGCTACATAAACGCCGCCGCCATGGGCGATGGCGTAAAGCTCTGTGCCGGTGAAATAGCGCTGCGTCCACGACACACCATCCGGCGATGTCTTCACTAGGCCGCGCCATCCGCCGCTGCTGCCCTGACCTGCTGCGAGGAACTGCGTCCCATCGTGCGTGATGGCATACATGTGCTCATTCAGGCCGAATTCACCGGTCGTCCATGTCGTGCCGCTGGTGGACCATGCCCACCCTCCTTTGAACGTGGTGACGAATCGGCTGCCCACGGCTACCACGCGGCTGCTGCTGGCTGCGACAGCATTCAAATCCCCCACCGCCGAGGACACGGAGTGATCAGTAAACGTCCGCGCAGGATCGTTGATGGTGATCGTGTGGTTCAGTGTGGCCACACCGCCGCGGCCGTCGCTCACGCGGAGCGTGACGTTGTAAGGTCCGCCGAAGCTGAAGGTGGGCGCGATCTCAAAACCATCCTGCACATCCGCCTGCGAGCCAAAGTCCCACGCGTAGGTCAAAGCGCCGCCATCGGCATCCGTGGCGTTCGCGGCGAGGTACACGGGCTGGCGGGCATTCGCGGTGGCGGGTGACGTGGTGAAGCTGGCATTCGGCGCAGCATTCGTGGGATAGAACGAGTTGCTACGGCGTGTCACCCCACCGTCCTCGACGGTGATGAAGCGGCCATCCGCCCACGCGAGCGCGTCGGCATTCACCACGCTCGTGTTGCCACTGGCACGCACCCAGCGCTGACCGTCGATGGAAACAAGGAGCGCATTCGAGGTGCCCGGCTCATCCATGGCGCGGGCGGTGCAAAGCAGCGTGCCATCCTCCGCCACCGCCATGAGATAGGTCGTCCATCGTGTGCCAGCGGGCAGCGTGGCCGCCGTCCATGTCACGCCGTGATCGGTGGAGAAATCGACGCCGCCATACCAGCCGATGGCAAACACTTTGCCGGCGCTAGTGATGAGTTGGTAAATGTCAAAGCCACGTGACGAGCGCTGCGTCCACGTCACGGCGTCCGGCGAGGTCCAGATGACCTCGGCATTGCCGCCGG
This sequence comes from Prosthecobacter sp., assembly GCA_044370285.1. Lineage (GTDB taxonomy): Bacteria > Verrucomicrobiota > Verrucomicrobiia > Verrucomicrobiales > Verrucomicrobiaceae > Prosthecobacter. The sequence goes on from JBILVU010000172.1 coordinate 7,534, forward strand.
TGGGATGCAGGGCCGCCGCCACCCAAGCGCCGCCGCTCCACGCGATGCGGCGCAGGTCCGGCATGGCACCGATGGTGGTCACGCTCCAGGTTTTGCCATCGGCGGAAGTCAAAACCGTGCCGTCATCACCCACTGCGGTGAATTTGCCGCTGCCAAAAGCCACGGCTCGCACATACGGCACGCCATTCGGGAACGTCGCCTGATTCCAGCGGCGTCCATCGGCAGACCAGGTGATCTGTGCGGTGGTGGGAGCACTCTGTTTGATACCTGCGGCCACGAAAACACCCGCGCCGTAGGCTAGCTTTGGCTGGTCGAGGTCCGTCGGATCTGCCACGCTGCTCCAGGTGATGCCATCCCAGCTCAGGAAGACGCCGCCAAAGTACTCGGCGCTCACATAGCGGCCCTCGGCATACACGATTTGCTCCAGATACTCACTGCTGCCTACGCTGCTGGTCGTCCAGGTATCGAGCGGATCAGTCACCGTCACGGCTTTGGAAAGCGGCAGCGTGCCGCCCTTCATGTCGCTGACGGTGAGATTCAGCGTGTAGCTGCCGCCTACGGTCCAAGTTTGGGCGATGCCGGAGGAGTTGCCGGGCACGCTGCCATCGCCGGTATTCCACGAGTAGGCGAGCGTGTCGCCATTCGCATCGCTGGCGGAGACGGAGTAGAGATTGCTCGTGCGGGCGGGCACGGTGGCGAGGCCGCTGATGGCACCGGCGGTGGGCGCGGCATTGCCGGGGAAGGGGCCGAAGTTCACCCTCACATCGAGCCAGGCATTGTCGCCGCTGCCGCCAAGGGCCACTGGCGTGATGAAGGCATTCGAGGAAGCCTCCGCAAAGGTGCTGCCCAGCGGAATGGGCGCATCGGACTTCACGCCGCTCGTCGCCGGAGTGGTATCGACGAGCCAGCTCCGCGTCTGCCCTGGCCGCTGCCACACCATGTAAGCGCCTTTTTCGAAGAACGGGATACCCACATAGAGCGGGCGGTAGTTCAGCCAAAGGTATTCCTCACTGCCAGAAACGGCGCTGCGGGTGATGCGCACGCCGCGTTGTGTGCCGGTGGTGAACTGGCTGTCGATGCGATGCACGCGATACGTCGCCGAGCCACCGGCGGTCGCATCGCTCCACTCGCTGGAGGTCAGCCAGTTCAGCTTCGCCTTTGCCTGCGCATGGAAGTGGCCTTTCGGTAGGTCGCCACCGCCCATGATGTCGTAGTCATCGCCATACTCGACATTCGATCCCGTGCCGAAGACACTGCCATCGCTCGTCTGCCAGAAGCTGGAGTGTCCGATGCCGTAGTTGTGCCCGAACTCATGGGTGAAAACGCCGTCGCTGATGCTGCCCTGCATCCACAGGTTGCCACCACCCGCGAGGCCCGCGTAGGTCACGCCACCGCTCACCATGCCCATGCTGCCAAACAGCACGCCCACGATGTCGTAGGAGCCGAGGCCGCTTCCATCGCCATTCGTGTTGTTGCTCACCGGGCCGATGTTGATGGCCGCGTCACCGCCGCTGCGGGTGTTGCGAAAGGTGTTACGAGCATCGCGGAGCAGTTCGCTGTTCCGGCTGGCACCGCCGTTCACATAGTAGGCGGAGGTCTGCGGCATGCGGTAGAGGTTCTGGCTCACGCCCGCGATGATCCACGTCTTGCCGTAGGACATGGCGCGGATCTGATCCGACACGACGCCGTTCATCACATTCGCCGTCGTGGCCTGCGAGTAGGTGAGTCCCGCGAGGTCGCTGAAGTCCGCCCGGATTAAAAAGACGTTCTTCGGATTCTCCGTCCATGCGTCCGCCTGCATCTGCTCGGAGGCTTGAGCACCTGAAAGGTCAAAACCGCCGCTGCTGCCATCCGCGGCCATCGCTTGATACAGCACATCGGAGCCTGCATTCGGCCCCGGAAGATCGTCGAGCTTAGCGAGAGCCTCGTTGAGCTGCGTGAGCTCTGCCTCGTTCGCGAAGTGATACAGGCGGCCACCTCCAAGCGCCACCACCGGAGCCACAGCGAGTGCCTCTCCTGTGAGGAAGCTCTTCGCGGCATCCTTCTGCCCCATCGGGAAAAGCCGCTGCGCCGTGGCGACCTCCGCCGCGTCGAGCCTTCTCAAGGCCATGTCATGCATCGCCGCCGCGCCATCGAGCGTGATGCCTTGCACGGGGATCGAGTGCTTGCTCATCACCCCGGCCCGGCGACCGAAGGTGAAGGCCTCAAACGTTACATCTTCCAAATTGAGCGCCGCCACATGGTCCGCCATGCCCGCCGGAGCACCGCAAACCGGATAGTACTCATACGCTGCCGCCGCACTGAAGGGCTTCTCCACCATCCCGCGAAGCTCCTGCGGCATCCTTTCATACTCGTGCAGCTTCAGCGCCTCCTTCAACGCCTGCTCCGGGTCCTCCCGAATCAACCGCGCCATCCTTCCCCGCCGCTGCGCCAGCACTACACGACCTTCAGGAAGCATCGCCACCCTCTTTGATTCATCGGCCGTCTGGAAAACCCCAAACCAAGCCCGAAACGCCGTTTCAGCTTCCACATCATCCACCACCGCCGGAGGCTGTTTTTCCCTCAAAGCCGTCACTCGGGTCACTTGGGTCACTGCGGTCCCTTTTCTCTCCCGAGTCACCTCCCATCCAATCATCCCCGCGAGCAGTATCAGCGGCAAAACAATAGCAACAAGGCGAAAGCGGCGTGAGTGAGGTTTCATAAAAAATCAGCGTTCGTAAATCGGCAGGAAGCGGTAGTTCAAAGCCACGGCGAGCAGGGACATGCCCGTTTGGTAAGCATCACCAAAGCCGCCATCTTCGCCTTGGGACTCGCTCAAGGAGCGGACGGTGGCGGTATTCCATTTCACCCAGGCATCGTAATCCCCCTGGAAAAGCGATTGAGCCATGTAGTAGCGGAAGTACTCTTTGTAGTGGCCCTCCTGGTGCTCCAGCCGCGTGTTGATGTGCTCCAGCGTGGCCTTGTATTCGGGGGTGTCCTTCTTCTTGGCCACCGCAGCCACCAGCGTGGCGATGGCGCTGCGGTTCATCGATTCGCCCATGCCGCCAAAACCACCGCTGTAAGCCACGCTGCCGTCCTTGCTGGTGCTACGGCGCATGTATTCGAGCGCGGCCTCGATCACCTCATCACTCACCTCCAGGCCGGCATTCCGCGCCGC
>JBILVU010000208.1:0-7671 GCA_044370285.1 Prosthecobacter sp.
GCACGACTGCCGATTTCAAAAACGGCCCGGTGAAGGTGGCGAAGCTGCCTGCGAGCCTTTGGGGCACCTTGTCAGAAACCGGCCAGCACGACGCCTATCTCATCACCGCGAAGGCAGGCGAGGAACTCGTGCTCGATCTCGCCGTGGCGCAGATCGGCAGCGCGGCGAAATCGCCCACGCTGGAGATCATCGACGCGAATCGCACCGTGCTCGCGGTGAATCGCGGCCTCGACAGCGGCAGCGATCCCTTCCTCGCATGGAAAGCGCCTGCGGATGGCGAATACGTCGTGCTCGTGAGCAACACGACGATGGATGGCAGCGCGAATCATGCGTATCGACTCACCGTCGGCGCTTTGCCGTATGTTACCGCTTGGTCGCCGCTCACCGCGCAGGTGGGGAAGGACACGAAAGTCACGCTCATCGGCCATCATCTCGGCGACAAGGCCACGGTGACGATGAAAGCGGACAAGGAAGGCATGATAAACGTGCCACTCGATGCCAAAGCGCTGCGCTTTCGCACGATGCCCTCGCTGCGCGTGAGTGCGCTGGCTCAGGTGAGCGAGATGGAGGGGAATGATGACATTGCGACAGCGCAGGTCGTTTCCATTCCTGCGAACATCAACGGTTTGGTCGCCAAAGCGGCTGATACCGATCACTTCGCTTTCGATGCCAAAAAAGGCCAGACGTGGATCATCGAAACCAACGCCGCTCAAGCCGGATCGCCCGCCGATACCAAGCTTGAAGTGCTGCACCCCAATGGCAAACCCGTCGCCCGTTTGCTTATGCAGGCCGTGCGGGACAGCTACAACAACTTCCGCAGCGTCGATGCCAACAACCCGGACATCCGTCTGCAAAACTGGGAGGAGATGGAGCTCAATGAGTATGTCTGGTTCAACGGCGACATCATGAAGATCGTGCGCATGCCACGCGGGCCGGATGGCGGCTGCTTCTTCTACATCAGCGATGGCAAACGCCGCGCTTACTTCGACACCAGCGCTACCTCGCACTCGCTCGACGAGCCCTGCTACGTCGTGCAGCCCTATCCGCTCGGCAGCAGCATCGCCGCGAACGGCTTGCCCATTTTCACCGTGAACTATCAAAACGACGACAGCGGCGACCGCAAAATCGGCCGCGACTCGCGCCTGACCTTCACCGCGTCTGCCGATGGCCGTTTCGTCGTCCAAGTCACCGATACCCGCGGCTGGGGCGGCGAGCGCTTTGTCTATTCACTCGCCATCCGCGAGCCGAAGCCCGACTTCAGCGTCAAACTCGCCGGCATGAACCCCACCGTCATGCCCGGCGCCTCCGTCGGCTTCTCCTTCCGCGCCGAGCGCACGGACAATTTCGACGATTCCATCCAGATCGACCTCACCGGCCTGCCGCCGGGCTATTTCGCCTCCTCGCCACTCCTTATTGAAGCCGGACACGATTTGATCAGTGGCTCACTCCGCGCCGCGCCCGATGCCAAATCGGATGCCGATTGGAGCAAGCTCAAGATCACCGCGAAGGGCAAAAGCATCACGCACGACGCCGGAACCTTCGGCAAGGTCACGCTCGGTGCGAAACCGAAGTTCATCATCGTCATGGAGCCTGATGTCGGCGGCAAAGCCGTCATGCGTGAGATCAAAGACGAGACCCAACCGCTCGAAATCACCCTCGTCCCCGGCCAGACGGTGAAGGCATGGATTCGCGCCGTGCGTCAAGGTAACGACGGCCTCATCAATCTCGACGTGCACGGCCTCCCGCACGGCGTCATCGTCGATGACATCGGCCTCAACGGCGTGCAGATCCGCGACAAGGAAAACGAGCGCCCCATTTTCTTCCGTGCCGCGAACTGGGTGCAGGACCAGGACAAACTCATCCACGCCGCTCTAAGCTCTGCCCGCAACGAACACGACAGCGCCGCCCTTCAAACGAGCTTCCCGATCCTGATGAAGATTCGGAAGGCAGATGTGGCGGCTAGGTGATGATCGATGAGCGCGAAGCGTCCTGGAGTGCGCCGGGCCTCCGGCGCTTTCGACGGAGCGGTTGATCAACGCACTCGGAGAGACCGACGAACCACGATTGACCTTCGGAGTCTTGGGTGTTGAAATTTGATGCTCGGCCTGCGAAAAGCTCCAGAGGTCTGGAGCACTCCAGGACGCTGCCGCGAGAGAGGGCGTCCCATGCAAGTGCGAGTTCGCCTAACTCGATGATTCAGGTGGCGGCCATTTGCGTGGGAGGGGATTGCTTTGCCGAGCTGCGACAAAATTGAAGCCAGACCCACGTTTGTCCTCGTGATGAAACTCCTGCTCACGCTTCTTCTTTTGACCTCCCCAGCTTTCGCGGAGGATACACTGGCCTTCAAAGATCTTTTCAATGGCAAGGATCTCAGTGGCTGGGTGGATGTGAATACATCCAAAGAGACCTGGAGCGTCAAAGACGGTCTGCTGGTTTGCAGTGGACTGCCGATCGGGGTGATGCGGAGTGAGCAGCAGTATGAAAACTTTGTCCTGCACATCGAGTGGCGGCACATGAAGCCCGGTGGAAATAGCGGCGTGTTTTTGTGGAGCGATGCCACACCTGCACCGGGTAAGCAGCTTCCGAAAGGCCTCGAAGTGCAGATGCTGGAGCTGCAATGGCCCGCTCTGCATCCGACGAAAGACGGCCAGCCCAATCATCCTGGCTATGTGAGCGGTGAACTCTTTGGCGCGAATGGCCTGGAAATCATCCCGGAGAATCCACGAGGCAAACGAAGCATGTCGTTTGAGTTTCGCTGCAAAGGAGCGGGCGAATGGAATACCTACGATGTGGTGGCGGTGGATGGCGTGGTGAAGCTGAGCATCAATGGCAAGTTTGTGAATGGCGTGAGCCAGTCCACCGTGCGCAAAGGTTACCTCTGTCTCGAATCCGAAGGCAGTGAGATTCATTTCCGAAATATCTGTCTCCTGGAGTTGCCGCCAGGACGCGTCACACCGGAGCAGACGGCCCCGCTGCTCAGCAAATAGCTCAAGGAGTCAGTCGTGCGGCCACATCCTTGCTGATGTGGAGGTCGAAGTGCTTCGGGCGGTAGAGTCCGCCATCACTGAGCTTCACAGCCTGGGCGGTGGCGGGCAGTTTTCCGTCTGGGAGCATCCCGGCGAGGGTCTGGAGGATGCCCTCGGCCATGCTCTTATCCTTGGAGGCGTAATAATAAACCAGTAGGACATTCTCACCCAGCGTGCTGAAGTTCTCGTCACGTTTCATGGCGATGTGGGGAAACCTTTCGGCATGCCGCAGCAGGATGGCCTGGGAGGCTGCATCCTCGACCTCGAGGTAAATGCGAGGAGGAAGGTCGTTTGATTGCTCCTTTTGTAAAAGAACGTCGGTTCCTGCTTTCACTGCCGCATCCACTCCGGCGAGTTTTCCATCACCTGGTAGAGAATCGCCCTTGGGAGCTTGATACACGGCTCGAAACTTCTTCTGCAACCACTTCGACATGTAGCCTTTTTCCACAGCCACATCACTCCGCGCTAGTAGCTCGTAAAGGCCAAGATCATCGTGCTGGGATTCCCAAGTCTTCCGGGCTGTGGGCACCAGGCAACCCTCGCTGGTGAACCAGCGGTGTGCCCAAAGCCAGAACGAGTTCTTTCTGGCTGGCTTCAAAGATTCCCCCAGCTCTTCGAGCCGCGTTTTCGCCATGGGGTTTTCATTTCGTTCGATGAGTTTATCGAGATCCGCCTTCATCTCAGTGCCTAGATCCATGATAGCACGGATGGATTCCGCGTAGATGTCCGCCGCGTCGTCCTGCTTTAGGCTGCCATACTCATCATACTCACGTTCCAGCCTCACACCTTTCGCTTTGGCGACATCGGTCACGCCGTTTTGTTGGAGCCACCGCCCGATGTCATGGCGGTGTTTGGCTTCAAAAAGCCAGTCATGAATCAAAGCGGCGCGGGTATAATCAAAGGGTGAGAGGCCCGGAATCTTCCACAGCGATCTTGGGACGCTGGCCCCCGTGGTGAGCATGGCATCCGGAGTGATTTTGTTTCCAGCGAAGCGACCTCGAAACCGGCTCTGTTCACCGGGCTCGAAGCTGAAGAGCACATCGTCTTTGTCTTTTGGGCGGTAAAAGAAGAAGGTGTTAGGTGTCACGGGCACCATGCGCGGTTCGCCATGAAATCTGCCTCCGGCGCTCGTGTGATGGTAGGTGCGGCAGGAGCTCAGGCACGCGGCGGTGAGTAGGGCGGCTAGCGGAAGAAGGTTTTTGATCTTCATGCGCTGAGGATATGAAACCTCACCGCATTCAGGCAAGACGAAAAAGCATGTGGCGGCGAACCACTTACGGCTTCGGTTTCAAAAACAGCACCTCCGCTCGCTCGATCCAGCCTTTGCGCAGATCCATGCGAAACCATCCATCGCTATTCTTGCGGTTGATGCGGCAGCCGCTGCGAGCGCCGAACTCCTTCAAATCATACTGCGCCCATGTTTTGCCGCCGTCCGGTGACCAGATGATGCCGCAGCCATACGGCGAGGCCGGGGCGCAGTGCGTGGCGACGAAGACGCCATCCTCGTGAAGCATGTTGGCCGATTCGTAACCCGGATTGAAGAGCATCGTGTGCTTCGTGGTATCCGTGATGTCCTTTGGATCACTCACAAAGATGCCGCGATCATAGCGGTTCGCGATGGCGAGTCCGTTCGCATCGGCGATCCAGTGGCATTTGCCGTCGATGAAATTCAACCCGCCGCATTTAAAGCGCGAGTTTGAGTTCACGCTGATGACGAGCTTCCAATCCCACTGGTCCGCTGCAGCGTCGTAGGTGCCGCGAATCCAATGAACCTCATTGCCATCGCCGCGATCAATATCGCCAGTGACGGCATAAAAGGCGTTTTCGTCCAAGTTGTAGGTCACGTTGTGGATGTGGCGGGCGATGAGCTTGTTATTTGGGTTGCCGAGCATGGGCGCATCTGCTGGAGCGCCTTTCTGCTGGAACTTCGGATTCCGGCCGAAGCCATACGCCAGCTTCACCGTCGCACCGCTGTCGGTGGAATAATAAATGTTCACCGGCACAGCACCGCCGAGCACGTTGCAGTAGTTTCCCCACACGAGCATTTCCTTTCCGCCGAATTCGAAGCAGTGCTCGCCATCGAGTGAATGAAAGAACCATCCTGGCTGGTCCGCCTTCACGGGCGTGTGAGGCAGGTAATCGCTGCCATCCGGTTGCTTCACGATGATCTCGCGGTGTGATTTGAGATTGTCCGTGCTGAGGAAAAGCCGCTCGCGTGTGGCGAAGAGTACGTTTCCGTTTTTCAAGAGCACGCTGAAAGTGATGTTTTGTGCCTCCGGGAACTCCGCCACATGTGGCCACGTCTTGCCACAATCCTCAGAGAGCATGATTTGCGTGCCTTTGAAAGCAAACATGCGGCTTCCGCGCTGGGTATCGATGTAGGGTTCCTCCGCCGAGGGCATGCGATAATAAAAATGCTCCGTCTCACCCTCTGTGAGGGCTGAGGCGAGGGTGGCGGCGAAAGAGAAAAGAGCGAGGAGAAGCGGCTTCATGGCATGGCGAACTACGGACGACGAAGCGGTAACCATTCACCACCTCCCTGCTTCAGAATTTCAATCGGCGGCTAAGCTCAGGATGGGTCCGCGAATCTCTTCGGCATCTGCTTCGTCAGACCCGCGTGCTTTCGCGTGTGATTGCCGATCTCAAACCCATCCACATGCAGCGCCTGGATCTGCTCCCAGATCATGTAGTTCTTTTGGAACGCTGACATTTGCTGCCCCCCATTTTCTGTCAGCCAAAACCAAACTGCTTCCCATTGAGCGATTTAAGTAAAGTCAGTCGTTAAAACGACATGAAAGCCACCTTTCTCCTCGCTACCCTTTGCCTCACCGCACTCATCACCCACGCGGATGATTTGCAGCCGCCGATCACCGTCGGGCAGCGAGTCGCCACCTGCGGTCACAGCTTCCATGTCTTCACCTATCGACAGGTCGAACAGATCGCGACTTCGGCGGGCTTGAAGCATCAATTGGCAGCCCTTTCGAGCATCGGCGGGTCCACAGTGCAGAAGCATTGGGACGTGCCGGAGGAGAAAAGCGCGGTGAAACAGGTGCTCAAGGCCGGAAAGGCCGATGTGCTCACGCTTTCGCCCATCTGGCTGCCGGACGAGGCCATCGAGCAGTTCGTGAAGCTTGGCATCGAGCACAACCCGACGCTGCGCATCAGCGTGCAGGAATACTGGATGCCAAATGACGAGTATGAGCCCGTCTATCCGCTCCAGACCAAGAAGAAGGTCGATCACAACGCCACCGACCTCGCCAAACTCCGCGATGCCACGCTGCGCTACGCCAAGGACATCGAAGACTACGTCAAAGGCATCAATCAACGCCTCGGCAAAGACGCCGTGCTCATCGTGCCCGTCGGCATGGCGGCGGTGACGCTGCGTGAAAAGATCATCAAAGGCGAAGCCCCCGGCCTCAAAGCCCAAGCCGATCTCTTCCGCGACAACTGGGGTCACGCCAATCCCCCGCTGCAAATCCTCTCCAGCTACTGCCACTACGCCGTGATCTACCGCCAAAGCCCCGTCGGCCTGCCTGTGCCACAAGCCTTCAAACTGCTCAAAGACATGAGTGATGAAAATAAAGCCAAACTCAACACCCTCCTCCAGCAAATCGCCTGGGACACCGTGAGCACCCACCCGATGAGCGGGATCAACAAGTAACGCACCATCCCATGAAACGACTCCTTCTCTTCCTCACCCTCTCTTCTTCGCTCTTCGCAGCGCAGCCGAACATCGTCATCATCCTCGCGGATGATCTGGGTTATGGCGACATGCACGCGAACAACCCGGAGCGCTCCAAAATCCCCACGCCGAATATGGATCGGCTCGCGGCGGAGGGGATGCGGTTCACAGATGGGCATTCGAGCTCTGGGTGCTGCTCGCCTTCGCGCTACACGCTGCTCACCGGGCGCTATCATTGGCGAACGACGCTTCAAGGCGGCATCGTCGGCGAATGGGGGAAGCCGCTCATCGCACCGGATCGGCTGACTGTTGGCAAGCTGGCGCAGCAGCATGGCTACCGCACGGCCTGCATCGGCAAATGGCATCTTGGCAGCGATTGGCCGATCACGCCGGAGCAAAAAATGCACTTCAGCGGCTTCGTAGGCAAAGCAGGCGGCGGCGGCGAGGTTTCGACGACGATCACTGACGCACACCGCGAGACGTGGAAGGCGGTGTTTTCGCAGCGCATCCCCGGTGGGCCGACCGAGCGTGGCTTTAACGAGTATTTCGGCACCGACGTGCCGAATTGGCCGCCGTATTGCTTCATTGAAGGAGATCGCACTCTCGGCATCCCGAGCGAGCTGCTGCCCGCGTCGAAGCTCGTGAAGAACCAGGCCAGCAAGCAAGGCCCTGCGCTGCCAGGTTGGCAGTTGGAGGGCATTTTACCCGCGCTGGCGACACGAGCGGAAAAGTTCATCAAGGTGCAGTCGGAAGCGAAGAAGCCCTTTTTGCTCTACCTGCCGCTGACCTCGCCGCACACGCCGTTGGCCGTGAATCCCGAGTGGAAGGGCAAAAGTGGTCTGAACAACGACTTCGCCGATTTGGTGATGGAGACGGATGCGGTGATTGGCCGCGTTCTGGAGGCTTTGAAGACCGGTGGCGTCGAAAAAGATACCTTCGTACTTTTCACGAGCGACAACGGCT
>JBILVU010000209.1:0-7645 GCA_044370285.1 Prosthecobacter sp.
CCTCATTTACCCTCATGGCTCCGTGCGCACCGTGCGTCGTGGCCCGATCTCCGGAGTCCGCTTTGTGGTTTCGCCCGGCATGGGGGCCACCTACGCCTGGGGCGTGGATGCCATGAATCAGAGCTTTCTGGTGGAGAAGGTGAAGCCGGGCAGCGTGGTCTATGATGTGGGTGCGAACCGCGGCCAGATGGCGCTGTATTTTTCCCGCCTCGTGGGGCCTTCGGGGAAAGTCTTCTCCTTCGAGCCAGCACCGGACAATTTCGCACTGCTGGAGAAAAACCTCAGCCTCAACCCTTCCGCCGCCAATGTGAAGCCTTACAAGCTGGCCCTGGCGGCAGACAACCAGCCACGCCAGTTCTGCTACGACACCCAGGGCCATACGATGGGCACCTTTGCCGACAAGATCGCCAAGCTGGAGAAGTGGACGAACCAGTTCGAGGTGCAGTGTGACACGCTTGACCATCTGCTTTCCACTGGCCTGCCCAAGCCTGATCTAATCAAGATCGACGTGGAAGGGGCTGGAGCCGAGGTGCTCAAAGGCGCGGAGCAGACGCTGCGCACGCATCGCCCGATGATTTACATGGAGGTGCATGCCTCCAGCACCGCCGCGCCCGAGTGGGAGGCGCTGCAACGGCTGAAAACCGATTTCGGCTACGACATCAACGACATCAACGGCACCTTCGGCGAGAATCGCGGTCCCCTTTGGGGCGCGGCGGCTTGGTGTGATCCTGTTTAACCTGCTTTCCTCATGCTCACCCGTCAGGCCAAAGACCTCTTCTACCGTGTCGCCGGACCGCTCATGCGGCTCAACGGCGTGTTCTACAAAGCTTTACGTTCGCCCGCTTCCCGGAATCCGGGCATGATCCGTGTGCAGCTTGGCCCCGGCCAGCGCCACTACCTCGATGGCTGGATCAATGTGGACGCCAACATGTTCACCGCGAAGTGCGATGTGTGGTCGGACATCTCGAAGCACCTGCCTTTCCGCGATGACTCCATCGACGCAATCTACTCCCACCATGTGATCGAGCATCTGCCGGACCTGCCGACGCACTTCCGCGAGCTGCACCGGGTGCTCAAGCCCGGCGGCGTGATCCGCGTGGGCGGACCGAATGGCGATGCGGCCATGCGCGAGTATGTGGCGGGCAACTCGGCCTGGTTCTCCGACTTCCCAGACTCCCGCAGTTCCATCGGCGGGCGATTTGAAAACTTCGTCTTCTGCCGTCAAGAGCACCTCACCATCCTTACGCCGAGCTTTTTAGAGGAAATCGCCATGGAGGCGGGTTTCAAGGACGTCCGGGTCGTGCCGCCGATCACCGGGACAGGTCATCCCGCGATTTATGACAGCCAGGTGATGTCCCACGAATGGGAAAGCACGCCGGAATCTCCGCATACGCTGTTGATTGAGGCGAGAAAAGCCTAGACGGAGTCAAGTCCAGTCAAACCATGACAACTCCCGAGACTGGCATGAAGCCAAACGTATGAAAAAAGCGCTCATCACCGGCATCACCGGCCAGGATGGATTCTATTTGGCGGAGTATCTTTTGGGTCTCGGCTACGAGGTGCATGGTCTCGCCCGGCAGACGGGGCTGGAGCACATCAAGAGCAACCTGCTTCAGGATGTGCCGCCGGAGCTTTATCAGCGCTGCCATCTCCATGCGGTGAATCTCGATAACTTCCCCGGCCTCTACCGCCTAATCTCCCGCACCCCGTTTGATGAGTGTTACCACCTCGCCGCCTCCAGCTTTGTGGGCGAGCGGCTGGCGGATGGCTATCAGACGATCCAGAACAACATTGCCAGCACGCACTACCTGCTGGCGGCGATCCAGGAGTTCCATCCGGGATGTCGGTTCTATTTTGCCGGCACGAGCGAGATGTTTGGCCGCCCAGGCCATGCACCGCAGTCGGAGGATGAGCCTTTCATGCCACGGAGCGCCTATGGCATCAGCAAGCTGGCCGGGTATCACCTTGTAAGGAACTACCGCGAGTCTCAGGGCATGTTTTGTGGCGTGGGGATTCTTTACAATCACGAGAGCCCGCGTCGCCGGCCGGAGTTCGTGACGCGCAAGATCACGATGGCCGCTGCCCGCATCTCTCTGGAGGGCAGGGGAAAAATCCAACTCGGCAACCTGGAGGCTCGGCGTGACTGGGGCTACGCGCCGGATTATGTGCGGGCCATGCACGCCATCCTCAACCATGACAAGCCTGAGGACTTCGTTGTGGCCACCGGCATGCTGCACAGCGTGGCAGACCTCTGCGAGGCAGCCTTTTCCCACGTGGGTCTGGACTGGAAGGCGCATGTGGAGACGAATCCTGCCTTTTACCGGACGGAGGAAGGCATCCCACTTTGTGGCTGCGCGGAGAAAATCGAACGCGAGGTGGGCTGGAAGCCCACGACACCTTTTCAAGAGATGGTCCATCTGATGGTGGACGCGGATCTGGCACGTCTGAATGCCGGGCGCTAACGACGAACGGTCAACAATCACGATGAGCGGTTCTTTGAAACCCATCCACATCTGGGCTCCCGGCATTCGGGATGATACCGGCGGCATTCAGGCCTTCTCGCGCTTCTTTGTGAAGGCCTTGCGTGAGGGGTATCCTGACCGGCCGATGCGTGTCTTTGTGCGAAATGAGACGATGGCACCTGGAGACACGCTTTTTGCGCAAGGGCTGGACCTGCACTCCTTCGAAAAGCTTCCCTCGAAAGTGCGCTCGATGGCGCTGGCTGCCCAGGCTTCCTTCCATGCGCTGCGGGAGCGGCCCGCTTGTCTGCTTTCCACGCATCTGCACTTTTTCCCCGCGATGCGAGTGATGCGTGGACTCACGGGGGTACCTTATGGCGGAGTGCTGCACGGCATCGAGGCCTGGCGCATCCGCTCCAGGATGCGCCTGCGTGCTATGCAGGAGGCAAATAAGCTCCTCGCGGTGAGCCAGTTCACGCGGGATCATGTGGTGCGTGAGAGTGGTGTGCGTCCGGAGTGCATTTCGGTGTTTCCAAATACTTTCGATGCCACTCGTTTTGCGCCGGGGCCTAAACCGGCGCATTTGCTGCAAAAGTATGGGCTGCGGCCAGACCAGCCGGTGCTCCTTACGGTGAGCCGTTTGGCACTTTCGGAGCGTTACAAAGGGCACTGGCAGGTGCTGATCGCCCTCAAACGCATCCTTCTTCAGATCCCAGATGCGCATTATCTCGTCGTGGGGACTGGAGATGAACTCTCCCACCTGCGGGCTGGGGTTCGCATGCTGGGTTTGGAGAAGCATGTGACGTTTGCTGGCTTTGTTTCCACCGAGGATCTGCCGGACCACTATCGGCTTTGCGATGCCTTTGTGATGCCCAGCACGAAAGAGGGCTTTGGTATCGTGTTTTTGGAGGCCGCAGCTTGTGGCAAGCCCGTTATTGGCGGCTTTCTCGATGGCTCTTATGATGCGCTGGATGGGGGCCGCCTGGGCATGCTCATTGACCCGCACCACCCGGCGGGTATTGCGGATACCATCCTCTCGGTGCTGCAAAAAACGACGGGCAACGCCTTGTTCGATGATCCGGCGGCTCTATCGACAGCGGTGAAGGAGCGTTTCGGTTTTGAGTCCTTCAAACGCCAGCTCATCGAAGAGGTGCGGCCGTTGGTGGAGCCTAAAAAACCTAGCTCCGTAAGCGTCAGCGTGCCTCAAAGGACACCCCAATGCATTCCCAAGGCAGCGGCGGGTCGAAAGCCCCGCATTGCCGTGCTCACCCAGCTCAATTCCCCTTATCAGGTGGAGTTTTTCAACCGTGTGGCGGCAGTGGGGGATTGTCATCTGGAGGTTGTTTATCTGACTCACCGCGATAAAAACCGCCAGTGGGCAGCGCCGGACATCGCACACTCTCACATCATCCTCTCCGAGACGCCGCATCTAGCAAGTAATGCCATCGACTCGCTTCTAAATGCCGATCTGGCCGTCTTTAATTACTACACGAGTCGCTTTGCCTGGCGGGCCATCCGTGCCAGAGCCGCCGCAGGGCAGCCTTGGGCGTTCTGGGGAGAGCGCCCCGGCTTTCTGCAACTAGGGGCCACCGGCACTTGGTTCCGCTGGCTGGCTTTGAAACCTCTGCACCGCCATCTCGCGCCGATCTGGGGTGTGGGGCAGTTTGGCATTGAGGGCTATCGTGTCGAGTTTGGAAAAAAACGGAGCTATCACAACATGCCCTACTATTCGGAGCTCACCCGCTTCCAGCTTCCCCGGACCACCTCACCTCCTGGTGCGAGGACCTTTGTCTATTCCGGCACTCTTTCTGAGCGCAAGGGGTCAGACGTGCTTGCCATGGCCTTCGTCAAGGTGGCGACCGAATTCCCCGAATCTCGGCTAGTCCTAGTGGGTATTGGTCCCTTGGAAACGAAGGTGCGGGAGATCCTCGCGCCGGTGGCGGATCGTGTGGAATGGTGCGGCTTTCAGCCATGGGAGGAGTTGCCTCGCTTCTACGCCAAGGGGGACATCTTTTGCTTTCCCTCACGCTACGACGGCTGGGGGCTCGCTCTAGTCGAGGCGCTGGCCTCCGGCTTGCCCTCCATCGCCACGGATCAAACCGGGGCCTCCATCGACCTCATCGCGCCAGGGCATAATGGCTGGCTAGTGAAAGCGGGCCATGCTGAAAGCCTAGCCATGGCCATGCGGCAGGCTTTGAACCTTCCTGCGGAGTCTTTTTCGGCCATGCAGCAGGCGGCTTTGAACTCAGTCCTCATGCAAGGAGTCGAGGAAGGGGCGCAGAACTTCATTCGCACCTCCTGTGAGGTGGTTTCGACATGGAAATCTCCGCTCTGACCTTCCCAAGGCATCTTTCCTGCTCCAAGGTCAATCAAAAATCTATCGCATGGTGAAGCAGTGCACAATTTACCTAGGCCAGATTTAATGTGCGGCATCGCTGGCATTCTTGACTCTAACCACTCCCTGTCGGATAACGACAGGCGTCTCGCCGCGCTCCAGGCCTCTCTGAAACATCGGGGGCCAGATGATCGCGGTGCTTGGACTTCGCCTTCCGGCATAGCGCACCTCGCTCACACCCGTCTTTCGATTCTCGATCTCTCCGCTGCGGGTCACCAGCCGATGGGGCTGCCGGGCGGTCGCTTCACCATCACATTCAACGGGGAGATCTACAATTTCCGCGAGCTTCGGGCCGAATTCGAGCAAGACGGTGTGCCATTCCAAACGGGCACAGATACCGAGGTGCTGCTGCGCCTCTATGAAAGATACGGCCAAGGCATGCTCGATAAACTTCGCGGCATGTTCGCCTTCGCCATTTGGGACGAGCTGGAGCAAACCTGTTTCCTGGCCCGCGATCCCTTTGGCATCAAGCCGCTCTACTACTCGAACCGAGGTGGTGTCTTTGCCTTTGCCTCCGAGCTTCGTGCCCTTCAGGAGGCTGGCTTTGGCAGCGCGGAGGTCGATGCTCAGGCACTCATGTCCTACTTTGAGAGCGGCAGCGTGGCAGAACCACACACGCTGGTTCAAGGCATCCGCAGCCTAGCGGCCGGGCACTGCCTCGAATGGCGTAACGGTATCATCGAGAACAACGCCTGGTGGAGCATCCAGTTCCCGGTGGAGACCTCCACCTCGGAAAAACCCTCCACCACCCTGCGTGAGGCACTCCTCGAAAGCACTCGCAGGCATTTCGTCAGTGATGTGCCGGTGGGCATCTTTCTGAGTGGCGGGGTGGATAGCACCGCTCTCGTCGCACTCGCTCGTGAGATCGGCATCAAAGACATCTCCACCTTCTCCATCGGCGTGGATGATCCTGGGCTGGATGAAAGCAGCGTGGCACGCCGCACGGCCGCACACTTTGGCACGGATCACCACGAACTCGTCCTCGGCGAGGAAGCGGGTAAACGATGCTTTGAGGAATACATCCAGCACATCGATCAGCCCAGCATTGACGGGTTTAACACCTTCACTGTCTCCTCTTTTGCTCGCGAAAAGGGGATCAAAGTCGTTCTCAGTGGTCTCGGAGGGGATGAGATGTTCGCTGGTTATCCCAGCTTCACTCAGGTGCCCCGAATGGTGAAGATGGCGAGCATGCTCGATCTCATTCCTGGCATACGCCACCACATCGGCATGAAGTTGGAATACAATACGGATTCCCACCGTCTGCGCCGTGTGGGAGCCTTCCTTCAATCCGCCAACACGATGCGGAATGCCTACCGCGCTTTCCGCGGCATCTTTTCCCGCCGCGCCGCTCGCATCCTCGCCGCACGTTACGCCGGTGTGACACTCTCCGACTTGATTCGTTCCAGTCTTGAGGAGGCACCCAGCGCTTCTGTTCCCACACCACGGGATGAGGTGAGTCTCTGCGAACTCTCCCTCTACATGCGCAATCAGCTCCTCAGAGACAGCGATGTGATGAGCATGTCTCAAGGACTCGAGCTGCGAGTGCCCTTCGTGGATCGCACTCTCTTCGAGAGCATTGCACACATCCCCGCCGCAAGCCGTCTGCGCCAAGGAAAAAAACTGCTACTCGAAGCGATGCCCGAGATTCCCGAGTGGGTCGTCAATCAGCCCAAGCGTGGCTTCCTGTTCCCCTACCAAAAGTGGGCTGCAACCACCTGGGGAGGCATGTTTGAGCAGACGAATGCCCGCCTCCCGGTAAAAAATCCAAGCTGGTATCAATCGTGGGCCGTCTTCATGCTCGACCGCTGGTTTGAGCAGCGTGGTCTTTCTCCTGCTGCCTGATGCGTGTCCTGCACGTCATCCCCTCACTCTCGCCGAGTTCTGGTGGGCCGAGCTTTGCCCTTCCGGCCATGGCGAAGGCGCTTTCCGCATTCAACGTCCAGGTCACTGCTGCCGCGACGGATGACGACGGACCTGGAAAACATCTCTCCGGCATCACCTTGGGAAAAATCAGTCCACAGGATGGCTGGAACACCCTATACTTCCGCAAGCAGACGGAGTTCTACAAATGCAGCCTACCGCTGCGAAGCTGGCTGCGGGACCATGCGGGCGAGTTCGATGCCGTGCATATCCACGCTGTGTTTTCCTTTGCTAGTCTAGCCGCGGGACGTGCTGCGGCCTCCGCCGGGGTGCCTTATATCGTGAGACCGCTCGGCGTGCTCAACCGCTGGGGCATGGAAAACCGCCGGAAGTTCGTCAAAGCACTCTCCTTCCGCTTTTTCGATCTACCAATGCTCCGCAAAGCCGCTGCCATGCATTACACCAGCCGCATGGAAATGGAGGACGCCGCCCGTTTTGACCTCAAAAACCTCCAGCGGGTGATCCCCATCGGCATGGATCTCACGCCCTTCGATGCTCTGCCGCCTCGCGAGGTCTTCAATGCCCGTTTTCCCGAGACCGCCAACACTCGGAACATCCTTTTCCTCTCCCGCATCGACGAGAAAAAAGGCATCGACCTCCTCATTGATGCCTTTGCCTTCATCGCCGCGCATCGCCCGGACATCCGCCTCGTCATCTGCGGTGGCGGTAATCCCGCACTCGTTGAAAAGCTGCAAGCCCAGGCCACCTCACTCGGCATCGCTGAACACATCACCTGGGCCGGGCAGGTCACCGGTGAGCTTCGCCTCGCCGCCTTTTCGGCTGCGGAGCTGTTTGTGCTGCCCTCGCACTCCGAGAATTTCGGCATTGCCCTCCTTGAAGCCATGGCTGCCGGCCTTCCATGCCTTTCCAC
>JBILVU010000018.1:0-59569 GCA_044370285.1 Prosthecobacter sp.
TCATCCGGCGAAGCCAGCGTGGCATAGCTGCCGAGATTCACGCGACGCTTCACCGCCGCGTTCACTTCATCATCCGCATGACCGAGGAGGATGGCTCCGACACCGCCGGTGAAGTCGGTGTAGCGTTTGCCATCGAGATCCCAGATGTCGGAGCCTTTCGCGCGGCTGAAATAGGAGGGCCAAGTTTGCGGATCGAAGAGATGGGCGCGTTTGGAAAGCAGGCCAGTGCCGCAGGAGATTTTGGTTTTGGCTTCTTCCCAGAGTTGGGGGCCTGAACGAGTTGGAAAACTCGTTCTACATACGCGCAGCGCGTTCTCGCGGAAGATGTCTTCCAAATCACCCTGCGTCATGCCGGTGTCTTCGCAGGCTTCGCGGAGGCAGAGGAGCGATTCGATGCCGACGGTCGTGTATTGGCCGAAGATGGTCAGTTTATCGCCGGTGATCTCGGGATGAATCCAGGTGAAGCCATCGCCTTGCGTGCTGCAGGAACCGCGTAACTCGCTGACCATGTAATCGCTGCCCCAGAGCACGCGTTTCGGCCCCAGAATCTCAATCGCGGCACGGAAGGCTCCTGCTTGCGTCACGGCGGAGGTGTCCACGACCACATTATCGAGATCGACGAGGTGATGCAGGCCCTCGCGAGCATGGCGATAATTAAAAGACCTCGCCACGTGCGCGAGGACGAGTTTGCAGCGTGGATAGCGACGGCACAGACGACGAAGCGCCTCCACGTTGCGCGGATCGGTGATGCCATCGGCGAGCATGATGTGCAGCATCATGAGGCCATTGTGATCGTGGCAGGCTTCCCACATCCACTCCGGCGCGAAGGATTCGATCTCCGCCTCCTTCGTGTCCGCCACATCGGCGTAAAGGCGATACGGCTTGATGCCAATGAACACGCCGGTGCTCATCAGCCGCCGCACTTCGGCGGGGTCATCGGTCGGTGCCGCGAGCACCAGCGCCCGCGAGTTCGTGCTCACGTCGATCTGCGATTGCACCCACGCGTTCTCGCCGACGCGATCATTGCCCGCGCTCGGATAGCCAAAGAACAAGCCTTCCACCTCACGACCCGGCATCCACAGCTGCATCGCGGCCTGAAAGTCCGCCATGCCGTAGCCGCGATCTTCATCGAGAAACACGGGACGCTTTCCCTCCGCGAAATGGCGACTGTGAAACAGATGCGTGTGCGCATCGAAGACCTTCGCAGGCACAAAGCCATCGATGGCGCGGCTCAGCAGCTTGCGGTCGGTGTCGTTGAGTTCAGTGACGAGCTTCAGGGACATGCACCGAGTATGCACCGCCCTCGAACACTTCGCTTCAAAACCTCTGGTTCTCGAAAAAGACCAGCGCCGCTGCGGCGTTGACTCGCCGCCCCATGAAACTCCTCTCGCTAGTCACCCTCCTCGCATTCGTCACGCCTGTTTGGGCCGAAGACCTGCCCGTCCTCGCCGCGCCCGATTTCAAATCGCCTCTCGACGCGTCTTGGAAGATCGCCCACGGCACTTACGAACCGAAGGACGGCGTGCTCGTTTGCGCTGAAAAGCCGGAGAACAAGCATGTGGCCGTGCTTTGGCATCAGGTGGGATGGAACAGCGGCGTCATCGAGTGTGAGTTCCGCTTCGACGGCTCCAAGAGCCTCATCCTCGGCTGCGATGGCCAGACGCCGAAAGGTCTCGCGCACATTGGCCGCGTCGTCATCGGCCCCAAGATGATCAGCATCGCCGAAGACTCCGTGAAGCCCAGCCACACCATCGCCAAACTGCCCGCCGATCTCCAATCCGGCGTGTGGCACCGGCTGAGCTTTGCGTGGAGCGGCGAACACATCACGTTGAAGGTGAACGACCTCGCCATCCACGCCTCGCACGCCTACCTCGCCACGGCAAAGACACGCAGTTGGATCGCCGTCGGCGGTCAGACGGCTTCGATTCGTGAGCTCAAAATCAGCGGCAAACCATGAAGCCCATCTTCTTCTTCCTTTTTCTCGTTCCGAGCCTGCTCGCCGCGGCTCCACCAAACTTCCTGATCATCCTCGCCGATGATCACGGCTATGGCGATGTCTCCGCCTATCATCCCTCGGATGTCCGCACGCCGAATATCGACCGCATCGGCAGCGAGGGCATGCTCTTCACCGCGATGCGGGCCAATTGCACCGTATGCTCGCCATCGCGTGCGGCCTTGCTCACGGGTCGCTACGCGGACCGCGTGGGCGTGCCGGGCGTGATCCGCACGAAGCCGGAAGATTCCTGGGGCTACTTCAAACCGGGCGTTCCCACGCTGGCGGATGAATTGAAAAAGGCCGGCTATCACACCGGCATCATCGGCAAGTGGCATCTCGGCCTCGAATCGCCCAACACGCCGAATGAACGCGGTTTTGATCACTTCCACGGCTTCCTCGGCGACATGATGGACAGCTACACCACGCACCTTCGCCATGGCATCAACTACATGCGGCTCAATCGCGAGGTCATCGAGCCGCAAGGCCATGCCACCGAGCTTTTCACCACCTGGGCCTCCGACTACCTCCGCGAGCGTGCGAAGGCCGCGAAGCCCTTTTTCCTCTACCTCGCCTACAATGCGCCTCACTTTCCCATCGAGCCGCCTGCCGAATGGCTGGCCAAGGTCAAACAGCGTGCGCCGCAGCTCGATGAGAAGCGGGCGATGAATGTGGCCTTCGTCGAGCATCTCGATCACCACATCGGGCAAGTGCTCGATGTGCTCAAAGACACCGGGTTGGAGCAAAACACCGTTGTCGTCTTCAGCGCCGACAACGGCGGCTCCGTGCCACACGCCCAAAACAACGATCCCTGGCGTGGAGGAAAGCAGGATCACTACGATGGCGGCCTTCGCGTGCCGTTCATGATGCGCTGGCCGGCGCAAATCAAGCCCGGCAGCCGCAGCGACTACCAAGGCCTCAACTTCGATCTCTTCCCCACCTTCCTCGAACTCGCTGGAGCCAAGCCTTCGCCCGAACTTGATGCCGTGAGCCTCGTGCCGATCCTCAAAGGCGGCCGCATCGCCCAGCCGCGAGATCTCTACTTTGTGCGTCGCGAAGGCGGCCGCCAATACGGTGGCAAAGACTACCAGGCTCTCATTCGCGGCGAGTGGAAGCTCATGCAAAACGATCCCTTCAGCCCGCTTGAGCTCTACCACCTCAAAAACGATCCGCAGGAGCAGACCGACGTCGCCACCAAGGCCCCGAAAATCTTCAACGAACTCTCCACCGCTCTCCGCCAGCACATTCAGCGTGGCGGCAGCACGCCATGGCAAAAGCAGTAAAGCGCAAACACCGCGTATTGCTGTTCCCTTCGTCCTTCGTCATTCTGGTTTCGTCCTTCCTCCCATGCCCGCCTTTACCGATCCCTTCAAAGAAGCCCGCGCCGCCACCGGTGTGATGCAGTGCCCCTTTCATGGTGAGAACATCACCATGATCCTACGCCATGAAGACGTGAGAAAGGCCGCGAAGGATTGGGAGACCTTCAGCTCCGATGTTCCCTTCCGCGTGCCCATTCCCTCCGAGGAAAACGTCCGCAGCATGCGCCAGCTCCCCATCGAGACGAATCCACCCGAGCACACCGACTACCGAGCCATCGCCGAGCCGTTCTTCACTCGCACGAAAGAGCCCGAGATGATCGCCAAGGTCGAAAACCTCATCGGCGGCATGCTCGCGGACGCGATGAAGCGCGAGAGCATCGAGATCGTGCATGACTTCGCGCTGCCGATTCAATCGCGAGCCCTCACCTACCTGCTCAACACCTCCGAAAAAGAGGCGGACACCTGGATCGGCTGGGGCATCCACGTTTTCAAAGTCACCGGCGGCGAGTTCAAGAAAGGCACCGTGCTCGAAGACTACCTCACGGCGAAGTTTGACGAAGCGGAGGCGAACCCGGGCGATGACTTTTTCAGCGCCCTCGTGAAGGCCGACTACCGCGGCCGCAAACTCACGCGTGAGGAATGCATGGGCTTTGCCAATCTCGCCTTCGCCGGTGGTCGCGATACCATCATCCTCACCATCGCCTGCGCCATCGGCTATCTCGCCGAGCATCCCGAGGCGCTCGAATACCTCCGCGAGGACCCCAAACGCATCACCCTAGCCAGCGAAGAGTTTTTCCGTGTCTTCATGCCGCTCACCCACATCGGCCGCGTCTGCCCGAAGGACACCGACGTGAACGGCGTCACCGTGAAAGCCGGCGAGCGCATCTCGCTCTGCTGGTCCGCGGCGAATTTCGACGAGAACGCCTTCCCGCAGCCCGATGACGTGCGTCTCGACCGCAAACCGAACCCGCACCTCAGCTTTGGCTTCGGCACCCACCTCTGCCTCGGTGCTCCGCATGCCCGCCTCATCTTGCGCACGCTGCTCAAATTCTGCTGCGACCAGGTGAAACGCTTTCATCTCATCCGCGTCACCGAACGCGTCGAGCACGAAGCCAAATTCGATCGCACCCTCGGCTATGACTCGCTCATCGTGAAGCTGGAGGCGCTTTGAGGTCAAAGGATCGCCGTGAAAGAGCGAGCGCCTCGTCCGTAGTAGCTCGCTCCCCAATGCGCCGCTTTTCTGCCCTTTTTGTCCTTCTTGTCCCTTCCGTCCTTCTCGCCGCCGATCCGGCGATGCCGGAGAAGCATCGTGCCCTTTTTAAGGAGCACTGCTTGAGCTGCCACGGGCCGGAAAAGCAAAAAGGGAAGTTCCGGGTCGATGATCTGCCGCTGGCGATCACGAATGTCGAAACGGCCGAAAAGTGGCAGAAGGTGCTGAATGCGATGAACTCGGGCGACATGCCGCCGGAGGATGAAAAACAGCCGGCGAGTGCCGCGAAGGCCGATTTTCTCGATGATCTGGCGAATGTGATCGTCGCGGCGCGGCGGAGCCTTGGCGATCAAAAGGGTGTCATCACGATGCGGCGGCTGAACCGTCGCGAATACAAAAACACGCTGCGGGAGCTTCTCGGCGTGGAGATCAATGTGGCGGAGCTGCCGCCGGATGGGGGCTCGGGGGCCTTTGATACCGTGGGCTCGAACCTCTTCATGTCGGCGAACCAGATCGAGCAGTATCAGGCACTGGGTCGCGAGGCGCTGGAGGAGGCGTTTGCCTGGCAAACGGCGGCGAGCGTCACGAAGAAGCTGCATTACGAAGGCGAGTCGACGACTCCGAAGGTGAAGGACTTTGTGAAGTATCAAATCGATGCCCGTGAGCGTGCACAGAAGTGGGTGAAGGCCGTCGATGAGGCCATGGCGAAGCCGGAGAACAAGGAAATCGTCGCGAAGATCCAAGAGGAGGTGAAGAACAATGTGTCGCGTCTTCGTCGCGAGTGGGCCCGCATCCCCGGTGCGCCGAATCCGCGCACGTTTGGCTTTGATAAGAAAGGCGAGAACGATGCCGATCTGGCGAACGATTCGCTCGGCGCGGGCTGGTTGAAGTATCACGAGTATTACACGCAGATGCCGGACGTGGATCGCGGGGCGTATCTCGGCACGCAGACACGGCATCCGGCGGAGCTGAACGTGAACTACATCGAGCTGCTCGTGCCGTTTGATTGGCCGGTCGGCGATTACATCGTCCGTGTGCGAGCAGCGGCGGTGAAGGATGCGCCTGCGGAGCGTCGCTTCCTTGATTTCGGCATTCATGCCCGTACGGGCAAGGTCATGGCCACGCACGAGATCACCGGCACGATGGAGCAGCCGCAGATCATCGAGATCCCGCTCACCCTCACGCGAGCGAACCTGACGCGTGAGAACCGCTCGCTGTTCTTCCGCGAGAAAGGCAGTTGGGACACCAACGAAGAAGGCAATCGCAAGCGTGCCGAGGCCGTGAAGCGCAACGGCATCGGCCCCGAGCTGGCGCTGTGGGTGGACTGGATCGAGGTCGAACGCGTGCCGAATGCCGCGAAGCCTACGCCGCCCGGTTTTGCCGCGCTGAAGCTGCCGCTCGATGACAAATCGCCCGCGCCTGCTGCTGCCGAGCTGCGTGCAGCCTTCGAGCGCTTCGCCACCGAGGCCTTTCGCGGCACCACGCCGCCGGCGGACTATGTGGACCGCTTGCTGAGCCTTTACGACGTGCGCCGCAAAGCTGGCGACAAGCCCGTGGCCGCGCTGAAGGAGACGTTGTCCGTCGTGCTGGCCTCGCCGATGTTTCTTTACCTCGCGGAGCCTTCGCCCGATGACAAACGCAGGTCACTCACCGCGCCCGAACTCGCCACGCGGCTCTCGTATTTCCTCTGGAGCGCTCCGCCGGATACCGAACTTCGAAAGAGCGATCTGTCGAAGCCCGAGGTGCTCGCCGCGCAAACCGAGCGCCTGCTCGATGATTCGCGCTCCGAGGGCTTTTTGTCGGCCTTTGTGCATCAATGGCTCGGACTCGATCGCATCGACTTCTTTGAGGTGAATCGCGCCCTTTATCCGCGCTTTGACACCGGCACGAAGGTCGCGGCCAAGGGCGAGATCCACGAGACCATCACGCACATCATGCGGCACAACGCCAGCCTGCGTGATCTGCTCAAAGCCGACTACGTCGTCATCAATCGCGTGCTCGCTCACTACTACGGCCTCCCCGGTGTGAAGGGTGAAGGCTATGAAAAAGTGTCGCTGCCGAAGGACTCGCCACGCGGCGGCCTGCTCGGCATGGCAGCCATTCATTTCATGGGCGGCAATGGCGAGCGCACCAGTCCCGTCGAGCGCGGTGCCTGGGTGCTACGCAAGCTCCTGCACGATCCACCACCGCCCGCGCCTGCCAACGTGCCCGCCATCACGCGACTCGCCGGCAAGGTGCTCACCACCCACGAGCGCTTGCTCGCGCATCAAGAGGACCCGCAATGCGCCAGTTGCCATCGCAAGATCGATCCCATCGGCTTTGGTTTGGAAAACTTCGACGCCGCCGGCCAATGGCGCACCGAGGACAGCTACACCGCCCTCGACGCCAACGGCAAACCCGACCCCAAGAGCAAGAAGACCTGGACCATCGACTCCGCCGCCGCCTTCCACAAAGGACCCGCGTTCAAAGACTACTTCGAGTTGCGCAACATCATCGCCAGCAAGTCCGACGCCTTCGCCCGCAGCTTCAGCGAAGCCTTGATCGAGTTCGCACTGGGAAGGCCGCTCGGCTTCCGCGATGAGCCGCTGGTGGATGAGATGATCGCACAAGCTGGGAAGAAGAACTTCGCGATGCGCGAGTTCATTCAGGCGCTGGTCCGCAGCCGGGAGTTTGGGACGAAGTGAGATGCTTTCAAGGAGCGGGACTTGCCAAGTCCCGAAGCGAGGCACTTGGCAAGTGCCTCTCCTTGGATGCCTCTCTGTCGATGGCGGTGATCGCTGCTGGCGTGCAATGACATCGAGGAGGTGAGCTCCCCGGTCCTTTGGCACGCTGAATTCATGACGAAAGACGGCCTGAATGCTGCTTTAAATAATCCTCCATGCATTCTGCTGCCCTTCCTTGGAAAGTTTTGTCCGCTCATGCCGGCGTCGGTATCCTCACCGAGGGCTGGACGCTCGATACGGTATGCGCCGAGACCGGTGACACACGCAGCTTCATCACGGAGATCGTGTTCGCCACGCCCTTTGATTCCATCCCCGTGGTGCAGCTCGGCCTCACCGGCTTTGACCTCGATCAGCGGGATAGCGCCCGCATCACCCTGAAGGCCGAGAACATCACCGCTGGCGGCTTTCAGGCCGTGATCTCCACCTGGGCCGCCACGCGTGTCTTCGCCATAGAGTTCAACTGGCTCGCCATCGGTGCCTGAGACCCGCCCTCGTACTCACGATCCAAGCCCTGCTTCGCGAATCAGCCGATGCCTGAGTTGACCTGCGGCGGCTCTGCGCCCATGCCTAGCTACCCCGCATGACATTTCATTTCATTCTTTGCCGCCAAGGAGGCCTCTCATGAGTTCTGGCCTCATCGCTTTGCTCGATGACATCACCGCGTTGGCCAAAGTGGCCGCCTCATCGCTGGATGATGCCGGTGCCATGGCGGCGAAGGCGGGTGGAAAGGCCGCGGGCATTGTGATTGACGATGCGGCCGTCACACCGCGCTACGTGGTCGGTTTGAGCGCGGAGCGGGAGCTGCCCATCATCGGGAAGATCGCCAAAGGTTCGCTCAAGAACAAGATGCTGATCCTGCTGCCGGGTGCGCTGGGGCTCAGCCTCGTCGCGCCGTGGAGCATCACGCCGCTGCTGATGGCCGGTGGGGCGTTTTTGTGCCTAGAGGGCTATCACAAGGTCATGCACCTCGTGCGTCCCGGTCATCATGAGGAGAAGGATGATGCCTCGACGGCCACCACAGCGGAGGAATTGGAGCAGGAACGCGTTTCGAGCGCCATCCGCACGGATTTCATCCTTTCGGCCGAAATTATGGCCATCACGCTCGCCGCCGTTTCCACCTCGCCGCTGTGGATGCAGGCTTTTGTGCTCGCCGTGGTCGGCCTCGGCATGACGTTGCTCGTTTACGGAGCCGTGGCGCTCATCGTGAAGGCGGATGATGCGGGCGTCGCGCTTGCACGCTCCGGCACGGGAATCATCCGCACGCTTGGCCGCGCCATCGTGACGGGCATGCCGGTGTTTTTGAAGGTGCTCAGTTTCGTCGGCATGATCGCCATGCTGTGGGTCGGCGGCGGCATCCTCATCCATGGCTTGCATGAGCTCGGTGCCCATGGACCAGAAAAAGCGGTGCATCACGCTGCGGAGGCCTTCGCGTCACTGCTGCCCTCGCTGCATGGCCTGCTCGCCTGGCTCGGTCAGGCTGGTATTGCTGCGGTGCTCGGTGTGATCGTCGGTGCCGTGGTCGATCCGCTGGTGAATCACGTGCTACAGCCGCTTTGGGCACGGTTTCGGGCGAAGAAGGCTTGAGGGCTGGGAAGGCAGATCGCGTGCGACAATCCTGCGGTGCTCAAATCCGGGAGAACTCGGCTATTGCCAAATGGCCGTCTTCGTTCAATACTTTGAGTAACAAACCCGCCACGCCTCTCCACGATGCGCAACTTGGCGGGTATTTTTTTGCCCTTCTGACGCGGGATCTACAACCATGAAGTTCACCAAACCTGTTTTTGATCATCAGGCCCAGCTTCAAAAGCTCAAATCCCGCGGGTTGGTGGTCACTGATGATGCCGAGGTCTTGGCGGCACTGGAAAACATCGGTTACTACCGTCTGGCAGGATATGCCTATCCGTTTCTGGAGCTCCCACAGCGGAAAGTCTTCAAACCTGCCACGACATGGACGCAGATTTCCCGCCTCTATGAATTCGATCGTGAACTCCGTGTCCTCGTCATTGATGCCATCGAGCGAATCGAGGTCGCCGTGCGCGCACGCCTCATCTCCGCCACCTGCGCACACTGGAATGACCCGCACTGGTTCCTGGATGCGAGGCACTTCCACCCGAGATTCAATCACGGCTACTTCATCGAGCAGTTGGAGCGCGAGCTCGGCATCACCTACCCGCCGCCCGCACACCAGCGCCTGCTGCCATCCTCCCATGCGGAAACCTTCATCCAGCACTACTACACCAAGTATGGCGATCCCTACCTGCCGCCGTTTTGGATGACGGCGGAGATTCTGACACTTGGCGCCCTGTCCCGGGTTTACAAAGGGCTCGGTGATCCGGTGTTGAAGGCCAGCATCGCCGCTCCATTCGCAGTGCCGGCCAAAATCCTGGAGAGCTGGCTTCATGCCCTCTCCCACCTTCGGAACATTTGCGCCCATCACGGACGTCTCTGGAACCGGGTGTTTTCCATCAGCCCCACGGTCGCCAGAAAGCATCAGGGCCTCGTGCATTCACCTTCGCGACTGGAGGGCCTGCTTGTGGTGTTGGTGGATGTGCTCCAGGTCACCGCCCCCGGCTCTGGCTGGAAACAGGGCTTCAAGAACCTGCTCCAATCATTCCCTGAGATCGACCCCGCCGCGATGGGCTTTCCTCCTGCCTGGAACTCCCTTCCATTTTGGGCGGCTTGATGGAATGGCTGTCTGATGCTGATCTCGGAGAAGTCTCACGCAAAGGCGCAAAGCCGCAAAGGTTCCCAAACCTCTGAACTTTGCGCCTTGGCGGCTTTGCGTGAGGTCATTCCGGTTTCCGAAGCATTCAGACGAATGCTGCATGGATTTGCTGCGCTCACCTCTGGGCAGACTTTGGTTGTCTATGCTGCAAAGCATCACATTTGGTGAAAATGGCCCGGATCAATAGACAGGAGAATGGGGGCAAAAGAATGGATCTCTGAATTCTTCTGCCCCCATTCTCCTGCCTATCGGTTTGGGTTTCGGGAAGCAAGTCTCCGCCACGCCGACCACCTACTGAGGCATCAGCCCGCAGTCGCCGATGCATTCGCCCGTGGCACGCAGGATCACTGCCCAGAGCCCATGGCATCTGTTTCAATCAGGTCTTGAACCGTTCCATGCTTTGAAACAGCTCCACTAACGCATCTCGGAACACCTGTATCGAAGTAGCTGACACTCGGTCGCGAAGGATTTCGAGGGTGGCTGTGCAGATCAGTCCTTGGATGGAAATCGTGTGGTGCAGGTGAATGATGAGGCCACGTTCGTCCTGTGCCTCGGTGGACTCGGCAATCACCAAATTGCGACCAAATGGATGCACCTCTGTCTCCTTCCCAATACGACAAAGGCATTCACGTTCCAGTTCCGGCGTCGTCAGGTCTTGCGAGTAATCTCTCAAGAACGTCATTCGCAGCTCAATGGGCTGGTCGTTGTCTTTGAGGCGGAAAACGCTCTCGCTATCACTCACCGCAGCGTAATTCAGATTCGCCGGAAGAACAAAGCCCACGGGACTTATGCGACCAAGCCTGACAAGGCGGTCTGTCGGGGCTTGGCCGCCGGGGCGGAATAAATGAATGAATCGGTCGAACATGTGGTTTGGCACCTCAAACCGGTTCTGAAGTTTTAGACATGCTCCTCGCTTTAACTTCGCGGCAGAGCTTGTTGAAGAAGCGACAGGCTTCTGCGTGGGTATCCTGATCAAGCATGACGGGTGCCACCTGTGGATCACCGCCGAGAACAAGTGGATGGGCGTAGTGGACCTCTTTTTGAAAATGCTCATAGGATGGCTCTGCTTCGTGCAAGCGAGCAATGTCGGCTTGAAACTCCGCTATGCTACCATAGCGCTCCTTCTGAAAATCTAGTTCGAGAGGAATCCAATCGACGGTGTAAAGACGGCCATCTGGCCCAAGGCACAAAGCATCGAGCCCCCACGAGCCCCAAGGCTCATAACCCGGCAGAAAGTTCGCGAAGTCGTAAAGCTCGGCAATGCGTCGCCGGTCTGTCTCGGCGTAAATCCGAACATACTCTTCAGCAAGCCATCCTTCGCGTTGTGTGGTCATGCAATTTTCTCTGAGTTTATGCGAACCTTCAGTTCATTAAACGTTTGAACGATCACCTCTCGCCGATCTCGTTTGTAGTCTGGATTACGGGCATAGTCGTCAATCTCGGCGTCGTAGACTCGCAACACGCTGGTCTGAAGGGTGTCCAGATCGTAATCGAGAAGGCCTCCAGGGACACCGCAACGGTCGCAAATGGCAAGGATCATGGCTCCTGCTGCCATGACCTCGTCGATGTCGAAAAGGTCTCCTGGTTGCTTGAAGGTCTTCAGAAGAAGATCAACGACATTAGCGCGATAGTCGCATGCGCCGTCGTTGCCAAAATTATCGGATGCCCACGTGCCCATGCTGTTGTTGTAAGTGTTTACTGTTCGCGAATCCAGAGCGATTACCTCACCCGATACGCCTCCACCTCCGTCGTGAAGCCAAACGTGTTCGGAAAACCGCCCGCGAGCTGCGCGTGGTGGTCGAGGTAGGTGAGGCGGATGTATTTGGCCTCGGTGTCGGGGAAGGTGATGGAGGCACGGGTGGCTTCGGCGAGGGGGAAGACGTGTTTGCCTGCTTCGCGGAAGGTTTGGCCATCGGTGCTGATGGAGATGGCGACGGTTTTGGTGGAGCCGATCTCGGGAGCGCCGAGGACGATGAGATTCAGCGTGCGCGGCTGCTTGAGGTCGATGGTGACGTGCTTCGGGAACAGGTCGCTGTTGCCGGTGGCGTAGCTGTTGGGATTGAAGCTGGCCCAGGAGCCGTCGGTGAGGCCGGTGTCCCAACCGTAGGTGTTTTGGTCGCTGCTGGTCCAGGTGCAGCCTTTGGCGAAGTTGTCGCCGATGTCGGGATCGACGGGCCAGTGCGTGTGGAAGGCGGTGGCGGGCAGGTCGTCCTTGTCCATGAGGTTCGGGATGGCGAGCTTGCTCCACGCGAATCGTGCACGACGCGGCTGCGGGACCTTGGTGGAGGTCAAAACGACGCTGTCGCCGTCGATTTGAGCCTCGGCGGGCTGGAAGAGGCCATCGCGGCCGGCGATCTCGAAATGCGTGAGCGCTTTGCCATCGCGTGAGGCGAGGCCGCTGGCGGCGTGGGCGAACTTCACGCGGATGGCGGCACCTTCGATGGCATGGCTGGCGTAAAGCGGGCCGCTGGGGTCGATGTCGGTCTTGCCGTAGGTCTTTGCCATGGCCCAAAGCGAGAGGCGGCGGGCGACTTCTTTTTTCTTCGCGGGATGGATGTCCGACACCTCGCCGATGTCGGTGATGACGGCCATGCCGGTGTGCGGGATGTCGAGGCACTTTGTCTGCGCCTGCCAGAACTGCGCGAGGATCTCCGGCTCCTCGGTGCCGTATTGGAAGGGGGCGATCTGCACAAAGTAGAACGGCAGCTCCGGCTGCTGGAACACGCTGCGCCACGAGGCGAGCAGGGCCTTTTTCTTGTCGGTGTAAACGAAGCCTTCGTTGTGGTTCGATTCGCCCTGATACCAGATGGCGCCGCGCATGGCGAAGGGGACGAGCGGATGGATCATGGCATTGTAGAGCGCGGTGGGCGTGCCAGCACCGGCGTTGAGCGTCTGCGGCTGGCCGGGGATGGCAGGCACGGGCTGTTTCTTTTCCAACGCGGTCTTCACGGCCTGCTGCCACTGCGTGACGGCGGCGAGGTGTTTCTCATGCGCGGTGCGATAGGCGTCGCTGCCGGGCAGCTTCGAGCGCACATCGGCGACGAAGCTTTTCAGCTCCGGCACCGCGTCAAAGCCCTCGATGCTCGTCCACGGCTCGATGCGTGTGCCGCCCCAGGCGCTCAAAACGATGCCGACGGGTACTTTGAGCTCCTCGTGCAGTCGCAGTCCGAAGTAGTAACCGATGGCGGAAAACGAGGCCGCGCTCTCCGGTGCGCTGCGTTCCCATTTCGCGGGCACATCGTCCTGCGGCGTGAGCGCGGTCGTCTTCGGCACCTCGATGAGGCGGAGGTTCGGATGCGTGGTGTTCGGGATGTCGGCCTTCGAGTCGGGCTTCATCTGCATTTCCCATTCCATGTTCGATTGGCCGGAGGCGAGCCACACCTCGCCGATCAGCACGTCCTGCACGCTCACGTTGCCCGCCTTGAGCACCTGAGGCTCCGCATTCGCGGGCATGGGATCGAGCTTCACCATCCATTTGCCGCCCGCATCGGCTTTGGTGGTCTTCTTTTGCCCTGCGAACTCGACGGTGATCTCCTCACCCGGCGTGGCCTTCCCCCACACCGGCACCGCCTTGTCCCGCTGGAGCACCATGTGGTCGGTAAATATCGACGGCAGCTTCACGGCGGCGAAGGCAGAGCTCGAAGAGAGTAGGAGGGCGAGAAGCGGGCTGATTTTCATGGTGACCATCCGAGATACCATGAGGCCGTGGCGCAACTCAAGCCTCGTGAACGAAAACTCGTTTGCTTCGCGTGCCTCCTTGCCATCATGGGCGCTTTCTTTCCCATGACCTCAGACATCGCCTCCGTAGCCAACTCTCTCGGCATCTCGCCGGATCACCTCAGCTTCTACGGTCGCGACAAGGCAAAGATCAGTCTGGATGCGCTGAAGACCGGCCAGAAGAAGGGCAAGCTCATCCTCGTTTCCGCCATCACGCCGACCCCGGCGGGCGAGGGCAAGACGACCGTCTCCATCGGTCTGTCGCAGGGTTTGAAAAAGATCGGCCAGAGCGTGGCGCTCGCACTGCGTCAGCCCTCGATGGGACCGGTGTTTGGTCGCAAAGGCGGCGCAACTGGAGGCGGCAAAAGCACGGTGCAGCCGGCGCAGTCCATCAACCTGCACTTCACGGGTGACTTCCACGCCATCACGAGCGCGAACAACCTGCTCTCCGCCGTGATCGACAACGAACTCTTCAATGGCACCTGCCGCCTGAAGCCCGAAGGCGTGCTGTGGAAGCGCGTCATGGACATGAACGACCGCGCCTTGCGCCAGATGCGTACCAGCGCCGGCAAGCCCACCGAGCGTGCGACGGGCTTTGACATCACCGCCGCATCCGAAGTGATGGCGATCCTCTGCCTCAGCGAATCGCTCGCGGATCTGCGTGCGAGGCTTGAGCGCATCGTGGTCGGCTTCACGCCGGAGGGCGAGCCGGTCTTCGCCAAAGAATTCCGCGTCACCGGAGCTTTGTTGGCGCTGCTGCGGGATGCTTTGAGCCCCAACCTCGTGCAAAGTGTGGAAGGCGTGCCTGCCTTTTTGCATGGTGGCCCGTTTGCGAACATCGCGCATGGTTGCAACAGCGTGCTCGCCACTCGCATGGCACTAGCACATGCCGATTTCGCCGTCACGGAGGCCGGATTTGCCTTCGATCTCGGCGGCGAGAAGTTCATGCACATCAAATGCCGTCAGAGCGGACTCGCGCCGGAGGCCATCGTGATCGTCGCCACCGTGCGGGCGCTGAAAATGCATGGCGGAGCCGCTTTGGACCAGCTCACGCAAACCGACACCGCCGCGCTTTCGCGAGGTCTCGACAACCTCGCCGCGCATCTCGACAGCGCCGCGAAGTTCCAGCGTCCGGTCATCGTGGCGATCAATCGCTTCATCAATGACCACGAAGACGAACTCGCCCTTGTGCATGAATTCTGCCAGGCCCGCGGCGTGCCCTGCGCCACCGCGAATGTGTTCGGCGAAGGCGGCGACGGGGCCGTGAAGCTCGCAGAGACTGTGCTCGCGGCCTTGCCGAAAGAATCGAAAACTCTGCCGATGCTCTACGATGCTGCCGAGCCGGTGGAGAAGAAGCTCACCGCCATCGCCACGCAGATCTACGGTGCCGATGGCGTGCAGCTCACCGATGAAGCGAAGGCCAAGCTGGCTTTGTTTGCCCGCAGCGGCTTCGACAAATTGCCGCTGTGCATGGCGAAGACGCAGGACTCGCTCTCCGACGATGCAAAGAAGCGCGGACGTCCGAGCGGCTTCACCATCACGGTGCGTGATTTTGAGATCAGCAACGGTGCCGGCTTCCTCGTGGCCCTCACCGGCACGATGATGCGCATGCCTGCTTTGCCGAAGGTGCCCTCCGCCGAGCGCATCCAGGTCAGCGAGAGCGGCGAGATCAGCGGGATTTGAGCGCAGCTCACTCCGGGAAGATGATCGTGATCACCAGCTCCCAGGCGCGGTTTCGGATGCACCAGATGATGACGGCCACAAACAGCAGGACCAGCATGACAAGGTGGATCAGGCAACTGCTGCCGCAGCCCATGCCTTCGTCACGCTGGCGGGCGTAGCGAGTGAGGGACTGTTTCAGGTAAGACACGAAGCGGATGCTGGCTTCGGCCGCCGGGATTGCACGCGGCAAATCTTGCCGGGAAGTATTTTCCGCGCCAGAGATGCGCTCTCATGTCCGCCCGCGTTTCTGAATCCTCTGAGCCTGTGTTTGAAGCACGCGGTTTGCGAAAGGTGTATCACACGGGCGAGCTGGATGTGGTGGCGCTAGCCGGGGTGGACCTGAGTCTGCGTGCCGGCGAGCTCACCGTGCTGCTCGGTGCCTCCGGCAGTGGGAAATCCACGCTGCTAAACATCCTCGGCGGACTCGATACGCCCACCGAGGGCGAGTTGAAATACAAAGGCTGGAATCTCACCGATGGCGATGAGCGCACGCTGACGCTCTTCCGCCGGAACTGCGTGGGCTTCGTCTTTCAGTTCTACAATCTCATTCCCAGCCTCACCGCCCGCGAGAATGTGGCCCTGATCACCGAAATCGCCCCTGACCCGATGAAGCCGGAGGACGCACTTGATATCCTCGGCCTCAGCCACCGTCTCGATCATTTCCCCAGCCAGCTCAGTGGCGGCGAGCAGCAGCGCGTGGCCATCGCCCGTGCCATCGCGAAGAAACCCGAGGTCCTACTTTGCGATGAACCCACGGGCGCCCTCGATGTCACCACCGGCATCACCGTTCTCGAAGCCGTGGAGCGCATCAACCGCGAGCTCGGCACGCTCACGGTCGTTATCACGCACAATGCCGCCATGGCGGAGATGGCCGACCGTGTCCTCTACCTCAGCGATGGTCACATCGTGAAGGAGCGGCACAACGAAACCCGCATGCCAGCCTCCGGTTTGAAGTGGTGAACGCGGCAAAGCCCTTCTTGCCGTCGTGAGACCCACGTGCATACTCCGCGCCGCGCACAGCACAGGCTCCTGTAGCTCAGCGGTTAGAGCAGGGAACTCATAATTCCTTGGTCCTCGGTTCAAATCCGGGCGGGAGCACCCCTTTTACCGAGCCACCACGCCCTGCGTGATCTCCTTGGCGTTTGTTTTGAGGATCTCGATGCCGCTCATCACCGGCTCGCCGGTCACGGGGATGAGTTCGACGGTCAAAAGCTCACTCGCGGGCACATGCTCGAAAACTTCGAAGGCAGCGCCTTTTCGTGTCGCGGGGTCAAAGGCCTTCAAAACGACCTTGTCGCCGAGTTTGACGTCGAAAACGCGTTTTCCGGGCGCATCGCCTTCGAGGGCGGCGAACATGAGTTTCACGGTGTAAGTCGCTGGAGCGGCACCTTTGGCCTGGACGGGGATTTCGAGCTTCGTGAGGCCGCGCAGGCCACTGGCGAAGATCCACGGCGTGTCGTGACCGGCGATGGTGAAGCTCTCGGCGTTGTAGGCATACTCGCCGCCGCCTTTGACATACTGCGGTTTGAAATCGAGCGGCAGATCGATGCCTGCCCGACTGCCAGGACGCGGGTAGCCGAGCCAGAGCTTGCCATGCGCATCGCGTCGATCACCGGGAGCGCCGAGATTCAGCGCCATGTGCTGCACGGGCAACGTGACACCATCCGCGCTATACACGCCCCAGTTCATGCGGTCCTCACGCGGCTCGAAGACGATGGTACTGGCGATGGAAAAGAGGCACACGCAGCCGGCGCTGGCCTCCGGGATCATGACGAGGCCGTTGGCGGGGATCGTGTTGATCCAGCAGCCGAGGCGATGCCCAGCGAAGTGCTCCGTGCCGCTGTCCCTGTCGCGATCATAAAACGCGGTGAACTTCGAGCGGAAAAACATCATATTCGGCGTGGCCGAAATGGCACCGCAGTGGTGGCCGGGCCGCGCAAACATCCACGCGGTCTCCTCGCCGGTGATGGGATGCTTGCGGGTCTTTTGATTGCCGGTGTAAAGATCGTAGCTCCACGGTTCGGCGACGATGTCGTTGTCGATCACGACGGGGCGATGGCGGTAGTTGCCGTCCTTCGCCCACACCTTGTCGCCCTTCGCTGCGTTTAGCACGACGAGCCGACGACGCTTGAATTCACCGCTCAAAAACTGCTGCCAGTAGTGTCCGTTCGCGTTCGCACCGCCGAGCACGAGGTGGCCATTGCTATACATGAGCGTCAAAGCCCCGCCGCCGATGCCGATCTCGCTGCAATCCGTCACATCCACCGGCTTCGCCCACAGTTGCTTGCCCGTTTTCGCATCCACCGCCACCGCCATGCGCATGTCGTTATTCTTGATGCGATCTTCCGCCAGTTCACGCTCCTTGCCGGTGAGTTTGGCGAGTTCCGTTTTGTCCTCGGCCAGCATCAAATTCCGCTGCTCCGGTGTGAGCGAGGCGTCGATGAAAAACACGCTGCCATCGCCAATCGCGACAGTTTGATGGGCGATGTGCTTGCCCTGATAACTCCACGCCAGCGCCCCGGTCTTCACATCGAAGGCAAACAAGCGATCCGTCGAAATGGAGGCGCTTTTGCCGCGGCGAGCGACTTCGCTGGCCTTTTCGACGCGTTCCGTTTCGGTGCCGTAGAGCAAACCGTCCGCATAGGCGATGTAGCCCCACTCCAGGCCCTTCTTGGTGCCTGCGCCGGGAATTCGGAGCGTGCGCACGATCTCGCCGGTGGCCGCGTCAAACTGCACGCACTCGTCTTCCAGTAGCATGAAGAGATGATCATCGCTCGCGGCCATGTTGCCGGGTTCACGGGCATTGTAAACGCCGGTGCGCATGGCACCGGGGTTCTTCGTTTCCCACAGGAACTGGCCGTTGTAGGCATCGTAAGCCATCACGCTGTCCTGGCCTTGCACAAAGAGGCGACCATTCGTCGAAAGCGGCCCCACCGCGCCATCGTGACGATTCACCACCTGCCCCGGACCGGGATCGCCATACCACAGCACGCTCAGCCCGCCTTTGATGCGCCGGTCGTCCGTGCTCGAAGTGTTCGCCGCGTTGCCGTATTGATGCGACCACGAGCTCGCACCCGGCAAAGTCGAACGCGTGAGCACCGTCCAGCCGTCCGCTTTCGAAATCGTGGCCTTTTCTTCGCTCAGCTTCGTTTCAGCGAGCCACGCATCGCTCGCTGCATTCGACGCGAAGCAGAACTTGCCGCCAATCGGCTTCAAATGCCGCGCCACATCCTTCGGCACACCGCCGGGTTCACCAACGATGAGGTTCGCGAAGTAACTCGCATACGGAATCATCGCGAGGTCGAGATGATCGAGCGTGACGCGTGAGCCGTAGAGGCCGGTTTGGAGCAAGGATTGCCTTCCAGCGGCCACTTTGGCCTCATCCGAGTTCACGCCGAAAACGACGAGTTCGCTCTGTTTGGCGAGTTCATAGGCCAACGAGCCGTCATCGCCCAAAACGAGGCAGAAACCCTTCTGGATGCCGGTTTGCTTCAAGATGGCCGCCGCTTCTTCACCTTTGCTAGAAATGAAGTTGGAGCCTGCGAGCGTCGGCGAGCCTTCTTTTTCACCAAACACATGCACGCGGCCTTTCGTCGTGCTGACGACGAGATGACCTTCCGAAACGGCCAAACCGCGTGCTTCGCCTTCCACCGCTAACTTGGCGGTGATTTTGCCGGTTTCAGTGTCGATCACGATCACCTCATCTTTGCCACCCGCGATCAGTGACTTGCCCGCAAGGATCAGCGCCGATTGATGCGGCGATTCGAGCGTCCATTTCACGCCCACATCGGCGGCGATGGCGAGGTCGGCCTTGTGCTTGGCGCTTTCGTCCTGCTTCGCTTTGTAGGCGGCACGCAGCGGCTCGTATTTCGCCGCGATGGCCGCCAGCTCGGCGATCAAGGCTTGATCGCCCGGTGCCTTCCGTGCGGCGGCCTCGGCGGCTTGCAGCTTCTTCGCCTCGGCGAGGGCGGGATGCTTTTTCAAGTCGGCGCTGATCTTCGCGATGGCCATTTCGTGCCCGTGACGGATGCGCGTGCCGTCCGCATGCTTGAGGCGATCCACCGCCGTGATCGTTTTGCCGTTCGCCATGTAGCCCATGTCGCCCGCGAGCGTCATCTGCGTGCCCGCGAACCATCCGAAGCCGCTTTTCTGCTTCTGCTGATCCAGCGCGAGGATGTGATGCTCGCCCACCGAGTAGATTTGATCATCCGCGAGGAAGGCCTGCGTGCCACCGATCTGCCCGCCCGCATCGCCACGCCATCCCGGCTCCGGTTTGGCGATGTACTCGCCCGTTTTGCGATCAAACGACGCCGCGAGCGAACGTCCCGAAGGCACAAACAAGATGTCCTTCGTCGCCAGCAAGTAACCCTGCGGCGAGAGATCATTCCGCCCCGCGTCCTTCTCGCTGATCGCGTCATTCTTCCAGATCACCTTCCCCGTCGCGGCCTCGACGGCATACAAGTAAACCTTCTCATGCGGAAACACCCCCGCGCCGAAATACGCGATGCCGTTGTCCACCAACATGCCCGTGCGCACCGGCCAGCGCGACACCATGCGCCCGCGAGCCAGGATGCGCTCATCATGCGGCCCCGCGCGGAGCTTCCAAACCAGCTTCCCGGTCGCTGCGTCGAGGCAATACGCGTAGCCGTCATCCGAGCCGACATACACCTTTCCCTCCGCGATCATCGGCGCGAGCCGCACCGGCGCATTCGTGAAAAACGACCACACCTCTTTGCCGCTCGCCAGCTCCCGGCAAATCACCCGCCCATCCACCGAAGATCCGAAGAACAACCGCCCACCGCTGATCGCCACATGAAACACATCGTCAAAGCGGATGCGGTTAAACAGCTCATGCCCCTCGATCACCCG
Source organism: Prosthecobacter sp. (assembly GCA_044370285.1). Taxonomy (GTDB): domain Bacteria; phylum Verrucomicrobiota; class Verrucomicrobiia; order Verrucomicrobiales; family Verrucomicrobiaceae; genus Prosthecobacter. The sequence continues at coordinate 20,279 of JBILVU010000018.1, forward strand.
CCCATCCTCGCCTGCCCAAGCCATCTGCGGTGCCGTAGGTGATGTGAAGGTCCACGCAGGCTTCAGTGTGCTCAGCACGTTTTCCGTGGTCGCCCCGACGCGGGTGGCATCGTGCAGGTAGGTCGGCCATTCCGCGTGAGCGGCAGAGAGAGCGAGGAGGAGCAGGAGCGGGCGCATGGTGGGGATGCTAAAACGCCAAGGACACTGCATTCTCGCGAGAGCGTCGTGGAGTGCGGTGGCAAGCCTTGGCGCGACACCGCTTTCGTGTGCCGGACGGCGTTTTTTTTGGTCTCAGAACGCTCTTCCTGCGCTCGACAGCGGTGTCGCTGATGCGAGGTGCCCTCGCATCTCTGCCACCGCACTCCAACGACGCTGGCGCGGGATCTCGAATACTCTCGATGCAAGAAGAAGACGATTTTTCGTGATCTATCGGTCCATGTTTCGCGCTTTCATTTTCCTGCTCCTCGCCACTTCCGCGTTCGCCTGCTCGGTGCCGGTGTTTCGGTATGCGCTGGAGCATTGGGAGGCGGATGCGTATCGCGTGACGGCTCCGGCGGGTGCGAATTTGCCGGAGAACTACGTTGTCACGACCGGCACGGAGCCGAAGATCGAGCTGCGGCAGCCGAAGTCGTCGCGAAATGACGCGGTGATCTGGTCCGCGCCGTTTTCGGAGGCAAATGTGGCCGTGCTGGTGAATTCGCCGGCGCGGAAGCAGATCGCCGAACGGCTGGCGAATGGCGAAAGCGCGGTGTGGGTATTTTTGGAGAGCGGCGATGCCACGAAGGATGCTGCGGCGCTGAAGTTGCTCGAAGAACGCATCGACTACCTCGGTGGCGTGATGAACCTGCCGAAGCTCGACGATCAGGACATCAAAAACGGCCTCGTCTCGATCCCCGGCGACGGTTTGCGGCTCGCGTTCTCCGTGGTGAAAGTGAAGCGCGATGATCCGGCGGAGGCGGCCTTTGTCACGATGCTGCTGGCGAGCGAGGAAGACCTGCGTGGCTTCAATGAGCCGATGGCATTCCCGATTTTCGGCCAAGGGCGTGCGCTTTACGCGCTCGTCGGCAAAGGCATCCGTGCGGAAACGATTGATGAGGCGGCGCAGTTTTTGATCGGCTCGTGCTCGTGCCAGGTGAAGGAGCAAAATCCTGGCGTGGACATCGCGATGGCGGTGGACTGGCGGCAGATGGTGAAGGATCAGGCCACACCAGGCCAAAACCTGCCGGAGCTGAGCGACATGGCCGATTTGCTGCCGCAGACGGCGACGATTACCGCCGCACCGTCAGATGCGAAAACGAACTCGTGGAGCCTCATTGCGGTCGCCCTCCTCGTGATCGGTGGGTGCTTGTGGTGGCTGAAAAGCCGCCGGGTTTGAGGGATTGCGGTTGCTGATGGATCACGCTGCGGCTAGCTGCCGGCCCCACTGATGTCCCACCCATCCGAACCAGCTTGGTATGTTGTTCACTCGCGCCCGAAGTGCGAGCACATCGCGGCTGGCCTGATGGCGGGACTTGAAGGCGTGCAGACCTACTGCCCGCGCATCCGTTTTCAAAGGAGCACGCGGCGCGGCAAGGTGTGGTTCGTGGAGGCACTCTTTCCGAGCTACTTTTTCGCACGGTTCAATCCCACGGAGATGCTACGCGCCGTGAAGCACTCGCAGAGTGTCATCCGTGTCGTTGGCTTTGGTGAAAGCCTCGCCCGTGTGGATGATGGGGTGATCGAGCAGATCAAAGCGGAGATGGCCGATGCGGATGTGTGCGTGGTGGAGGTGGGCATCGAGGTGGGAGACATCGTCGAGCTCACCGAGGGGCCGATGCGCGGCCTCAAAGGCATCGTGAATGCCAAATTGAGCGGTGCAGACCGCGTCCGTGTGCTGCTGGAGTTCCTCGGCCGTGAAAACGCGGTCGAGGTCCCGGCCTCGAAGCTGCTCACGGAGCATCAGCCGCGGGTTTTGGTCTCGAAAAAGCAGGCGTGAGGGGCCGCGGAGACGCCTCCGCCATTGCACAGCGCCGCGGATGCACTACCTCCTCCGCCCCCATGCTTACTCTCCGCAACGTCACCAAGACCTTCAACGCCCGCACGCTCTTCAGCGGTGCGAACATGACGATCAACCACGGCGACCGCGTCGCCCTCGTCGGGCCGAACGGAGCAGGCAAATCAACGCTGTTCTCGCTCATTTTGAAGAATGACACCGCCGATGCGGGTGAGGTGACGCGTGACGAGTGGACCACGGTCGGCTTCCTGCCGCAGGAGTGCGAACCGGTGGGTGAGGAAACCGTTTTGGAGGTCTCCACCGGCAAAGCAGGCGAAATCGAGCGCCTGGAGAAGGAACTCAGCGCCTTCGAGGCCACGGGCGATGTCTCCAGCCCGGAATACTTCGAGACACATGCCAAGCACGATGCCCTGCAGGACCCGCAGGCCGAGGCGAAGGCCAAACGCATCCTCAAAGGCCTGGGTTACCTTGACACGGACTTTGACCGGCCCGCCCGCGAATTCAGCGGTGGCTGGATCATGCGTGCGCACATGGCGCGGCTGCTGGTGATGGAGCCGGATTTGCTCCTGCTGGATGAGCCGACGAACCACCTCGACCTCATGTCTCTCATGTGGTTCCGCAATTATTTGAAGAACTACCCCGGTGCCATCCTCATGATCTCGCATGACCGCGACTTCATGGACGAGCTGGTGCAAAACGTGTACGAAATCGAGGAGAGCAAGCTCATCGAATACCAGGGCAACTACAGCGACTACCTGCGCCAGCGGGAGGAGAACTACGAGCGTGCGATGGTGACATGGAAGAACCAGCAGAAGGAAATCGAGGCGATGCAAGAGTTCATCGACCGCTTCCGCTCGGTGGCCTCCAAGGCCTCGCAGGCTCAGAGCCGTGAGCGTCAGCTCGAAAAGATGGACAAGCTCGATAAGCCACGCCCGCTGCGCAAAGGCTTCCGTTTCAACTTCCCGCAGCCGCAGCGCAGCGGCCAGCGCCTCGTCGCCCTGAACAACATCGACCAGGCCTACGGCACCAAGCAGGTGTACAAAGGCCTCGACCTCGAAGTCGAACGCGGAGAGCGCACCGTGCTCGTCGGTCCGAACGGCGCGGGCAAATCCACGCTCATCAAGCTCCTCGCGGGCGAGATCCCTTTCCAGAAAGGCGAGCGCAAGCTCGGCACAAACCTCAAGCTCGGTTACTTCTCGCAGCACCGTGCGGACACGCTCGACCCGGATTGCAGCGTGCTGGACGAGCTGAAGCGCGTCTCACCTGAAATCCGCGAAGACGAGGCCCGCAGCATCCTCGGCAGCTTCCTCTTCAAACGCGAGGACGTGCATAAGAAGTGCAAAGTGCTCTCCGGTGGTGAAAAGAGCCGCCTGAACCTCGTGAAGTTCCTCGTCGATCCGCCGAACCTGCTGCTCATGGACGAGCCCACGACGCATTTGGACATCTGGGCCATTGAAGGCCTTATCCTGGCCCTGCAGAAGTTTGAAGGCACGCTCGTCTTCATCAGCCATGACGTGCATTTCATCCGCAGCCTTGCCACGAAGGTCATCCACATCAACAACGGCACCCTGACGACCTACACCGGCGATTACGATTACTACCTCGAAAAAACTGGTGCCGAGGAAAACGCCCGTGCGGCAGTGATTGCGGGGTGAGGCAGACGATTCTTTGCTTGAGCGAACAGGCGCAGGTCGTTTAGGCTTTTCTCATGACTCCGCCCAATCTCTCTCGCCGCCACTTTGGCATTCTCTCTCTTGCTGCGATGCTGCAAACGCAGATCGAAGCCGCTGACAAGGCTGCGGGAGGCAAGGTAAAGCACTCGGCGTGCAAGTGGTGCTACAAAGAAATCCCGCTGGAGGACTTCTGCGTCGCCGCAAAGGAGATCGGCCTCGAATCGGTCGAGCTGCTCGATCCGAAGGATTTTGCCATGGTGAAGAAACATGGCCTGCACTGCGCCATGGTGAGTTTTCCCACCATCGAAGGCCCTGGCGGCGTGAAGATCGGCCCCATTCCGAAGGGCTGGAACCGCATTGAGCATCACGACCTGCTCGTGCAGGCCTACGAGTCGCTTTTGAAAGAGTCCGCTGAGGCGGGGTTCAAGCAGGTCATCTGCTTCAGCGGCAATCGCGACGGCATGAGCGATGAGCAAGGCCTCGAAAACTGCGCCAAGGGCCTTCAGCGCCTGCTTCCGCTGTGTGAGAAGCTCGGCGTCACGCTGGTGATGGAGCTGCTGAACAGCAAGGTGAACCACCCGGACTACATGTGCGATCACAGCGCCTGGGGCGTCGCTCTGTGCAAGAAGCTCGGCTCGCCGCACTTCAAGCTGCTCTACGACATCTACCACATGCAGATCATGGAGGGCGATGTCATCGCCACCATTCAGCGCGATCATCAATTCTTCGCTCACTACCACACGGGCGGCGTGCCTGGACGTGCGGAGATCGATGAAACGCAGGAGCTGAACTATCCGGCCATCATCAAGGCCATTCAGGAGACTGGCTACACCGGTTATCTCGGCCAGGAGTTCATCCCGAAGCGTCCTGACAAGCTCGCCTCGCTCAAGCAGGGCGTGCAGATTTGCTCGGTGTCATGAAGGCTAGCCCGCATTTCTCATACTTTCTCCCGATGATTCAGACGCTCTGTCAATGAACCCCCAGATGTTCGTAATTCGGGGTTCGCTTCGCGGCTCCGCAGCAGCCCGTTTCACGGAGCTCCCAATCACGGCCTGAAGGCCGAACTACCCAGAAGGCAGTCCTTCGGGCGGAAATTCGAGTTTTCAGCTTACCTTCACCTCGCCACAGAGCGAGACGTGCAGGCCCAGTTCACGCATGGCGGCGGCTTTGATGCGGGCGGCGCGGTGGGCTTGTTTTTCGTTCGGGGCATAGACGACCTGGATGTGGTTGCTCTGATGGCGGGCCATCATTTGATCGCGGGTGATGCCTTGGAACACGGTGTGCATGATGGGCCATTGCGGGGTGGTTTCCTGCCAGCGGCGCTGAGTCTCGGCCTCGGTCAGTTGGACGACTTCGGCCACGCCGATGTCGCCATGCAGGGCGTTGTCCTTCACAAAGACACGACTCCAGACGATGTGACCGGGTTTGCTGATGCCTTTCATCGTGCCGCCGCCGAGGCGGAAGTACATCGCGGGCTGGCGCTCGCTGGAGGCGCCTTTCCAGCCGCCGATGAAGTGCGCGGGTGGCGCGGCGCCGCTGATGAGGAGGACCCAAATGTAAGGTGAGGTCGTAGCGGAAGACGTGAGTCTTCCGGCTTTGGCGGCATGCGGACGCCTGCCGCTACGGTCCACGTCTCCCCAGCGCAGGTCGTGGAGGGTGTTTTCCGGGGCGAAGCCGAGCTCGCGCCACAAACGGTAGGTGACGAGGCCGTCGAGGCCGGCGCATTCATCGACTTCGTTGAAGTGGGGCAGCGCTTCGCCTTCAAAGAGGATGCGTTTGTCATCGGCGCTGCGCACGGGGGGACGGTCGGCGTTGTTGAGCATGCCTTCGACGAGGTCGCTGGCAGGCGCGAGGTCCTTCAGGCCCTGCTGATACTGGATGCCGATGGCATCGCAGCCGAATTCATCGGCGAGGCGCAGCGCGGCGATGTACATTTTGCACTGGAGCAAGACTTGCGATTCGGTGAGCTGCGTGGCCTCATCGGTGCCGAGGTTCAATTGCAGGCCTTTGCGCTTGAGCCAGGCAAAGACGGCGGCGGCATCGGCATCGCTTACTTCACGCATGGCGGCGTAGAGGGTGGACTGGCTGAGACGTTCTTTGAAGCAGCCGGTGGCGTGCAGGAGTTCGTCGGGGATGATGGCGTTGAACATGCCCATGCAGCCTTCATCGAAGACGCCGAGGATGGCTTTCTGCGTGCGGAAGCGGCGGCCGAAGTCGCGACCGAGGCGCTCGTCCTCGGCGGGGAGTTTCAGGTGGGCGAGATCGCGGACGTGGGATTGATCGTGAGTGACACGGCCGGTTTCGAGCCATTCGCGGAGGCCGTTTTGGAAAAAGGCATCCGTGAAGGTCTCGCTCCAGAGCGTGGAGTAGGTCACGCCGGCCTTCGTGAGCGAGGCGTTGAGATTCAAAAGGCCGACGAGGCCGGGCCACTGGCCGCTCCAATTCGCCACGGTGAGGATGGGGCCGCGATGCGTGGTCAATCCGGCCAGCACATGATGCGAGTACTGCCACACGGCCTCGGCGACGATGAGCGGCGCATCCGGCGGGATGCTGCGGAAGACCTCAATGCCCTCCCGCTGGCTGGCGATGAAGCCGTGCTTCTTTTTCGCATCGTAAGGATGCGCCCGTTTGATGATGCGGCCCTCGGCTTTGAAAGCCGCGGCAAGAGCCTCCTCCATGGCCTTTTGAGCGGGCCAGCAGGTTTGATTGGCGGAAAGGCGCAGATCGCCGCTGGCGACGAGGTAGATGGGTTGGCTCATGGTGCGCCCAGAGTGCCGCAAACCGTGGTCGCTTCACAAGACGGAAGCTGTGCCGTGATTTGCTGTGAAGATGACGATTCTTGACGGTTTGTCAGATGCTCTCAGGGTCCACGCCCAGTTCACGCAGCTTCGCAGCGAGGGCAGCGGCGCGTTTGGCTTCGGCGGTGGCTCGACTGGATTCCGCTGCGGCGTTTTCTTTCCCGGTGAGGATGATGTTTCCATCCTCATCACACCAGCGTAGCCAGAGACGAGTCATGCCTTCGTAGGTGCCTTCCCACAGCTTCACGCCCAGGCCTAGGCCGCCAAACATCACCGGATCACCTTCCTGTATGCGGCGGCCGCTGGAGCTGAGTGAAAACACGGTGAGAAGCCGCTCGCCGAGTTGCTGCTCCGGGTCATAGACGGCATACCACGGCACGCCGATCTGCTGGTAATTGCGCAGTTTGGCATCCAGCTCCCCGCCTTTGGTGTTGGAGACGATCTCGATGACGACATCTGGCGGCTTGCCGTCGTAGGTCCAGGCAAAGTAGGCGCGGTGATCCTTCTCCCAAGGGTCCTGGTGGATTTCGACGTTCGTCTTCACCAGCACGTCCGGCACGATCGCCGGACGGTTCAGCGCCACATACACACCGACGTTTGCCATCGCGAAGAAGGGAAAGCCGGGCTGCCAGGAGGAGTGGATGGACTCGGTGAGGAGGCGCATCTGTTTTTCAGAGAAGAGATTGTCCACAGGCGTGTCGTCCTCGGTGATGAGATGGGAGACATCGGGACGCGGTGGCAGCTCCCAGTCGGCGATGTCTTCGGGCGGGTTGGTAGTGCTGGTGAGCATGCGGCGATCTTAACTTCCCACCTCTGAGATCGCAAGAACGGAGTCTGCCCCGCTTGACAGGTCGTGAAGATGCAGCGGACGGTACCAGATGTCTCCACGCGCCCTCGGTCTTCTGCTGTTCTTCGTCACGCTGCTCCTGCATGTCGTGAATGTCATCGTCGTGGACCGGCCGGACCTGATCTGGGATGAGGCACGCTACAAATGGTATGCCACCAGCCTCACGCACGGCACCTACGCCACGCCGGAGAAGCCGGACATCATCAACGGCCCTGGCTATCCGCTCGTGCTGGCTCCGTTGATTGCCGCTGGAGCACCGCTGATCGTGCTGAGAGGTCTGAACGCCCTGTTCATGGCGCTGGCGGTGCTCTTCAGCTTTCGAGCGGTTTTGCCGTATGCGGGCAAAAGATGGGCGCTGGGTGTGGCGCTCATCACGGCGCTGCATCCCAGTATCCTCCGCACCGCGCCGTATCTGATGACGGAGGCGCTGGCGCTGGCCTGCATCGCGGGCTTTGCCTGGGCCTTCACGGCGGCGCTGCGGAGCGAAAGATGGGCCTGGGGGCCGGTTCTGGCCGCGGCCTTCGCCTTCGGCTGGCTCACGCTCACCCGCGTGTTCTTTGGCAATGTCATCCTCGCCGGCGGCTTCTTCTTGGCCTTGCTGCTGCTCTTTCCAGGCGTGCGCCAGGGGGCGCTGCGGGCGCTCGTGGTGCTCGCTTTGGCCTTCGGGATGTGCGTGCCCTGGCTGGCCTACACCCAATCCAAAACGGGCGACCTCCTCTGCTGGTCCACCAACGGCGGTGAGCTGCTTTACTGGGCCACCAGCACGAACGAAGGCGAAAACGGCCATTGGTTCTCGGAGGAGGATTCGCAAAACAAGCCCGAACTCGTCGCCAACGGCCATCGCGACTTCTACAAGGCCCACTACTACCTGCCCGTGAAGGAGCGGGAGGCCGCGCTGAAGAAGAAGGCCATGGAAAACCTCCGCGCGAACCCCAAAGGCGTGCTCAAGAACTGGATCTGCAACTGGGGCCGCCTCATCGTTGGTTTTCCACGCAGCTACTACCCGGAGGAGCTCATCATGCTCGTCCTCGTCGCCGTGAATGTGCCCATCGTGCTCGCTGTGCTGCTGGCGCTGCTCGTCGCCTGGAAAAACCGCCGCCAACTGCCGGTGGAGCTGCTTCTGCTCGGCCTGCTGACCTTCATCTACCTCGGCGGCACCAGTCTTCTGCCCGGCCTGCCGCGTTACACCATCGTGGTGTGGCCCTGGATCGGTCTGGGCCTCGCCGCTGTGCTTTCCAAAGGCCTCCACATCCGCCTGCGTCAGGAGTGAGTTCTCGGCGGCGCAGGTGTTGAGAGCGACGGCTTGTTATGGCTTAGTTTGTTCGAGGCCTTTGAGAACCGTGGGACGATACTCCTGATCCTTCTCGTTCAGGGCGACGACGCCTCCGGGAATATTGACGTGGAGGTAGAGTTCAAAGTATTCGCCTCGCTCGTCCTGATCGTCGTGGAAGATCTTAAACTTCACGTAGTCCGTCTTGAGCTTCCGGGGATCGCCACTCAACGCGAATGCGGTCACTTCCGAGCGCATCCGAAACTCCGACTCTCGCCTCGGCGCCTTATAAAGAGATTCGAATGCACGGAGTAGCGCGTCAGATGTCTTGTCGTCACGAAGCAGGATGATTCCCTTGGGAAAGAACGCCGTCCTGTCGATATTGTCGCCGACGATCCCAGGGCGCATGTCTGGGCTTATCGCGAGCTTAAAGCCGACCTTCTGTCCCTTGTGCTTCGCGTCCACAGTAAGCGTTGTCCATCCCTTCTCGTCTGCGTGGGTGTCGCGAATCCGAAAGACCATATCGACAAACCCCTCCTCAGCCATTTGGGTGAGCTCGGGGTATCCGTCCGCATCAAACTTGATCTTCTCGTCGTCGGCCATAGCAGAAAGGGAGAGTGCGGCAATGAGGCATGTTGTGAGTAGCTTCATTTTCTTGCCATAACGACCCAAGCTCAGCGACCCGGCGCACGGGACGCAACGATTGCAACCGCGACGCTCCCGCCGGGTTCGCTGCAGCGAATGGTTAGGCGATTGTGTCGAGCTAAAATCCATACATCTTCGGATTCTGTAAAACTGTGTCTGTAGTCTGTGCAGCCTGCTGCTCGGTCAATGCAACACTGCAAAGAACCTCTATCATCTCTTGTCTGCTTCTCCGTCGAACAGCGTCGTCCCATTTGTCGAGAACTCCGCAAACGAAGAGCCGCTCATTTACCGTCATGCCACCCAATTCTTGGCCTGTCGGACGTGGAGTGCTCATAATCGCCTAACGTTGTTTAGTCACACTTAATTGTGGACGAATCAGATTCGTCCACAGTTTTGTGGATGTACGGTTCGTCCGCTTTACGGCGGACACGGCGCAGGTGGCGGTTCGGGTTCCTTGGGTGAGGATGGATTCTCCAGCAGGTTGGGTATGCGTCGGGTAATTCGCCTCTCCAAGCCCTCTTTTTTCGGCTACGACCATTGAGACGCCTCGGAAGCGGCGGCGTTATTGGCAGTGGCCGAGGAGATGTCTCGGAAACGACAGCCGAACTGGCGATGACCGGGGAGATGTCTCGGAAGCGGTTGCCCTTTTGGCAGGCGACGGGGAGACGTCTTGGCGGTGGTTCAAGCCCCGTGAGGGACCGGGGAGACGTCTTGGAGGCCGTTCAAGCCCTGTGAGTGGCTGGGGAGACGTCTGGGAAGTCGTTCAAGCCCTGTGAGTGGCCGGGGAAACGTTTTTTCGCATGTTTGCGAAAAGAAGCATGAATTAGGCTCCAAAGTGATAATTTTCATAAATTCGTCTTGCCTATGATAAGCCTGGGTTTATCATAGTAATTATGAAGTTGGTCACAAATTCAGCCTCCCGCCCCTCCAAAGTCCTCGTTTGCTTCGGCACCCGCCCGGAACTCATCAAATTCGCCCCGATGATCAAGGCGCTCGAAAACCGGGGGGCTGGGCTGGTCACCGTGAATTCCGGCCAGCACACGGACCTGCTCCAGCCACTGTTTGAACTCTTCAAAATCCGCCCGACCTACAACCTCGACGCGATGCGCCCCGGCCAGAGCCTGAACATGCTCGGCAGCCGCCTCCTGGAGCAGCTCGATCCCGTCATGGAGGCCGAAAAGCCCGATCTCGTGCTCGTCCAGGGCGATACCGCCACGGCGGTGATGGGCTCGATGGCCGCTTTCAATCGCAAAATCCCCGTGGGGCATCTCGAAGCCGGTCTTCGCTCGGGCAACCCGCTCAGCCCCTTCCCGGAAGAAATGAACCGCCGCCTCGTCGGCCAGATCGCCGCCTACCACTTCGCCGCCACGGAGCGGAACCGCCGCACGCTGCTGGATGAGGGAGTGCCTGCTAACTCGATCCACCTCGTTGGCAACACGGTCGTCGATGCCCTGCGCCAGACGCTTTCCAGCACGAAACCGGGCGAAACGGTGGCCGAGATGCAGCAGTGGGCCGCAGGCAAGCGCCTGGTGCTCGTCACCACGCACCGCCGCGAGAACTTCGGCGAGACGATGAGCCATCACCTGCGTGCGCTGCGTGAGTTCATCGAGAGCCAGCCGGACCTGTGCATGATTTTCCCGGTTCACCCGAACCCGAATGTCCGCGCCGCCGTGGCCGCCGAGCTCGACCAGCATCCGCGCATCCGCCTGACCGATCCGATGGGCTACCGCGACTTCGTTCACCTGCTCGGCGATGCCTGGCTGATCGTCAGCGACTCCGGCGGCATACAGGAAGAAGCCACGGCTCTCGGCAAACCGATGATCGTGCTCCGCGAGAACACCGAGCGCCCCGAAGCCGTCGAGTGCGGCGTGGCCCGTCTTGTTGGTGAATCGCCTGAGCGTCTCCGTGAGATGCTGCGCACCTCTTTGACCGATGCCGCGTGGTTCAAAGACGCCAGCCGTGCCCGCGAGGTCTTCGGCGATGGCACCACCGGTGAACGCATCACCGACATCCTCTTCGGCCCGCGAGTCATCGCGATGCCCGAGCCGATGCGCATGGCCGCCTAATTTTCACCCTTTCCGCGTCATGAAACCCGCCGCCTCCATCTCGCTCGATCTCGACAATCTCTGGAGCTACCTGAAAACGCAAGGCGTCTCCGGCTGGGAGAGCTTTCCGAGCTATCTCGATGTCGTGGTGCCGCGCATTTTGGAGACGCTGGATCGCTGCAACCAGCGCATCACGTTTTTCGTGGTCGGCAAAGACGCGACGATCGAGTCCAACCGCGCCGCGTTGAAGCAAATCGCCGATGCCGGGCATGAAATCGCCAATCACAGCTTCATGCACGAGCCCTGGCTGCATCTCTACAGCCGCGAGCAATTGCACGAGGAGATCGGCGGCGCTGAAAACGCCATCGCGGCTGTCACCGGCAAAAAAACACGCGGCTTTCGCGGCCCCGGCTTCAGCACCAGCCCGCTCGTTCGCGAGGTGCTGGTCGAGCGTGGTTATCAATACGATGCCTCCATCTTCCCCAGCGCCCTCGGCCCCGTTGCGCGGATGTTCTTCTTCCTGAACTCCAAGCTCAGCGCCGAAGAAAAAGCCAAGCGCCAGGGCCTCTACGGCAAGTTCAGCGATGCCTTCGGCACCTTGCAGCCCTTCACCTGGCCGAATGGCCTCATCGAGATCCCCGTGACGACCATGCCGCTCTTCCGCGTGCCGGTTCATGCCACCTATTTGATGTTCCTCGCACAGAAATCAGAAGCTCTCGCGAAGGCCTACTGGGGCACGAACATCGCCCTGAGTCGTGTGCGTGGCGTTGCTCCTTCCTTGCTGCTGCATCCCACCGACTTCCTCGATCTCAGCGATGTGCCGCAGATGGATTTCTTCCCCGGCATGAAGGTCTCCGCGGCCAAAAAGTGCGCCCTCGTCGAGCACACCGTCCGCAGCCTCCAGCGCCACTGGCCTACCGGCAGCATGAGCGCCGTCGCCGCCGCGATGCCCGCTGCCACGCCCCTTTCCACCCTCACCACTCAACCCGCCTAATCCACTGCCACGCCATGAAAACACCGACCACCGTCAACGAAATCGCCGTCGTCCTTCCCGCCTACAACGAGGAGAAAGACCTGCCCGTGCTCCTCGACAACCTGCACACCAAGCTGCAGAAGCTGCCTTATCAGTACACCATCGTCGTCGTCGATGACGGCTCGAAGGACCGCACCGCCGAGATCGCCCGCGAAGCCGCCAAAACGATGCCGGTGAAGCTCGTGCAGCATGTGGTGAACAAAGGCCTCGGCGAGGCCATCCAGACCGGCCTCCGCGAAGGCTGGCTCGTCGGCGATGTCGTCATCACCATGGACGCCGACAACTCCCACGACCCGATGTACGTCCAGGACATGGTCAAAATCATCGAAGCCGGCGACGCCGACATCGTGATCGCCTCCCGTTTCCAAAAAGGCAGCGTCGTGCAGGGCGTGCCTTACTTCCGCCAGTTCCTCAGCCTCGGCTGCTTCGCCATGATGAAGATCCTGCTGCCCTACAAGAACGTGCGTGACTACTCGACCGGCTTCCGCGCCTATCGCAGCGTCGCTTTGGGCAAGCTCATCCAGAACAGCGGCGAGAAGCTCATCCAGGAGAGCAGCTTTGCCTGCATGCTCGAGCTGCTGCTGCGCTTCCGCTGGCTCGGTGCCCGCGCCGTCGAGATCCCCTACACCCTGCGCTACGACCTCAAGGTCGGCGTCAGCAAGATGAACATCACCCGCACCATCAAGCGCTACTTCAACGTCATCTCCCGCTACTGGGCCCTCGACCAGCTTCCGCAGAAGCAGGAGGAACCGCTGCATGTGCTGCGTGAGCAGTATCGGGCACGCGCATGAGGCTAAAATGACGAATGTCGAATTCCGAATGACGACTGAATGACGAAGTCCGAACTCGAAACGAGCGCACGACCTCTCACCCTCGTCATTCGGACTTCTTTCGTCATTCGTCATTCTGATTTCGTCATTTTCCCGCCCCGCCAACACCCCAACAGCCAATCCACCCATGAACTCCGCTAATAAATCAATCGCCATCCTCGGCGGTGGCATCTCCGGCCTCACTTGTGCGCTGCGCCTTGCTCAGGCGGGTCACAGCGTCACGATTTACGAAGGCTCGGAGCAGCTCGGCGGTCTCGGAACTTTCTTCGAGCATGGTGGGCGGACGTTTGAGAAGTTTTATCACTGCACACTGCCCAGCGATGGACCGCTGCTGCGCACGTTGGAGGCGCTCGGCATTCGCGATGAGGTGTATTGGCGGCCCACCACCTTCGCGTATGCGCATGCCGGGAAGTTCTTCCCGCTCAACACCGCCGTCGATCTGCTCAAGTTTGCCCCACTGCGCTTCCTCGATCGGATTCGTGTTGGCATTACTGGGCTCGTCGGCCGTTTGGTCAGCGACAAAGGACTCGACGATGTCACCACCGTGAGCTGGCTCACCAAACTCAGCGGCAAAAACGCCTTCGCGAAGTTCTGGAAGCCGATGCTGGAGGCCAAATTCGGCGACCGCTACCACGACGTGCCCGCCTTGTGGTTCTGGACCCGTTTCAACCGCGAGAAGGGCGAAAGCAAAGGCGAGCAGAAAGGCTACATCCGCGGTGGCTACAAGCGCATCACGGACACCTTTGCCGAAGTCATCAGCCGTCATGGCGGCCAGATCCATCTCAACACCTCCGTCACCGGCATTGATCTCGATGCCGAAGGCAAGACGACCGTCACCACCAGCACCGGAGCGGCCACTTTTGATCAGATGGTCATCACGCTGCCCACACCGCAGGTCGAAAAACTCATCGGCCCCGCGATGAAGGCCAAGATGCCCGCCCTGGACACCTCGACGGACTATCAAGGCGTGATCAACCATCTCCTCTTCCTCAAGCGCCCGCTCACCACGCACTACTGGGTGGCCACGCCGCAGAGCGAGCATCCCTTTGACGGCGTCGTCGAGACGTCCACGCTCACCGACATCGCTGACCGTGGTGCCCGCCACGTCGTCTATCTCACCAAATACCTTCACCGCAGCGATTCACGCTTCGCCCAGCCCGATGCCGACATCCGCCGCGACTGGACCGCCGCCCTGAAGAAGCTTTTCCCTGACCTCACGACAGAAGACATCGAGGCCGATTACATCTTCCGCGCCCCCTTCGTCGAGCCCATCTACCGCCTCGGCCAAAAGAAGCTCTGCCCGCCCGAGGAACTCATCCCCGGCACCGTCTTCCTCGCCAACACCGCCCAGGTCTATCCCATCGTCACCTCCTGGAACGGTAGCGTGACGCAGGCGGAGAAAACGCTCGCAGCGATGGGCGTGAAGGTGGAAGCCCAGCAGGCTCAATCGTCTGCCAAAGCTGCTTCAAAGTCCTCGGAGGTCGTCATGACGCCAGCCGTAGCCTGAGTTCGTTTCTCCAAAGACACAAAAAAGCCCGGACAGCGATGTCCGGGCTTTTTTTGGATGAAGACGAGGCCTCGATTAAGCGAGCATCTCGGTGAGGATGCGGCCGCCGTTGACGATATCGATCGGGCGGGCACCATCGGACATGATGCGCTTCTCGGCATTGATGCCGAGAAGGCGGTACATGGTCTTGGCGAGGTCTTCAGGACCCACGGCATCACGGTCTGGCTCACCACCGAGAGCATCGGAGGCACCGTGGATGTAGCCTTCCTTCACGCCGCCGCCAGCCATGGCCACGGAGAAGACGCGGGGCCAATGGTCACGGCCATTGGTGCCGTTGATCTTCGGTGTGCGGCCGAATTCGGAGCTGACCATGACGAGCGTGCGCTTGAGCAAACCGCGTTCGTCGAGATCACGGATGAGGCGAGCAAAGGCTTGGTCGAAGTTGGGAGCCTGGCCGTCGAAGGCGCTCTTGATGTTGCTGTGGTGATCCCAGCCACCGTAGGTGACCGAGACCATGCGAACTCCGGACTCGACGAGGCGGCGGGCGAGCAGGAAGCGCTGGCCGGCGGTGTTGCGGCCGTATTCGTCGCGGAGTTTATCGGATTCCTTGGTGAGATCGAAGGCTTCGCGGGCCTTGGCGCTGCTGATGAGGCCGTAAGCGGCCTGATAGAAGCTATCCATGGAGGCGATGGCGTCGGACTTCTCGGCGGATTTGAAGTGTTCGTCCACGGCACCGAGGAGGTTGCGGCGGCGGTCGAAGCGTTTTTCGTCCACTTCCTTCGGCGTGAGGAGGTCACGCACGGTGAAGCCTTTGTCAGCGGGATCGCTGCCGAGGGCAAAGGGGCCGAAGGCGCTGCTCATGTAACCGGTGCCCTGCTCAGGAGCGATGACGTTTGGCACCACAACGTAAGGGGGGAGATTGTTCCGGCTGCCCTGCTCATGAGAGATGATGGAGCCGAAGCTGGGGAATTTGATCGCGGGGCTGGGGCGGTAGCCGGTGAACATGTTGTGGGTGCCACGCTCATGGGCGGCCTCACCATGCGTCATGCTGCGGATGACGCTGAGTTTGTTCATGATCTTGGCGATGTGCTGAAACTTCTCGCCGACGTATTCTCCGGGGATGCTGGTCTTGATCGGGGTGTAGGGGCCGCGGTATTCCGGGGAGGCAAAGGGCTTCGGATCCCAAGACTCGTGCTGAGCCATGCCACCGGGCAGGTAGATATGAATGATGGAATCAGCGACGGCTTTGAAGCTTTCCACTTCGGGCATCACCGGAGCGGCCTGGAGGCGCAGCATATCTGGCAGGGTGAGGCCGAGGCTACCGGCCATGCCGACGTAGAGGAAATCGCGGCGGCTCACGCCAGCGCGGAGATCAAGGTGGTTACCTTGGCAGTGGGGATGCATTTTCATGGGGTGCGGAGGGGTGGTATTTTTTGAAAAACAGGGTGCGAAGACGCACAACCTACGAGTGACTCTCGCAATTATTGCACAATCATCGCATTTTTCGCCCTTTGATATGCATCTGGCCGCAAAATCTATGCCAATCAATCCTGCCAACCTTGGCGGACGATTTCGGTGACCCACACCTGCTTGGGCGAAGGAGCGTTGAGCGGGTATTTGAGACGCAGTGTGAGCGGCAGAGCGGCTCCATTGGATTGTTTGAGCCAGAATTCGATCTGCTGGGCAGCATTGCTATCACGCTCCAAGTAGCCGTGAATCATCGGTGCACCGGGTTCGGAGACACAGCGTAGCTCCAGGCATTTGAGCAGTTTCGGGCTGCCAAACTGGTTTTCATAAAAAAAGCCGTCGGAGACCATCACGCGCATGGTGACGGGTAAGGAGGGCTTTTCATCCATGAGCTGGCTCCAACCTATGTCACCAGCTCCGACGAAGGCTGCCCAGTCCACACGCGGGCCTTTGGCGGTTTTTTCGACGAGGACAGGGCGGCGACCACCGCCTTCAAGGACGACGGTATGTTCGAAGAAATCACCGTTGGCTTCTTTGGACTCGACGATGTTTTCGTGAGCCACGGGGCCATCCGCATTTTTGGTGTAAAAAGAGGCCATGCGCTCTTCGAGGCCATCAACAGGCCGCGACCACGCGAGGCGCTCTTTCCAGTTGGGCGCAGCAAGGAATTTCCGCAGGGCTTCCACGGAGAGGGCCATATCCATCGTGAGCTGGCTGGAGGTGGCACCGGAGGAGGCAGAGGTGGTGGCCTGGGCGAAGTCTTGCTTGCCTGTGGCTTTGAAGACGAGGCTGCCATCTGGCACGGGCGAAGGCTCTTCCTCTTGGATCAGGCTTGGCGACGTCTCGATCTCTTGGGTGGTCGTTTTATTCACCTCGGTATCCTCACCGGAGGTCAGGGCGCGGATCAGAAACACCAGTGCGATGCTGCCGAGGACAATGCCGCTGCCGAGAATGAGGCGTTTGCGGAATTCTTTGATCTCGGGGTCCATCCGCATGCGCTCGAAGGCGTCTCCGGGTAGCACCTGGGGCTCATGAGAAGGCACGAAATTATGCGCACGAGCGTGTGAACCAGTGGGCGGGCGTGGTTCTTCGGCCTCGGCGGGTACTTCGGGAGCCTTCGCGGGCAGTTCCTCTACTGGTGGAGGAGCTTCCGTGATTTCGATCTTGGTGGCTGCGGCTTTGCGAGCTGGAATTTGGAGCGTGCTTTCGGCAGGCGTCTCGGGCACGGAGCCGCCCATCAGCAGGGCGCGGCGTTTGGATTTTTTATTCTTCTCCGCCACCTGGAGCATGAGCATCTCCCCGCACTCCGGGCAGGGACGCGAGCGCGTCACACCCGTGACCTGCACTTCGACAGGCTTTTCGCAATGGGGGCATACGAGCGAAACAGCGGGCATTGGGGTGGCGCATGATGCGCTACGCTCGCTTCGTCGCAACTGATGGCTCGACAAAATTCCGCTTTGTCGGTGTGACTACCAGTTGGCTGCCACCCCGAAGCGGCTTCGGGCACGCTGAAGGCCCCAGCTCATCATCAGGCGGGCGTCATCCCAGATGTATTTCGTCTTGGTGCCGAGCTGCACGAGAATCACATCCCGCCCGCCGCTGCTGGCGGTGGAGATGAGGCAGCGGCCACTGGCCACGGTGTAGCCAGTCTTCATACCGTTGCACTCCGGCATGCGGCCCAGGAGGTCGTTGGTGTTTTCGAGCGTCACCGTGCGGCCATCAGCCCGGCGGAAGGAGAAATATTTTCGGCGCACGATGTCGCGGATCGTCGTGTCACGGTAAGCCACCATGGCGACACGAGCCATATCGCGAGCGGTGGAGCGCTGGCCATTGGCGGTGAGGCCGTGCGGGTTTACGAAATAGGAATTCGTGCAGCCGAGCGAACGCACTTTCGCATTCATCTTCGCCGCGAAGGCCGGGATGCTGCCGGCGTTGTCACGGGCGAGCACGTTCGCCACGTCGTTGGCGCTTTTAACGAGGAAGGCGTAGAGCAGTGTGCGGCGGGTGTACACCTCCCCGGGCTTCAGGCCGAGCCGAGTGGGCTCCACGGCGACATCGCTGGCGGCCACGCGGACAGGTTTGTCGAGATTTCCCGCATCCAGCACGACGAGGGCGGTGACGAGTTTTTGTGTGCTGGCCACGGCGCGGGGCGTTTCGGCGCCTCGGGCGGCGAGGTGCTGGCCGTTGCGAGCATCCAGCAGCAGGTAGGAAGCTGCACGAATCGAGGGGCCGGAGCTAACGGCAAACATCGGCTCCACATCGGGTGCCTGGGAAAAGGTAGGCGTGATCTGTGCCCCGCCATCTCCCTGCGTCATCGCGGCTTGCTGGTAGATCGGCACCTCACGAGGAGACACTGGGATGGCCCGCGGGGCGCTGCCACAGGAGCTGAGAAGCAGCACGGCGGTGAGAATCATGTTAATCGGCTTCAGCATGGCGTTTTGGCTCGGCAAGTAGGCCACCCCGTCTTCCTTGTCAAACCTTGCGCCCGCGCCGCTGCGCTCCATGATCGCCGCCCATGGCACTCATCATCAACGGCGAGAGAATCGACGACGAAATCATCGAAGCGGAGTTCCGCGAGATCAAAGGCTTCCACGAACGCACGCTCCAGGTCGCCTGCTGCGAGCGTGATCCTGAGTTCCGTGCTCTGGCGAAGGAAAACATCACTTCCCGCGTCTTGCTGGGCCAGGAAAGCCGCCGCCGCTACCCCGAGGTGCCCGAGGGAGACATCGACGCTCGCCTTGCCAAACTCATCGAAGAGGCCGGCGGTGAGGCGCAGTTCTATTTCAAGATCGGCATCCCCGTCGCCGATAAAGCCGTCATCCGCGACAACCTTGCCGGCGGCGTTCGCCTCGATAAAACGCTCCAGGCCATTTATGAGCCGGAGCCAGTGCCGACGGATGCCGACCTTCGTGCAGCCTACGATGCCTCCACCGAGCTCTATTTGACCGCCGAGGAGATCCACGCCGCGCATATCACCAAGAGCCTGCAAGGGGCCAAAAGCCGCGATGAGGTCTTCCAGGCCATGCGGGACATCCGCCGTCAGCTCCTCAATGGGGCTGATTTCATGAAAACGGCCGAGGAACACCGAGCGGATGAGCAGCAGCAGATCGACCTCGGCTGGTTCAAGCGTGGCGAGTTCATGGAGGAGTTCGAGGCCATCGCCTTCAGTATGAACGACGGCGAAATCAGCCCCGTTTTCACCACTCAGCTCGGCTTTCACATCTGCACCCTGCTCGGCCGCAAGCAGCCCGCGCCGCATCCCTTCGAAGAGGTCAAGGAAGCCGTCCGCGCCCGCCTCATCGAGCAGCATCGCGATGCGAAATTCAACGACCTCCTCGACCAGCTCAAAGCCGCCGCTCAGATCGAAGACACCGATCCGCCGGATGAGGGCGAGAATGGCGGCCATTGAGCCAGATGCTTGCCTGCCGATGGGACGACGTGGTAAGCTCGGTGGTATGAAAAGCCTCGCTGCCCTCTTTTTGGCCTTCACCACGGTCTCGATGGCTCAGATCGCCACGCCGACGACACCGACGAAATTTGGCCAGCGTGGTATCTCTGGTGGAACAAACTCAGGAAATGCCTCGGTGAACGCGACCACGACCGCCGAAGCAACCGCTCGCATCACGAGCCACTATTCCTTTGGCGAGCTGCGGCAGTGGAAGAGCGCCGATGGCCGCTCGCTGCTGGGAAAAATGATCGCCTTTGAGGATGCGGTGATCGAGGTGAAGCGCCAAACGGCCACGGAAGCCCAATCGGCGGCGATGGCCGCCCCCGCGCCGAAGCCGCCGGTGAAATTCACCCTGCTCAGGGAAGGTAAAATCCGCCTCTTGGTGAACAACAAGCCCTTCGAGGTGCCTTTGGATAAACTCAGCGCCGAGGATCAAACCTTCGCGAAGCAGGTGGAAGCCACGGTGAACGCGAAGTGAGCACGTTCACTCCACGTCGAGCACGGGCCGGTCGATGGAGGTTTTTTCCCAGCGGCCTTCCAGTGTGTAGGCGAGGTGCGGGGTGTAAAGCTGCGGCTCCAGCAGGAAGGAATCGTGACCCTTATCCGAATGCACGGTGATGTGCATGGAGGAGACGCCCGCCTTTTCGAGGTGGGAGACCAGCTCGGCCTGTTCCTCAGGGTAGAAGCAGAAATCGCTGTCGATGCTGAAGACGAGGTAATGCTGCCCGGCGGCACGGGAACGGGCGAAAAGAGCCTCGTAACTCTCCACACCGGCATCCTGGAGCGGATCAAAGCGCAGCCACATGTCCGCGATGCGGAGGTAAGTGTTCGCATCGAAGCGCTTCACGAATTTTTTCCCCTGATGGAGCATGTAGCTCTCCACGTTGTGCTGCACTCGATACCACGCGAGCGTATCACCGCCCTGCTTCACATCCTGGCGGGCACGCCGCTCAATGGCGTCGAGATGCACAAAGGTCTTGTGCGAGATCATGCGGGCGAGGGCGAGGCCGTACTCGGGCGTCTTGTCCTCCGTGTAGGTGCCGCCGTTGAAGTTCGGATCGTTTTCGATGGCCAGCACCTGCTCGAAAAGCGTGAGACGCGTCAAAACGGTGGTGCGGCAGCCCGTGGCCACGGGGACCACGAGCTTCACGCGGTCCGGGTGCAGCGTGGCGAGATTGATGGCGAGCAGCCCGCCCACGCTCGCCCCGATCACCGCGTGCAGTTTCTCAATGCCCAGCGAATCCAGCAGGGCGAGCTGCGAGGCCACCACATCGCTCGTGCGCACCGGCGGGAAATCGCGGCCGTAGGGCTGGCCGGTGGCGGGATTGATCGAAAGCGGCCCGCTGGAGCCGTAGCAGCCGCCGAGGTAATTCGCGCAGATGATGAAGTAGCGCTTCGTATCCAGCGCCTTGTCCGGGCCGATGAAAAGATCCCACCAGCCGTGGTGCAGATCCTCAGACCAGCGATCCGCCACGCCTTCGACGTGGGTATTCACCCCCGCAGCGTGCTGGCTGCCGGAGAGGGCGTGGAAAAGCAGGATGGCGTTCGATTTGGCGGCGTTGAGCTTCCCATAAGTCTCGTAAGCCACGGTGATGCCAGGCAGCGATTCACCGCAGGCAAAGCGAAACGGCTCCTCCGCACTGCCGGTGTGGAAAAACTTCGTCGTGACATCTTTATGGGCCGCCTTGGACATGAGGCGCGGAAGAAACAGGCTCGCGAAGAAAGCGCAAGGCTGCATCCGGGGTGACCGTGTGGGCGCAAAACGAGGGCGGTCCGCTGCTTGTGAAACTTTTCACAAAATGCGGTTGCCGCTCCGGCCAGCGCCCGGATACTCCGCGCCGAAAAACCTCCCCGGCAGCCCCCGCCGCCCCGCACCCCATGGCCACCATTGTCGTTCAACGCCCGAAGCTCGCCTGGCACGAGCGCTGGTTCCTTTCCACGCTCGCCAAAGGCCTCAAAATCACCCTTTCGCATGGTTTGAAGACCTTCCTCCAGATCGCCGGCAAGAAGCCGAAGATCACCATGGAGTATCCCGAGCAAAAATGGGACGAGAACCTCCCCGAGCACTACCGCGGTGCCCCTACCCTGGTTACCGATGAGCAGGGCCGCGAGCGCTGCGTGAGCTGCCAGCTCTGCGAATTCATCTGCCCGCCCAAGGCCATCAAAATCATCCCCGGTGAAATCCCCTCCGATGACCCCTGGGCCAAGGTGGAGAAGCGCCCCAAGGAATTCGATATCGACATGATCCGCTGCATCTACTGCGGCATGTGCGAGGAGGTCTGCCCGGAGCAGGCCATCTTCCTGCGCAAAGATTACGCCATCACCGGCCTCAGCCGGAAGGAAATGGTCCACGACAAGTCCAAGCTCTATGAGATCGGCGGCGTGCGCACCGGCCTCGTGAACAAGTGGAACGAGCTGAAATAGCCCTCTTTCCGTCCTTTTGGACTCCCCTGAGGCCAAAACGAACGGCCAAAGCATTTGACGGACCGTCCAAGGTGGCTACCATCGCGCCCCCTTTCCCACCCCCACCTTACCAATCCTATGGCTAAAGTTTGTCAAATCACCGGCGTCGGCGTCACTCGCGGCCACCACATCCATCGCAGCGGTAAAGCCAAGAAAGAAGGCGGTATCGGTCGTCACATCACCAAGCGTGTGAAGCGCGTCATCCTCCCCAACCTTCGCAAGAAGCGCATCTGGGTGCCGGAACTGGGCAAATTTGTTGACGTGAAGCTCACCGCTCGCGCCCTCAAGACCGTCAACAAGAACGGTGCTCTCAAGACGCTCAAGGCCGCTGGCCTCGTCTAAGACCTCCCAAAAGTTCGATTTTCCTCAGCGGAGCCGGAAACGGCTCCGCTTTTTTATTCCTGGCCTTCGCCGCGCACCTGGCCGCACTTCCAGCAAAGCTCAAACTCCGCTGGATTCACCTCGCCGCAGCCTGCGCAGGTCCATTCCGCGCCGCTGGAAGCCGTTTGGTCGTGATGCGGCTGCAGCAGCGCCATCGCCGTGTCGTAGTCATCATCATTCACCACGCACAGCGAAGGCTGGCAGGGCGCGATGAGCACATTGATGAGCTGCGCGGTGTGCTCGTTGCGGATGAAGCTGGCGATGCCTGCTTCATCGAGCACCGACTTGTAAAAGCCGAGGCGTGTCCAATCGAGGCTGGTGAGGAGGTCTCTCATGATTTGGAATGCACCTCGACCCGAGCTAGAGCAATCCAAACTCCCGAAAAGACCAAGAACCAGACACCTGCCACTAGACCGATGAATCGCTGGCGGAAAGCGAACGCGTGCATCCTCTCCTCAAAAGACAAAATAACTTCTCTATTGTCTGTGCGGACGATTTCGAGGAGGATGTTTCCTTCCGGTGAAGGCCATGACCGCACCTTTAATAGCTTTCCCGCGGGAAGCTTGGTCGACAGATTTTCGATCGGAACTGATTCCGGATCACGAAAGAAGTATTTTTTGTCCGAGGGGCTGGTCAACCAGAGTTCAAAATAGTTCCTGCCTTTCCGATCTTTGTTTTCCTTTGTTTCGATGGTCTTGGGGACAAACTCATCAGACGGAAAGTTCTCCTTGGGCTGATTCGGAATCGGGAGTGCCAAAAGGGCGACCAGAATGATTGCAACTGGCACCCCGAGAGCAATCAACGCGAGTTTCAGATGGTCTTTGATCGGCATATCAGCTTTTCCTTCCCAAAATGCGGTCCATCGAGTCCGACGTCTGCCAGATCAGCGCCTCGGGGTAATGGGCATACGGGTGGAAGTATTCGAAGGTCAGGAAGCCTTTGTAGCCGGTCTCCGCGAGCGCATCGGTGACAGCGGGCCAGTTCGTGGTGCCATCGAGCAGCGGGCGGAAGGTTTCGAGGCTGAAGTCGCTGCCTTTTTTCGTGAACTCCTTCAGGTGGACGTTCTTCGTGCGGTTGCCGAGCACCTTGGCCCAGTGCTCGGGGAACTGGAACATGCTGATGTTCCCCGTGTCGAAATGCACGCGCACATGCTCGCTGTGGAAGCTGTCCACGAAGGTGTTCATCTCCATCGGCGTCATGAGGTAGCCGTTGAAGAAGATGTTTTCGATGTTGAGGCAGACGTTGAGTTTCGCCGCCTGCTTTTCGAGCTGGCCGATGGCCTCGCGAGCCCGTGAATCGCACACATCATTCGCCACCGGCTCATGATCGGTGCGCCACGGGATGTGAACGGCTCCCGGCACGACGAGCACATTCTCCACACCGAGGTCATGCGCACACTGCGCGATCTTTCCGGCCAGTTCGATGCCTTGGGCACGTTTCGCCGGGTCATTGCTCGTCAGCGGATACGGCCAAAACAGGAACGAACACAGTCCGCTGATCTGAATGCCGATCTCATCGGCCATCTTGCGTATCCTCACATAGTCCGCTGTGCCGTGTTTCGGCGAGAGGTCGTTGTCGAGATCGTAGTTCAGCTCGATGCCGTCGAATCCAGCGTCCTTCGCGAGTTGCAGGCACTCCCGCAGCGTCATGCGCTCCGGATACGGAAACGCCCACAGGTTGATCGACTTGAGCATGTCGTACCGCTTCGTCGAACCACGCCTTGCATCCGGCGTGGAGGTCGGAGCGGCCCGTGCCGGCTCAAACGCCAACGAGCTCAGCCCGATGGAGGCAATGGTGGCTTTGAGGGCATCACGACGAGAAAGAAAATCAGGCGGTTCCATGCGTCGATGCAATCAGAACGCCCAGAGGCTGGCAAGCGGGAAGGAGGCGAGGGGAGTGAATTGTGCAGTCAGCGACTGGACAATCATGGCGCTCAACTGGCGCGGCAGCGTCGTGGAGTGCGTGCGGCAGAGATGCCGGGGCCGTCAGGCATCGGCGACGCCGCTCTCGAGCGCGGGAAGAGTGAGCTGAGTCCATCGAACGCCGTCCGGCAGACGACAGCGGTGTCGCGCCAAGGCTTGCCACACGCACTCCACGACGCTGGCGCGAGTCGCGGTGATGCCAGGGTAAATCACAACGGTCCTTGCCATTTCCGCCGCTCTTTGAGAGAGTTGCGAACCTATGATGAAGCGCTTTCTGCTCCCCCTTCTCGCCTTTTGCTCGGCTGCGGCTCAATCCGGTGCGCCGGTGGGCAAGTTTCAGCAGCTTGAGCAGATGCTGCCGACGCCGAATGCGCAGCGCATCGCCTCCGGGGCGGCGGGGACGGGTTACTGGCAGAACACGGCGGATTATGTGATCGACGCGGAGCTGGATGATGTGAAGCGCAGTATCACCGCGAAGGCCACGGTGACCTACCACAATGCTTCGCCGGACACGCTGGACTACCTGTGGGTGCAGCTCGACCAGAATTACTTCGCGCATGACGCGGACATGCGAGCGGTGCCGAACACAAAGCGGGGCATTGATCCGGCGAAGGTGAGCTACGCGGCGGTGGACCGGTTGCTGGCGTATGAGGAGTATGATGGCGCTTTGAAGATCAGCTCGCTGACCGACGCAGCGGGCAAGGAGCTGCAGCATGCGATTGTGAAGACGATGATGCGCATCGACCTGCCGCAGCCGCTGAAACCGGGCGGCGAGTTCGTTTTCAAGATCGCGTGGAGTTTCCCAATCAATGACGGCAGCCGCATCGGCGCACGCACGGGCTACGAATACTTCGAAGAGGACAAAAACTGCATCTACACCATCGCGCAGTGGTTCCCACGCATGGCGGCCTACACCGACTACGCGGGCTGGATGCACAAGCAGTTCCTCGGCACGGGCGAGTTCACGCTGGAGTTCGGCGATTACGAGGTGCGCCTGACGGTGCCGGACGATCATATTGTAGGTGCGACGGGTGTGCTCACCAATGCGGAGGCCGTTTTGACCGCGACGCAGCGCGAGAGGCTGACGAAAGCCGAAAAAGAGACGCGGAAGCCCGTTTTCATCATCACTGAAGCTGAGGCGAAGGCGGCGGAGAAGGGCAAACCAAAGGGCAAGAAGACCTGGGAATTCAAAGCGGCCAAGGTGCGCGACTTTGCCTTCGCCAGCTCACGAAAATTCGTGTGGGATGCGATGGCGGTGGAGGGCACGAAGGTGGATGGCAAGCCGGTCATGGCGATGTCGCTCTACCCGACGGTGGCGATGCCGCTGTGGGACAAATACTCGACGCATGCCATCGCGCACACGATCGAGGTCTACTCGAAGTTCACCTTTGATTACCCGTATCCCGTGGCGTGGTCGGTGAACAACAAATACGTCGGCGGCATGGAATACCCGATGATCTGCTTCAACGGCCCACGTCCCGAAAAAGACGGAACCTATCCCGAACGCACCAAGTATGCGCTCGTCGGCGTGGTCATTCATGAAGTCGGTCACAACTACTTCCCGATGATCGTGAACAGCGACGAGCGTCAGTGGACGTGGATGGACGAGGGCCTGAACAGCTTCGTCGAATACCTCGCGGAAGAAGAATGGGAGAACGATTGGAAGCATCGTCGCGATGAACGCGGCATGGTCAGCTACCTGCGCTCGACCGACCGCGTGCCGGTGATGACGAACAGCGAAAGCATCGCCGACCTAGGCCCGAATGCGTATGGGCAGCCCACCGCAGCGCTGAACATCCTGCGCGAGCACATTCTCGGCCGCGAGCTCTTCGACCACGCCTTCAAGACCTACTCGCGCCGCTGGATGTTCAAGCGGCCGACGCCGAGCGATTTCTTCCGCAGCATGGAGGACGCGAGCGGTGTGGACCTCGACTGGTTCTGGCGCAGTTGGTTCTACAGCGTGGACCATGTCGATGTCTCCATCGATGAGGTGAAGTGGATGCAGCTCGACACGCGCGATCCGGCCATCGAGAAGAAAAAGAAGAAGCAGGAGGAAGACGAACTGCCGAAGACGCTCACCGAGGAGCGGAACTACCCGCTGCCGAAGCGCGTGGACCGTTTTCCGGAGCTGAAGGACTTCTACGACAGCTTTGACGAGACCACCGTGCTGCCGAGCGACAAAAAGAAATACGAAACCCTCATCAAGGAGCTCAAGGAGGAGAAAATCGATCCCAAGCTGCTGCAGACGAAGCATAATTTTTACCTCGTGGAGCTCAGCAATCTCGGTGGCATGCTCACGCCGGTGATTTTGAAGGTCGAATACACCGACGGCTCGTCCGAGGAGATGAAGCTCCCCGCAGAAATCTGGCGTTTCGACACGCGGAAGGCCTCGAAGATGATCTTCACGAAAAAAGAGATCAAGGCGATCACCTTCGACCCGCGCCAGGAACTCACCGACACCGACGTGGAGAACAACTTCTGGCCCCGCCGCCCCGTGAAGAGCAAATTTCAGCTCTTTAAAGACGACAAGAGTCCGAACCCGATGCGTGAGGTCACCAAGCCAGAGAAAGAGGACGACGAGAAGAAGGCTGGTGAGGCCGTCAAATCGGCGAAAAAGCCCTGAGGGACTCTTTGGGGCGACTTCAGGAATAGAAGGTCTGACCCCGCTCCGGGGCAGGCGATTCCCATGCTGGCTGGAAGTTGGAGGGTAATATCTCTTTAATTTTTATGGCGTTTGTATTTCATTCGACTTAAAATACTCACTCAACCCCCCTCACATGACCGGAACCGATCGCATCCGCATCCTAATCGTCGAGAACGAAGGTCTCGTCGGGTGTGATATGGCCTCATCACTCGGCAAGCTGGGATACATCGTCACGGGCATCTGTGCCTCGGGCGAGGAGGCGCTGGAGCGTTTTGAGGAGCTTCAGCCTGATCTGGTGCTGCTGGATGTGCATTTGGCGGGTGAGATCGACGGGATCGAAACGGCCCGCCGACTCCAAACCCGATCGACGGTGGCCATTTTGTATGTCACGGCCTGCGCCGACCTCGAAACGGTGGCCCGAGCACGCGAGACGCATCCGCAGGGCTACCTCTTGAAGCCTTTCAGCCACGATGAACTGCGTCTCGCGGTGGAGGTCGCGGCCCAGCGGCATCTGGAGGAGCGGGACCGCCAGCGGCGTGAGCATAGCTTTTTCGAGGCTTTTCAAAGCCTCGCGGATGGTGTCATCGCGGCGGATCTGGCGGGTGGCATCGTCTTCATGAATCCGGCGGCGGCCCGGGTGACGGGCTGGACGCCCCAAGAGGCTGCGGGGCGTTCGCTGAACGAAGTTTTCCGCATCTTCCATACCTCCGGCGAGCCCGCGGAGATGCTTTCCGGGGAGGGCGAGGCCGCCGGAGCCGAGCGCACCGTGTGGCTGACCACGCGTAGCGGCACTCGTGTGCCGATCCAGGATCGCTCCGCGCCGCTTCGGGATGCTCACGGGCAGCTCACCGGGCTAATCATTCTTCTTCGCCCTCTTTTGCAGGAGAAAGAAACCCTGCCTGCACCTGTCTCGGCACCTTCACACGCCTCCGCGCCGCTGGTGGATATCGTGGAGAGCATTTCCGATCCGCTCGTGGCCCTTGATGCGCACTGGCGGCTCACTTATGCCAATGCCAGCGCCACCCAGCTCTTCGAGAGGGATTCCGCCGCGATGCTCGGCATGTCGTTTTGGGATCTCGTGCCAGCGGCGGTGCGTGATGAGCATCATGCGGCCTTTGCCCATGCGCTGATGCATCGCGAGCCGGTGAGCCGGGATCTCTATTATGAGGCGAAACGCGCCTGGCTGGAGCTGCGTGGTTATCCGTTTGGCGAAGGCATGCTGATGCTCATCCAGGATGTGACCGCGAAACGCGAGGAAGCCGAGCGCCGCAGTCGCATGGACCGCCTGGAATCGCTCGGTCTGCTGGCCCGTGGTTTCGCGCACGATTTCAACAACCTCCTCACCGTGCTGCTGGGCAATATCTCCCTCGCCGAGATGCGCCTGCGCAATGCCATTACCCTGCCCGAGCTGCACACCGCGAAGCAGGCCACGCTTCAGGCGCAGAATCTCGTCCAGCAACTGCTCACCTTTGCTCGCGGCGGTGCGCCGATCAAACGCCTCACGAACATCGGCGACCTCATCGACAAGTTCTTCGCGCATCACACCCGCGCCGCACGGATCGATTATCGCATCGAGGTCCAGCCCGGCCTGCCCTCCATCCCGCTCGATCCCGCGCAAGTGCGCCGCCTCCTCGGCAATCTCATCCGCAATGCTGAGCAGGCCCAGCCTGACGGCGGTCAGATCATCGTCCGCGCCTTTGTGCCGGATCATGCGCAGATGTTCCCCGGCGAGCTCGTCACGGATCAAAACTTCCAGCCCTCCGGCATCGCCCTCGAAGTGCAGGACTTGGGGGAAGGCATCCTCGCCGACCATCTGCCGCACATCTTTGAGCCCTACTTCAGCACGCGGAAGAGCGAAAACGCCACCGGCCTCGGCCTCACCGTCTGTGAAAGCATCGCCAAGGCTCATGGCGGCACCATCACCGTGAGCAGCGAGTCTGGGCGTGGCACCACCGTGCGGTTTTACATGCCGCTCGATGCCGATGCGGAGGAGGTAGATAGCTTCGGCCTCAGCCAGGTCTTTGATGCCCCGCCGGATGCTCCTGTGAGCCAGCCGCGCATCCTCGTGCTCGAAGATGATCCGCTTGTGCGAAACCTCATCGTGCGGAATCTCGCCAGCCAGGGCTTTGAGATCACCGAAAGCGCTGAAGGCAGCGAAACCGTGCGCCTCTATCAGGAGAGCATGAATCAAGGCCGCGTCTTTGACCTCGTCGTGCTCGATTTGAGCATCCCGAACGGCATGGGCGGCGTCCGCACCATGGAAAAGCTTCGCCAGCTCGATCCTGACGTGGTCGCCATCGTCAGCTCCGGCTACAGCGATGATCCCGTCATGGCCAAACCGGCCGCTTACGGCTTCGCCGCCGTCCTGCCAAAGCCCTATGAACCAGCCGATATGGTGCGCCTCGTGCGCAACGTGCTTTCCACGCGGGGCATTCGGCGCGGGGCGTGATCGAGTGAGGCTGCCAGCTACCGACGCAGCGGCTCCGTGCCCTCGCTGAGGATCGTGAGATAGGCGTCGTAGGCATAGAGCCGTCCGTATTTGCCGCCGGTGATCTCGCGGACGATGCCGAGGGTCTGCATTTGTGTGAGAGCACTGCGGGCGGTGTTCACCGCCATGTCGAGCTTCGCCGCGATGGTGTTGACGCTGGTTAAGGGTTGAAGCTGCAACTGTTGATGGATGCGGATGATGTTTGCCGCAGCACGTCCTACCGCAGTGATCTTTTCCAAATCCGCAGCAAACAAATCGCGCAAGCGACGCGTGGAGCTGACGGCCTGATCAGCCGTCTGCTTCACGCCCCGGAGGAAGAAACGCATCCAGCCTTCCCAGTCACCCGTGCGACGCACGCTTTGCAGATGGTCGTAGTATTCAGAACGGTTCTCTTTGAAATAAAGGCTGAGGTAGAGCAGCGGCTCGTTCAAAACACCCTCCGCGCAGAGCAGGAAGGTGATGAGCAGGCGGCCCAGGCGGCCGTTGCCATCGAGAAAGGGGTGGATCGTCTCAAACTGCACATGGACCAGCGCCGCCTTGATCAAGGCGGGCGTGGCGACGGGATCGTCATGCATGAACTTCTCCAAGGCGCCGAGGCAGTTCATGATTTCATCTGGTGGCGGCGGCACGAACCGGGCGGTGCCGGGACGGCTGCCGCCGATCCAGTTCTGGCTGCGGCGAAATTCGCCGGGCGACTTCATCCCCCCGCGCACGCCGGACATGAGGATGGCATGGATTTCCTGAATAAGCCGCAACGACAGCGGAAAGCCCTCGCGGAGACGCTTCAGACCGTGATTGAGCGCGGCGACATAATTCGAAACCTCCTGCACGTCATCCACCGGCACGCCCGGTGACGCCGACTGCTCGAACAACAGCAGATCAGACAGGGACGATTGCGTGCCTTCGATCTGCGATGATACGACGGCTTCCTTCCGCACATACGCGTAGAGAAAAATATCTGGCTGAGGGAGCAGCGCGGAGATGCCGTCCAGCCTGCCAACAGCCATCGCTGCCTGCTCGGCTAGGTGCCGCAGTTCTTGATCCCAGACCAAATCCGGCTCGGGAGGCAAAGGAGCGGGAACGTAGGCACGAAAAGACTCCCCCGCTGTGGCGACGGTGACTTCCTGGCCTGTGGTGCGATTCGGCATACTGAATGAATGTCAACGAAGTCGGTCAAAACGACATTTTCACAATCAGAAAGTCAACTTTGACCTTCAAGTTGCCTTTTTGGCTTGGCAAATGTCAGTGAACTGAACTTTGAGCGCCTTCTACTTCGGTTCGGCAACCAAGATTGATCACACCGCCGCCAGCTTCTCCACCTCTTCGGCCGCTTTCTCCCACTCGCTGGTCAGTTTGGCGACTTTGGGTTCGACGGCTTCGAGTTCGGCGCTGAGGGCGCGGAATTTGACGGCATCGGCGTAGGTGGCTTCGTCCTGGAGGAGTTCGACAATCTCGTGTTTGCGTTTGTCGAGGGCGGCCAGTTCGGCTTCGATCTTGGTGACGCGTTGTTCGGCGTCTTTTTTGCCTTTGCTGCGGGCGTTGCGGGCTTCGGCTTCGAGGCGCTTTTGTTCTTTCGTCTTTGGCGGCTCGCGGACGGCGGGCGCGGTGAAGGTGGTGGGCTGGGCGTTGTGCAGGGTGGCAGTGAGGGCTTCGCGGGCGCTGCCGGCCTTGGATTTGTCCAGGTAGTATTGGTAATCCCCGGCGTAGGGCGTGATCACGCCGGCGCTGACGTGCAGGACCTGCTTGGCCATCTGGCGGATGAAATGCACGTCATGGCTGATGAAGACGAGCGTGCCTTCGTATTGGTCGAGAGCGCCGATGAGGGCGTCGATGCTGCCCATGTCGAGATGCGTCGTGGGCTCGTCCATGAGGAGGAAGTTCGGCGGATCGAGCAGCAGGCGCACGAGCACGAGGCGACTCTTTTCACCGCCGCTGAGCACGCCGACGGGCTTGAAGACATCGTCGCCATGAAACAAAAACGAGCCGAGCAGGGTGCGGCAAAGGTTTTCACCGGGACGACTCGGCAGATCCATGGCGGATTGCAGCACGGTGTGGCGCATGTTGAGCACATCGCCGCGATACTGGGCGAAGTAGCCGAGTTTGACGTTGTGACCGAGCTCGCGGTTGCCCGCCTGCGGGGTCAAAGCGCCCGCGAGGAGTTTGAGCAGCGTGGATTTGCCCGCGCCGTTCGGGCCGACGAGCACGGTGCGCTGGCCGCGCTCCATTTCGAGGTCGAGGCCGTTGTAAACGGGCGTTTGGCCATACGCGAAGTCGATGCCGGTCATGCGTATGACACGCTGGCCGCTGCGCGGCGGCTGCGGGAAGCGGAATTTGACTGTCTTGGCATCCGCCATGGGGGCGTCGATCTTTTCGATGCGGTCGATCATCTTCGCCTTGTCCTGGGCGCGGGAGGCAAAGTTGGCCTTCGCTTTGAATTTATCCACCCAGGCCTGCATCTTCGCGAGTTCACGCTGCTGGTTCTCGTAAGCGCCCTGGAGCTGCTCCATGCGGGCGGCCTTTTCGCGGAGGTAATCGTCGTAGTTGCCGGTGTAGCGGGTGATCTTGCTGTGGGCGATCTCGAGCATGCTATCACACAGCGCGTTCAAAAACTCGCGGTCATGCGAAATCATCAAAATGGCTCCTGGATAGCCCTGGAGGTAATTTTGGAACCAGATGAGCGATTCGAGGTCGAGGTGGTTCGTCGGCTCATCCAGCAGCAGCATTTCCGGCTCCTGCACGAGCAAGCGGGCGAGGTGCGCACGCATCACCCAGCCGCCGCTGAGCGTGCGGGCATTCCGCTCAAAGTCCGATTCGCGAAACGCCAGGCCGTTGAGGATGCGCTTCGCCTTGGGCTCCACTTCCCAGCGGTGATGCTCATCGACGTGTCCCGTCGCCAGCTCCAAAACGGTCACGTCATCCACCGGCGCACTCTCCTGCGGCAGGAAGCCAAAGGTGATGCCGCGCTCCATCATCACGCGGCCGTCATCTGGCGTCGATTCTTGAAGCAGCAGCGAGAAGAGCGTTGATTTGCCCGCGCCATTCGGGCCGATGAGGCCGATCTTTTCGCCTCGATTGATATGAAACGACACCTGGCTGAAGAGGGTGCGGCCGGCGTAGGTTTTACTGACGTTGGAAACAGAGAGCATGGGGCGGAAAGGCGGGCGCTTGTGGTAAGCGTGATTTGCCCGAGGTCAAAGGCTCAAGACGATCACGCCGCCTCCATCCCGCCCGCTCGATACACCGAAGGCGACACGCCCACCTGCCTCCGAAACCACGCCGTGAAGTGCGAGGCATGACGAAAACCCAGCTCAAACGCGATCTCTTTGAGCGTGCCGCTTGCTGCGAGCACACGTTCTCGGGCTGCATCCAGCCGCCGGCGCTCCAAATAGCCGCGCAGGCTCGTGCCCAGCTGCTGCTGGAGCAGTTGATCCGCCCGGCGCAGGCCCAGGCCGAAGTTCGGCGGCAGCGTCGGTGTTGTTTGATCGAGTGGCCGCGTATCCAGCCACGCGATGAGCTGCTCCACGCGACCGCGCCGACCTTTTGCGGCCACTCGCGGCTCCGGTTCGATGCCGTTTTGATGCAGCACCGTGCTCCAAACCGCGAACCATTCCAAGAACGCGGCCTCACGGGCCGACCACCCGGCGAGCGCCTTTGTCGCGGGTTTTACCGCCTCGCGAAACGTCACCGCTTTACGACCGCGATGCACGCGGCGGAAGAGTTCGAGCGTCGCGGTGCGCAGTTTGGCTGACTTCGCGGTCAAATTCAGCCCCGTGCGGAAAACCGGCCGCTCATCCGGCCACAGGCAGCGAAACCCGACCGAGAGCAGCCGCGTCCCCGGTGCAAACCAGTGCTGTCGCGGCCCCGGTGCCGAGAAAAAGGCCTCCCCGCGCTTCACAGTGATCTCTTTTCCATCCGCACGAATCCGTCCGCTGCCCTGCTCCACAAAAAACACGCCCGCCGGCACCGGAATCTCCGCCGACCACACCCCGCACACCGGCACCGCCCCGCGATACACCCACAGCCACTCGCAGCGCAGGCTGCGCCAGGCATCGGCGGTGATTTCGGGTGGTCGGGGCATGTGTAAGCGATTTCCGTTTAGCATAACACACGGTGGTTGTCTGCCTTGCCGACTCTGCTTTGCTGCCCGGATGAAGCCCAACCTTCTGCTTTCCGTGTTTTCCGCGTGTTCCGTAGGCCTGCTCTCCGCGCAGGAGCCGCGCAGCATCAGCGGTATCTATCCCTCGCTCGCCATGTTCAACAACGAGGGCGAGTGCGGCACGGGCGCGGTGGTGCCTTGGGCTGATCGCTTGTGGGTCATCACTTACGGGCCGCATCTGCCGTTCGGATCGAGCGACAAGCTCTACGAGATCACGCCCGAGCTGAAGCAAGTCGTGCGACCGGAAAGCGTCGGCGGCACACCGGCGAACCGCATGATCCACACCGAGTCGCAGCAGCTTTTCATCGGGCCGTATGTCATCGACGCGCAGCGAAAGGTGCGTGTCATCCCGCCCTACATCATGCCGGGCCGTCTCACCGGCAATGCACGGCACCTGACCGATCCTGCGAGCAAGATCTACTACGCCACGATGGAGGAAGGCCTCTACGAGGTCGATGTGAAGACGCTGGCCGTGAAAAACTTCATCCGCGACGGCAACGGCGTCAAAAAGGGCTACAAAGTCGAAACGCCGCTTTCCAAGCTCGATTCCCAACTGCCCGGCTACCACGGCAAAGGCCTCTACACCTCCCAAGGCCGCGTCATCTACGCCAACAACGGCGACCGCGACAAGCGCGTGCTCACCGATCCCACCACGCCCAGCGGCGCTCTCGGCGAATGGACTGGCAGCGGCGATTGGCAGCTCGTGCGGCGCAATCAATTCACCGAAGTCACCGGCCCCGGCGGCATTCACGGTAGCGACACGAACGCCCCCGCGTGGAGCATCGGCTGGGATGCCAAATCGCTCATCCTGATGCTGCTGGACAGTGATGCGGGCACTCCTGCCCGCACTGACACCTCGGCGGACAAAAGTGCCCGCTCCACATGGAAATCCTTCCGCCTGCCGAAAGTCAGCCACAGTTACGACGGCGCTCACGGCTGGAACACCGAGTGGCCGCGCATCCGCGACATCGGCGAAGAAAACCTGCTCATGACCATGCACGGTGCGTTCTGGAGCTTCCCAAAGACCTTCTCCGCCGCGAACACGAAGGGCATTCGCGCCCGCAGCGCCTACCTGAAGGTCATCGGCGACTTCACCCGATGGAACGACCGCCTCGTCTTTGGCTGCGATGACTCGGCGAAGTCGGAATTCCTCAACAAGCGCAGCGTGAAGGGGAAAATCGACAGTATCGGCCAATCGCAGAGCAATGTGTGGTTCACCAGCCCCGACACGCCGGACAAACTCGGCCCCGCGCATGCCAGCGGCGCGGTGTGGTTGCGTGAAACGGTGAAGGCCGGAGCCGAGTCGGAGCCGTTTCTTGTCGGTGGCTGGAAGCATCGCCAGGCATGGATCATCAATCATTCGAAGAGCGAGGCGCACCTGTCCGGCAGCTTGGGCGAGCATCGCATCCCCGGTGGCGAGACGGTGAGCGTCGTCATCCGCAACGCGAAGATCTTTGCGATGCCAGCGCCTGTGAACGGCGTGACAAAGCCCTGCGTGGAGATCGATGTGGAAACCGACTGGCTGCACCTGAAGGCGGAAAAGGACTGCGAGAGCCTCAGCGTCCTCATCACGCTCTCGAACGGCGATGAACGCGGCAGCGAGCCTGATGCGATGTTCGACGGCATCGCCCGAATCGGTGATGAAAGCGTCCAAACCGGCCTTTTCCGGCCTCGCGGCGAAAACAAGCGCACGCTGAGTTTGGCGACGAAAGACGGCTACTACGAGATGGGAGCCGATTTGAGCCTCAAACGCGTCGAAGACACTGCCGCGAAGGCTTTTGTCGAAAAAGCCGTCGCCATCCCGAAGAACGTCATCACGCTCGATGAGGCCAGCGTGCTCGTCGTCGATGATCGCGGCCGTCGCTGGCGCTTGCCGCGTGCTTCGAAGGCCTACGACGCAGCCACGAACGCCGGTGAGCTGCGTGTGTGCCGCGAAGTCGCCACCGAGCGCGACATGCTCAGCGCCTGCGGCACCTTCTTTGAGCTGCCCGCTGAGAACGCGGATGGCTTCGCGAAGATCCGCCCCATCTGCTCGCACAACCTGCGCGTCACCGACTTCGGCGGCTATCGCGGCCTGTTTTTGATGAGCGGCATCAAACCCGACGCCAAAGCCAGCGACCACATCCTCCGCAGCGACGACGGCAAGGCCGCTCTCTGGGCCGGAGCCATCGACGACCTCTGGAAACTCGGCAAACCCCGTGGCGAAGGCGGCCCGTGGAAGGCCACGAAGGTCAAAGCCGATCAAAAGAGCGATCCGTATCTGATGTGGGCTTATGACCAGCGCACGCTCACGCTCAGCCACGATCAAAACGAGCCCGTCAGCTTCCACATCGAGCTCGACCTCACCGGCACCGGCCTCTGGGTGACCTACCAGCATCGCGAAATCTCCCCCGGCGAATCCACCAGCCTCACCTTCGAACCCGTCGTGCAAGCTCGCTGGCTGCGTGTGACGGCGGACAAGACCTGCTCGGCGACGGCGTGGCTGAAGTATGAGTGAAGCCTCAATTGACGTGGAGACCTATCAGGTATGATGAGCCGTGCACACACTCGGTTCCAAGATCTACCGTTGCTTCGCGGCGACTCTTCTATTGGCGTTGAACGCTACAGCAGAGTTATTGCCCGTGGATGACGTGAGCCGCGAATGGCAGGCGGTTGCTGCAGAGCTTGCCAAGCCCACCCCGGTTGACCGAATAGCTCTTGCTGATAGGCTCTCGGTCAAAGCCAAGGCATATCCGAATAGCTGGTGGAGCCCCCGAGCAGATGCACTCGCACAAGCTTTGAGGAAATCTTCCGC
Organism: Prosthecobacter sp.; assembly: GCA_044370285.1. Classification (GTDB taxonomy): domain Bacteria; phylum Verrucomicrobiota; class Verrucomicrobiia; order Verrucomicrobiales; family Verrucomicrobiaceae; genus Prosthecobacter. Next base: position 56,683 of record JBILVU010000018.1, read on the forward strand.
TGAAATGGAGGCTGCCAGGCAGATTGGTAAATTAGTGGACCAAGAACCTTGGCGATGGATTGCCGACACTCGCATTCCTTATCATTTGATTAGATCGGCTGGTGCGAATGCCCCGCGCTACCGGGAGTATCGATCCAAGCATCCACAAGACCCAGTCATTCAAATGGTTGGCCTTGGGCGCGGCGCTATTCCTCTGTTGTTACCTTTACTATCGGACATGAGCCCGTGCAGAGGCCAAGCAATCGCTTTCATGGAGGACTATTTCATTGTCCGGGTCTGTGATATGGCACTGGCGTGTATCGAACGTGAGACCGGCTGCTCGTTTTGTGAGCACACGTTTTCGATGGGGTCGTTTAGCAGCTCAAATGAGAGTATTAGGGAGCAAACCAAGGCAAAGGTGACAGCTTGGTGGGGGAGAGCATCGTCACTTTCTCGGGAGGAGGGCATCTCGCTGGCTATGGAGGATGCGGGTTGTCGGTCCCGTGTGAGCATGGCCAGAGAGCTGCTGAGTTCCGATAGACCTGAACTTCGCCAGCTTGCCACCGCGGCACTCAGGCAAATTGGGGATAGCAGAAATCAGCTCGAGGTGGTGTCTGCGGGGGAAGTTTTGGAACAGTTTGGCGATTCGTATTGCCGCGACAGATTGAAAAGCCGTCTGGCGGAGGAATTTGCACTCGGCAGCAACCGATTTGTGGTGGAGTCCTCCACGGTATTTTTCCTGACTCAGCATGGTGGAAAGGAAGAGTGGGATCTGTTAACCAATCTGGCGCGGCAGCAGTTGGCGGAAGGTGCGGCAGGGGGTAATTACATTCTTCTAAGTCTATGGAATGCACCTGGTATTGAGTCTGACCTGGGCATCCCAGCACTCGTTATGGCTTTCGATGCTGGGCGTTCACCTCAACCTATCTTCCTGAACGGACAGAGTATGCGAGAAGCTGTGTGGAAAGCGCTTCAGGCGCTGCGGCGGGCTAGCAAACAAGACATCGAAGTTTCTGGCTTGGTGCCCAACGAGAAAGATTGGCTGCTGGCTTTCCAACAAGCCGAGAAGCGTTGGATTGACGGCTCTTACAACGGCAAACCCAAGCCATAGCATCCGCTGACACGCCCTTAATGAGAAGCCTGCATTGACACCGATGACGAAGATCGGTATCACGGCGGCATGAAGCTTCTCCGCCTTTCGCTCGCTGTTGTATTCGCTGTTTCGATCATGCAAGCCAGCCCTGTGGCCGCTGCGGATGCGTTTTTCTCGCCGGATGGGAAGACGGTGACGATTGGCCTTTGTGGTGTGCGCACGGGTTTGATCCAGGTGGAGGTGGCTTCGGGCAAGATCACGAAGGTTCCGCTGCCGAAGGAACTGGCGGAGGAGTGCATCGAGAGCGTCGCCCGTGGCAGCGAGGGCGAGACGCTCTTCATTGCGAAGGATGCGGTGTGGGTGTGGAAGGCGGATGCGAAGCCGGCGGTGAAACGTGTGTGCTCCACGGCACCGGTGGTGGGTGCTTCCGATTTGTTTGTGGTGACGCAGGAAGGATCGCCGCTGAAGGACATTCTGTTTGTGAGCGGGAATGAGAAGGAGGATGGAGCGGCGATGCCGGCCATGTGGGGACGGAGGCCTGGGGCGAAAAGCTTTGTGCAGGTGTTTTGCCGTCGCGTGAATGGTGCAGCGGCGGGCACGCCGACCTCGGATGGCCGGTTCTTTTTCGAAAGCGGCGGGGACTTGTGGGAGGGAGGCATCACGCTGCTGGATGAATCGGATGATTTGACGCGGATCGGCGTGCTGGTGGGTGCCCGCATCGCCCCGGTGGCGGCTTTGAACACGGATGAAGGCAACGGTGGCGGCCAGTGGGTCTCGAAGATCACGGTGGCGGGCGGCTGGATCTACTGCGGGCTGCGCGGGCATCACCTGGGCTCCGTGGTTCGGGTGCCGGTGCCTGCGAAGCCGATGCATGTGCCGAACTCGGACGACTTTCCCTCGGTGAAGGATCAGCTCGATGCGATGCTGGCCTCGCTGAAGGGTGCGGAAGTGCTGGAGGAGGACGCGGACCGGCTGGAAGGCTTCTGCGCCACCGAGGTGAACGGGAAGCCGAGGTTGTTTTACATCGCTCCGGACGAACAAGGCCCGGCGATGCAGCTTTGGGAAGGGGCGGGCAAGCCGCGTGTGATCGGCCACCTGCCTACGGAGGAGTGAAGAGCCAGAAAAACCTCCGGCGAGGAGGTGAAGACGGGTTGCACGGAGGCGGTTCGCCCGCACTGTGGCGGCCCTCATGAACAAACTGGACGAAATCATCGCCCAAAAGCACCTCGAAGTGCAGCGCCTCCTTCCACGGGCGGAGAAACTGCGTGCCGCCGCCGCGCTGCGGGATGACGTGCGCTCTTTTTACGATGCCCTGCGGGCCGATCCCACCCGCCTGAGCATGATTGCCGAGGTGAAACGTGCCTCGCCCTCCGCGGGCACGATCGCGGCGGACTTTGATCCGCTCACGATTGCCCGTGGTTATGAGAAAGCTGGTGCAAATGCCCTCTCGGTGCTCACCGATGAAAAGTATTTCCAAGGTCGTCTGGAGTATCTCACGCTGATTCGCGAGCAGGTGGACATCCCGTGTTTGCGGAAGGATTTCATCATCCATGAGGCGCAGATCTTTGAGGCCGTGGTGGCCGGTGCGGATGCCATCCTGCTCATCGTGGCCGCTTTGGACCAGCCGACGCTGGAGCACCTGCTGGAGGTGGCGAGTACCTTCCAGCTCGATGCGCTCGTCGAAGTCCACGACCTGCCAGAGCTCGAACGAGCCCTCGCGACCGACGCCCGCATCATCGGCGTGAACAATCGCAACTTGAAGCACTTCACCGTCGATCTCGGCACGACTGAAAAGCTGGCCGAGGAAGTGCCGGA
>JBILVU010000210.1:0-7420 GCA_044370285.1 Prosthecobacter sp.
AAAACCATCCAGCTCGACGCCGATCCCGCCAGCTCCAGCGCGGTGATGACCTGCGACAACGAGTACATCCTCTACGTCAACAATCGCAAAATCAGCGAGAGCACCGACTGGACGAAATTCGCCGCCGTGCCGCTGCAAACGGCGCTGAAGAAAGGCCAGAACGTCATCCTCGCCGTCGCCAAGAATGCGGGCAAAGGCCCCAACCTCGCCGCTTTCTTCTTCGACGCCCGCGTGCGCGACGACAAAGGCCAAGAAACCATCATCGCAAGCGACGACACCTGGGAATGGACCTCCGCCGTGCCCGGCGGGAAGGAAGGCCGCCTCGCGCAGTTTCAGCCGAAGGACTGGAAAAAAGCCCGCCTCGTCAAGCCCATCGCCCCGTGGACTTCGGCGCTCAATCAACAAGCCCCCATGCTACTCGCCCAAGGTGCCACCTCGAACGGCCTCATGGTCCGCGCCTCGCTGATGAAGTCGGATTTCCTCATGCGCACGCTCGGCAGGCCGAATCGCGATCAAATCGTCTCCGAGAGACCGAATGAGCTCTCCACGCTCGAAGCGATTGATTTGGCCAATGGCAGTCTCTTGGCCCAAAACCTCGAAAAAGGTGCGAAACGCCTTCTTGAGGCTCAAAAGCCCGATTTGATCAGCGAGCTCTATCGCCACGCTTTGAGCCGAAACCCAAGCGAAGCCGAAAAAGCCCTCGCCAGCGAAATCCTCGGCTCCAAACCCACGCAGCAAAGCCTCGAAGACCTGCTGTGGTCCGTCTGCATGCTGCCGGAGTTTCAGGTGGTGAGGTGAGAGACTTGTTTGTTACGACTATGGAGACGCTCAACGATCAACAGAAGAAAGAATGAAGGCACCAACACATACCATCGCGGCTCAGGGCCGCGATGGCGCACACTAGATTGGATCCAGAGGTGCATCAGCGTGAACTTGGCAATTTTGCAGCAGAGGCGGTGCAAATGGGACGCGCCATCGCGATCCGGTGGCTGATCGAGTTTGTCGGCATCTCCTGGGACAATAAAAATCAGCACCCGAAAAGAGCAGCCCCCCAGAAAGATGGTCAGCGAATCGACAACCTTGGCGAAAACGGGGACTTGATTTACCCCGGACCTGGAAACTCAACCGCACTTCAGTTAGGCCGACTTTGGAGCGCTGCTTCAAAAGCTGTTAGCCATGCAACTTGTGGAAGTAATCCTGCCGTGTTAACCGATGAGTCGATAGCGGATGCGGTCGAGGTGCTAAAGAATCACCTTCAAGCCACCTTATATGCGAAGCATCTCGAAGACTTGGACGCCTTTATCCATAACTCGGCGAATTGAACTTATCCGTTTGTACTTCACCTGAGTCTCAGGTGGGGGAAGTCGCACGGAAACTCGCTTGGGGAAGACTCACGTCTTCCACTACGAGGATCGCTTTCTCCGTAGCGGCGGGCGTCAGCACGCCGTCATGATTGGCGAATGCGCGGGGTGGCTCGCTTGGGGAAGACTTACGTCTTCCTCTACGAAGATCGTTTTCTCCGTAAGGGCGGGCGTCAGCACGCCGAGATGGGGGGCGAAGCTGTGCGGTCGCTCGGGGAAGACTTACGTCTTCCACTACAAGGTTCGCCCTCCTCGTAGCGGCGGGCGTTAGCACGCCGGGATGGTGATCGATGGTGGGAGGACGCTCGAGGAAGACTCACGTCTTCCTCTACGAGGATCGAAGTCACACCTTCTTTTCGCGAATGAAGGCCTTCACGGCATCGGTCGTGACTTCGAGGGGCCAGCGGCGCATGTCTTTGGCTTTGAGGGCTTCGAGAGAAGGATGAATCGGCTCGCTGCCGGTGGCTTGCTGGACGACCTCGGGGAACTTTGCGGGGCTAGCGGTGCTGAGGACGATGCTGACGCGATCCTGGGCCATATCCGTGAAGGCGCAGGCGGTGTGAGGGTCGAGGACGTAGTGGTGATCCTTCCACATCTGCGCAGTGGCTTGGACGATGGTGTCGTCATCCATGCGGGAGGCACGGAAGGTGGTGGTGGGCAGGTCGATCTTCACGGGCGTGCCGGATTTGATCTGCGCCATGACCTCGCGGATGCGGGCGCTGTCCTCGCCGAGGATGAAGTAGAGGAAGCGCTCGAAGTTCGATGCGGCCTGGATGTCCATGCTGGGGGCGTGGCTGGGATGCACGTCGCCCTGACGGTATTCACCGGTGGTGAAGAAGTGATGGAGGATGTCGTTCTGATTCGTGGCGACGCGGAAGGTGCCGCAAGGCAGGCCCATGCGCTGAGCGAGCCAACCGGCGAGCACATTGCCAAAATTCCCTGTGGGCACGACGAACTCGCAGGAAGCGCGGTCTTTCTCCGGCAGGCGCAGCACGGCCCAAATGTAATAGACGCATTGGGCGAGGATGCGGGCGATGTTGATGGAGTTCACCGCGGAGAGATTCACCTCGCTGGTGAAGGTGGCATCGCCAAAGCAGTCCTTCACGACGCGTTGCGCATCGTCAAAGGTGCCGGGCACGGGGATGGCGAAGACATTGTCCGCACCGGTGCAGGCCATCTGGCGCTCCTGGAGAGGCGAGACGCGGCCATTGGGATAGAGGATGAAGATTTGGATGCCGTCCTGGCCCATGCAGCCGTGGATGGCGGCGCTGCCGGTATCGCCGGAGGTGGCGCCGAGCACGCAGAGCTTTTTGCCGCTGAGCCTGGTCTGGCGTTTGTAGAGCAGGCCGAGGAGCTGAAGGGCGAAATCTTTGAAGGCGAGCGTGGGGCCGTGGAAGAGTTCGAGGATGTAGGTCTTGTCCGTGATCTTCTTCAGCGGAGCCACATCGGGCGATTCAAAGCGGCGGTAGGCCTCGGCGGTGAGCTGGTGCCATTCGTCCTTCGGGATTTCGGGGGCGAAGAGCGTGAAGAACTCGGCGGCGAGCTGCGGGTAAGTGAGCGTGGACCACTCCGCGAGCTTCCCGGCGATGCTGGGCAGGCTTTCCGGCAAAAACAGGCCGCCATCAGGCGCGAGACCGGCTTCGACGGCTTCGGAGAAGGTGTGCAGCGGCGTCTGGCCGCGAGTGGAGAAGTAACGCATGGGCTTTTTGGAAAGGGTCGCATTCATCCAAGTTGTCCACATGCTGTGCAACTGGATTCAAGGCTCCAGTTGCACAGCCTCTGAACAACTTTTAGCGTGATCGCATGCATCCCCCCGGCCTCGACGACCTCCTCACCTGCCTGCGTTTTCCTTCTGTTTCGACTGATTCCACCCACCGTGGCGATGTGCGTGCCTGCGCCGAATGGCTGCAAGCCAAGCTGCGCGGCATGAGCCTCACGGCGGACCTGCACGAGACGCCGGGCCATCCGGTGCTGCTGGCGAAAAACAAGCACATCGCTGGCCGCCGCACGGTGCTGCTTTACGGTCACTACGACGTGCAGCCTGCCGAGCCACTGCACGAGTGGAAATCGCCCGCCTTTGAGCCGACCATCCGCGACGGACGCATCTACTGCCGGGGTGCCACGGACAACAAAGGCCAGCTCATGGCGCATGTGCAGGGGCTCTCCGAAACGCTCGCGAAGCACGCTGACCTGCCAGTGAACCTCACGGTGCTCTTTGAAGGCGAAGAGGAGATTGGCAGCCCGAATTTGAAGCCTTTCCTCCAGCAGCATGCGGCGGAGCTGAAGTGCGATCTCGTGGCCATTTCCGATACCGGCATGGTCGCTCCGGGCATCGGCACCTTCACTTACGGCCTGCGCGGCATCGCCTGCCTGGAAGCCCGTGTACACGGACCTTCGATTGATCTGCACAGCGGCATCTTCGGCGGGGCGATTGCCAATCCCGTGACCGCTGTGGCCCGCCTAACGGCCACGCTGCATGACGCCGAGGGTCGCGTGGCCGTGAAGGGTTTTTACGATGGGGTGCTCGACATTCAAAACTGGGAACGCGAGGCCTGGGCCGCGCTCGGCAATGGCGATGCGGAGATGCTGGAGCTCACGGGTTCCCCTTCCCTCTTTGGCGAGCCGGGCTACACCGAGCGTGAACGCCGCTGGGCACGCCCTACCATCGAGGTGAATGGCATCGGCGGTGGTTACCAAGGCGAAGGCTCGAAGACCGTCATCGGCCGCGAAGCCTTCGTGAAGCTCTCCTGCCGCCTCGTGCCGGATCAACACCCCGACCGCATCCTCGAACTCGTCTCCGCTCATCTGAAGGCACACACACCTCCCGGCGTGCGCCTAGAGATCGTGCCTGGCCACACCGGCATGCCCTACCTGATGGACCCGCACTCGACCATCGGCCAAGCGGCGCAGCGGGCCTTGAAGAAGGCTTTCCCCGGTCAAAACCTCGCCCTCATCCGCGAAGGCGGCAGCATCCCCATCGTGCAGGCCTTCAAAGACGTGCTCGGAGCAGATACCCTGCTGCTCGGCCTAGCCCTGCCTGATTGCCAAGCCCATGCGCCGAATGAAAATTTCCCCATCGAGAACTTCGAGGCCGGCGTGCGCTTAAATCAAGCGCTGCTCGCGGAGCTGGCGGCTTGAGGATGGTCCACGCCTACATCACTCCGAGAGCGAGGCATAGCGTCTCGCTAGCCTGCATTTCTCGCACTCGTCTTTGCCGCAGAGGGGCAAAGAGGCAGAGGACGCAGAGTGTTCCTCCTGTTTTTATCTCCCAATTCAAGCTCGGAAAACTCCCACAAAATTCAGGTTAATCTGCGGGCTGCCCTGAATCTGTGGCAATTTACTTTTCGTCCGAGCATCAAGCCCCCCTCCAGCCACCGGAGATGCTAGTGACTTCACTTCGGCCGCTTGGACTTGTCCTTGCCCTGATGGAGGTTGGCGATGGCGGCGTTGATCTTCTGTTCCATCTTGGGCTTGTTACCAGCTTTGAGTTCCTTGATGGCTTCGTCGATCTTGCCGAGCACGTCCTCCTTGTCTCCGCCCTTGTTCCCCTTGTTGGCCTTGGCGATGCGGTTCCTGGCGGACTCGAGCAAAGGCATGGGATCATCGGCTTTTTTGGCGGCCTGAAGTTCATCGAGGGCTTTACGCTGCTGCGGCAGATCCGCGAGGGCCACCGAGGCGGTGATGCCCAGCAGGAGCATGAAGAAAGGAGCTTGAAGCAGGAGGCGGAGGCGTTGTTTCATGACGTTGGGTGAATTGATCCGGCCAGTGCACGAGTGATAAACCAGACGATCGGCGGAGGAGCCGCAGACGCTAGTCCGGTGCCGAAAACGAGACCGGGGTGGATGATCTATCGCCCCGTCGAGGGTTGCCAAGGAAGGATGAGGCGGTCATGATCAGCCGCATGAGCCACTCATCCAGCGTCTGTCCTTCGCTTGTCCCACCGATGCCCTCGGGCGTGGGCGGGAGTGTGCTAAGATCACGCCGTTCGCTGCTTCGTTCTGCCCTGCCCTTGCTCGGACTGGCACCGCTTTCCGCCCGTGGAGAGGAGGCGAAGCATCTGCGCCTCTTCCCTCACAACCAGCGCACGAAGTTCTTCCACTTTTACTCCATGAAGGAGACTCCGATGGTGCAGGAGATGATGCGCTTCGCGGATGCCTTTGTGCGGATCATTCACCGGCAGTTCTTCACGGCAGATTATGCCTATCCGATCCAGATGCTGGTGTTGGAGAATCGGGAGCGGCTCGAGGTCTATCTGCGCAAAGAATTCAAGATGAAGGGCCCCGTGCCGGAATTCACGATGATGTTCATTCCAGAGCTGAACTGCTTCATCACCGAAGAAGGCACCGGGCTGGGGACGATCACGCACAATCTCGCCCATCCACTGGTGGAGACAAACCTGCCACTGCATCCCGTTTGGGCCACCCAAGGCATCTCAAGCTTCTTCGAGAAATTTTACGGCTACTGGAAGGGCGATGAATTGGTACTCGAATTTGGCTTTCAGAATCCCTGGCGACTCAAGGCCATCGGGGACGAACTCCCGAACCTCAATCTGCGGCAGATTCTCGGCTACAAGGACCCGCTGGGCCGCTTCAGCGGGAGTGAGCAAAGGCTCGTGGCCATGTTCATGTGGCGGCAGGGGAAATTGAAACCCATGCTCAAACTGATCGAGAAAGGCATTCCGCCGGAGGGTTACCAGACGTGGTTTGAGGCAGCCATGGGCAAGCAAGTGGCGGACATCATTCCCATGTGGAAGACCTATCTGGCCGAGGTAGCGGCAGATCGGGACAACGTCACCCTGCCAAATAGCTGCGTGCTGCCAGATGAGGCCACCTATCGCCAATATGCCAGCCTTCACAAACTGGACCGCCGCCAGGAGCTTCCCTTGCCGCCGGAGAAGCAAGGATAAGTGTGACCATCGTGCCTCCAACTCTCTCGTTGGCTCGCCGCAGGAAGTTGAATTCGTCATTGCCGCACCGTGGAGTCTCACGATAGGCTGCGAGCTGTATGACCTCGTTTTTCATCGACGCCCTCGTCCTCCTTGCCTACTTCGGCCTCATCATGGGCATCGGCCTTTCGCAGCGCAGCAAAAGCGGCAGTGTGGAGGGCTTCACGCTCGGAGATCGTCAGATCGCGTGGTGGGCGGTGCTGGCTTCCATCTTGGCGGCGGAAATCAGCGCGGGCACCTTTTTCGGCGCTCCGGGCGAAGGCTATGCGCTGCGCAATTACACCTACATCCAGCTCATGGCGGGTTACCTGCTGGCACGTCTGGTGGTGAGCGCCTTCTTCATCCCGGCGTATTACCGCTACAATGTGGTGAGCGTGTATGAGTTTCTGGAGATCCGCTTTGGCCCGCGCACGCGGCGCATTTCCTCGGCGGTATTTTTGGTCACCCGACTGCTGGCCAGCGGCTCCCGCCTGTGGGTGCCCACCGTGCTGCTGGTGCTGGGCTGGAAGGTCTTCGTCGATCCGGCGACGACGCCGATGCAGGAATTCTGGCTCTACGCCGTGGCGCTCGTCGGCATCACGGTGCTCACCTCCCTCTACACGGCCGTGGGAGGCATTCGGGCGGTGATCTGGACGGATGTGATCCAAGTGGTGATCCTCTTTTCCGCCCTCGGATTCAGCCTGTGGCATCTGCTTTCGCAGACGGGTGGCTGGGACGCCCTGCGCGGTGTGATGCAGGAGCCTGCGGTGATCGACTGGGGCGCACCGGCCGAAGGTGAGACGGGGGCCTGGGCTTGGATCAAAGGCATCCTGGAGACGGAGTACACGATGTGGGCCGCCTTTCTCGGCTCTACCTTTGTCACGCTGGCCACGCACGGCACGGATCAGGACATGGTGCAGCGCATGCTGACGGCCAAAAACAAAAGCCAGAGCGCCCGTGCCACCATCCTCTCCGGCGTGGCGGACATCCCGGTGAATTTCATGGTCCTGAGCATCGGCATCCTGCTGTTCGTCTTTTACCAGCAGCACCCGGAGCTCTCCCTGCCGAAGAATGCCAAAGGCGCAGCGGATAGCAGCCAGGTTTTCCCCTTCTTCATCCTCACCTCGATGCCGGT
>JBILVU010000211.1:0-7375 GCA_044370285.1 Prosthecobacter sp.
CGTCTCGCGTCCTTCCTTTGCGCAGGCCATGCTCGCGGAAATGGCCGCCGGCCGTATCCCACGCACGGAACTGAGCGCCTTCCACGCCCGGCAGATTCGCAGCTTCAAAGACGAAGCGCTTTCAAAGCAACTCGTCGAAGCCTGGGGTGAACTCCGTGAGTCTGCGGCCGACAAAAAGCAGCTCATCGAGAAGCTGAAGGCCGACTTGAAGCCCGCCGTGCTCGCCAAGGCGAATCTGAGCAATGGCCGCATGCTCTTCACCGCCGTCTGCGGTGCCTGTCACATGATGTACGGCCAAGGTGGCAAGATCGGCCCCGATCTCACCGGCAGCGGTCGTGCGAGCCTCGATTACCTCCTCGAAAACATCGCCGATCCGAGTGGCGTCGTCAGCGCCGACTACCGCATGAGCCTCCTCACGCTCAAAGATGGTCGCCAGCTCAGCGGCGTCATCGCCGGGAAGACGGACCGCACGCTCACCCTGCGCACCTTGACCGAAGCCTTGACCCTCGAAACCTCAGAAGTCACCAAAACCGAATCGTCTCCTCTCTCCATGATGCCCGAAGGCCTCCTCCTCGCCTTCCCGCCCGATCAGGTGCGTGATTTGATCGCCTACCTTATGCATCCGGTGCAGGTGAAGTAGAATCTGGAAGTGCGTCATGTCCTCCAACTGCGGGGTGAACGTTACCAAAGTACAATTTGGCACGCGGGCCATCGCTTGCTGTATTTCAGACGATGCCCCAAAAAACTCTCCTCATCACCGGCGGTGCCGGCTACATCGGCTCCCACACCGTTCGTCATCTGCTCGAACAGCACGAACGAGTCATCGTGCTCGATAACCTCATCTTCGGCCATCGAGATGCCTTGCCGATGGATCGAGTGACCTTCATCGAGGGCGAAATGGCGGATGCCGCGCTGATTGAAAAGCTGTTCAGCGAGCACAAGCCGGAGGCCGTGCTGCATTTCGCCGCCTTTGCGTATGTGGGCGAGTCCGTCACCGATCCGCTCAAGTACTACCGCAACAACCTCGCCGCGCCGCTAACCCTCCTCGAAGCGATGCAGCGGCATGACTGCAAGCGCTTCATCTTCTCCTCCACCTGTGCCAGCTACGGAGACCCGGTGCGCATCCCGATCGATGAATCTCACCCGCAGGCTCCCGTGAACCCTTACGGAGCGTCGAAGTGGATGCTGGAGCGCGTGCTGCGTGATTGCGAGCGAGCCTGGGGCCTGAAAGCGGTCTTCTTGCGCTACTTCAATGCCTCCGGCTGCCACCCGAGCGGCGAGATCGGTGAGGATCACAATCCCGAGACGCATTTGATTCCTCTCGTGCTCCAGGCAGCGAAAGGTGAAAGGCCACACATCACCGTCTTCGGCACGGATTACCCCACGCCGGACGGTACCTGCATCCGCGATTACATCCACGTCTGCGATCTCGCCAGTGCCCACGCTCTCGCTTTGAAATACCTTCGCGAAGGCGGCGACACTATCGCGATCAATCTCGGCACGGGTCGCGGGTTCAGTGTGAAGGAGATCATTGCCACGGCCGAATCCGTCACCGGCAAAACCATCCCCGTCGTCTATGGCGAACGTCGTGCTGGCGACCCCTCCGAACTCGTGGCCGAGCCTGCACTCGCCGCGAAGGTTCTCGGCTGGAAAGCTGCGCATCTCGATCCGCGCGAACACATCGAGAGCGCTTGGAAGTGGATGAGCGGCCCGAATGGTGGCCGATATGCAAATTGAACGGATAGCGCCTCAGAGTGTCCCAAACGCCCCCCAACCTCATGAAAGGACCCCTCACCTTCCTGCTCAGCCTCATCGTCGTCATGTCCGGCGCTTGGGCGCATGCCGTGGAGCTTCTCGGCCAGCCACAGATCACGCCGAGTGCTACCGGAGCCACGATCACTTGGAAAACGGATGTCGCCTGCGGCACGCGGTTCAGCTACGGCCTGAATGCGGCCCAGTTGATCCAAAAAGCCGAGGGCGTCGTATCTGCGGAGCATGTCATCACACTCAGCGGCCTCTCCACAGGCACGACGTATCATTACAGCCTCGGCAGCGCCCGGCAGCAGCTCGCCACCGGCACCTTCATCACCAGTGGCAATGCACCCGCCGCGAATCCGCCGCCCTCCATCGTGCGCCGCGTGCTCGATGCCATCACCCCGGAGAAAAAGCCTGCACCCAAGGCTGCCACCCCCGCCCAAGCACCGCCCACGCGACAGACCTGGGGGAATGTCTCCAGCCTCCAGGACCACTTTGACCGTCATGGCCGTGATTTCTCCAGCAAATCCCCTGATGACTATGCCGCTCAAGCCTGGCTCTTTCTCCAACGTGCCCGAGCCGAGTCCCTGCCGATGAAGATTGACGACACCGATGGCACGCTGCGTGTGTTTGATCCGAAAACGCGAGCCTTCGCCGCCTACAACGAAGGCGGTCGCACGAAGACCTTCTTCAAATCCGAGAGCGCCAGCTACTGGCAGCGCCAGCCCGGCCGCCCGGTAAAGCCCGCCGATCTTCGATTTTCCTCCCGCTGACAATGCCCCGTAAGCCCGCCCCAAAAAAACCAGCCATGAGAACCTCCTCCACGACCCACATCTGCCCAGTGTGCGGTTACGACGAACTGAAAGAACCGCCACGCAACCGAACCGGCGGAGCCTCGCTCGAAATCTGCGCGAGTTGCGGTTTCCAGTTCGGCGTCACCGATGACGACAAAGGCTTCAGCTACGACGAGTATCGCCAGCAATGGATCGAAACCGGCATGAAATGGTCCAGCAAAGGCCAAAAGCCTCGCAAAGATTGGAACGCGCAAACCCAGCTCGCCAGCCTCGCTCTCAGTGCCACGCTCAAGCGTGTCAAAGGCCGTCCACCACGCGTCTTTTTGCAGCCCGCTTGAGACTTAGCTCTTCCGCGTGATCTCCACGATCACCGCTTTCTGCGCATGCAGGCGGTTTTCGGCCTGATCAAAGATCACGTCGGCATTGGCTTCCATGACTTCGTCGGTGATTTCCTTGCCACGATAGGCCGGCAGGCAGTGCATGACGATGGCGTTCGGTTTGGCGTGCTTGAGGAGCGCGTCGTTGATCTGCCAGGGCTTCAAAACCTCGATGCGGTCGGCGCTTTCGGCTTCTTTGCCCATGCTGACCCACACATCGGTGTAGAGCACGTCGCAGCCTTTCACGGCCTCGGCGGGATCATCGACGATGCGGATAGTTCCAGCGGGAACGTTGCGCATGAAGCTCTCCTGCGGCTGAAAGGCCTTCGGAGCGCCGATGACGAGCTCAAAGCCGAGTTTCGCCGAGGCCCAGATCCATGAGCGGGCGACGTTGCAATCGCCATCGCCGAGGAAGCAGACGCGTTTGCCCGCCCAGCCGCCAAGACGCTCCTGGATGGTCTGCAAATCGGCCAAAATCTGGCAGGGATGCTCATCATCCGTCAAAGCATTGATCGTGGGGATGCCACTGAACTTGGCGAAATCGACCACGTCCTGCTGCGCAAAGGTGCGGATGACTGCGCCGTGAATCATGCGACCCATCACGCGGGCCGTGTCCTTGATCGGCTCGCCACGGCCGAGCTGGATATCGGCACCAGAGAGGAACATCACCGAGCCACCAAGCTCGCGAATGCCCACCTCGAAGCTCACGCGGGTGCGTGTGGATGATTTCGTGAAGATGAGCGCCCACTGCTGCCCCGTAAGCACCTGCGGCGAGGACTTGCGGTCCTTCTTCAGCACGCAGGCGAGATCCACGATCTTCTCGATCTGGTCTTTGGAGAGTTCTTCGATGGAAAGGAGATGTTTCATAAAGCGAAGGGCGTAGGGCGAAGAGCAAAGGGGTCCGTCGTTTCCGTCCCTGGAGTCCTTTTTTTCGTTCGGGAAGGGTCAAAGAAGCGCATCCAGCGCACTTTTGAAAATGGAAAGTCCCTCTTCCGCCTGCTCCGCCGTGATATTCAGCGGCGAGAGCCAGCGCACGACATTCGGACCGGCGGGGGTGACCATCATGCCGGCATCAAGGAGCTTCTGGGCGAGGAAGATACTTGGCACCTTGCCGCCAGACTTCGCTGCGATTGCCTCCGAATTGAGTTCCCAGCCGATGAAGAGGCCGAGCTGGCGCACTTCTTGGATGAGCGGGTGATTCCACGCTCGTCCGGCGGCGGCAATGGCCGCGCCACGGGTCTTGGCGTTGTCGCAGAGCTTTTCATCGAGGATCGCGCGCAGCGTGGCAATGCCGACGGCGCAGGCGAGCGGCGAGCCGCCGTAAGTGGTGCCATGCGTGCCTGGGCCGAGCACTTTGCTCGGATCGAGACGATCATTCAGCCAGAAGGAGCCGAGCGGGAAGCCGCTTCCGATCGCTTTGGCCCAACTGATGCCATCGGGCTGAATTTCATCGCCGGGGATGATGCTGCGCCAGCCGGCCATTTCTCCCGCACGGCCGAAACCGACCTGCACTTCGTCCAAAAGCAGCAGCAGATCCTTTTCGCGGCACAAAGCCTGCGCTCCGCGCAAAAACTCGGCCGTCACGGCATTCACGCCGCTCTCGCCCTGCACGGGCTCGACGAGAATGGCGACGGTTTTATCGGTGATCGCAGCTTTGAGGGCTTCGAGATCATTGAACGGCACATAAACGAATCCGGGCGGCAACGGGCCGAAGCCACCGTGAATTTTCTCCTGCGCCGTGGCGGTCATCGCGCCGAAGGTGCGGCCGTGGAAGCTGCCGGTGAAGGTGATGATCTCAAAGCGGCCGCCGGTCTGCTGGCCGTATTTACGGGCGAACTTGATGAGGCCCTCATTCGCCTCCGCGCCGCTGTTGCAGAAGAAGCACTTGCCGGGAATCTCCACGCATTCCTCGACGATGAGACGCGCCAGTTCAGCCTGCTTGTCGATGCAATACCAGTTCGACACATGGATGAGGGTGCTCGCCTGCTCGGCGAGCGCCTTCACCACCGTCGGTGGGCAATGGCCCAGTGGACAAACCGCAACGCCACCGGCGAAGTCGAGGTATTTCTTCCCATCGCGATCCCACACATACGGTCCCTCGCCTCGCACGGGCCACACGTCGTAACGGCCGTAGTTGCCGAGCACGTATTGAGAGAGCCATTGGGTTTCTGGGTGAGGAGCGGACATGGAGGATGGAGAAGTGGAGTGATGATTTAGCGGTAGATTTCGCGGCGGTGGCCGACTTTGATGACAGAGACGATGAGTTGAGATTCTCGGATTTGGTAGATGATGCGGTAATCGCCAACGCGGACGCGCCAGGAAGATGAACCGCTCAACTTGATGGCACCCGAGCCTCTTGGATTGGCCTTGAGAGTTTCCAACTTGGACATGATCCGTCGCTGCAAAACTGAGTCGAGGCAGAGGAGCTGCTTTTTGGCGGCGGTTTCAAACTGAACGATCCAGGTCGGCATCTGTGAGTCCTAGTTCTTTCATGACCTCGTCCCAAGAGTGTAGAGAGGTCTCTCCCCGTTCGATCTCACCGCGAATGCGCTTCACATCTTCGATGTCTTCGATCTCTTCCAGGGCCTCGTGAATGCCGAGCATGATCTCACGCATCTCTTCCGGAGAGAGGGTCACGATGTCGGCGAGTTTTTCTTTGGCGACGATGCTCATGGGATCAAAATAGTGCCCGGGCTAAAAACGGCAACCCGGGTTTTAGAGGTGAATCTCCGTGCCGATGCCGCCATCGGTGAAGATTTCGAGGATCAAAGCATGGGGCAAACGGCCGTCGATGAGGTGGACCTTGCCGACGCCGCCGCGGAGGGAGTCGAGGGAGCTGTCCACCTTGGGGATCATGCCGCCGCTGATGATTTTTTCAGCCTTCAGCTTGGCGATACTGGCCTCGTCGAGGCTAGGAATGAGGGTGCTGTCGTCTTTGGGATCGCGCATCACACCGCGCACGTCGCTGAGGAAGATGAGCTTGGTGGCTTTGAGGCGTTTGGCGAGGGCGCAGGCGGCGAGATCGGCGTTCACGTTGAGGGTTTTGCCGCTGGCAAGCTCGCGGGCGACGGGTGACACGACGGGAACGAACTCACCGGCCACGGCGGCTTGGATGAGGCCGAGTTTGCAGTCGTTCACTTCGCCGACCCAGCCGAGATCGCCCTTCATTTTCTCGCCAAGGAAGACTTCCGTGCCGGGAATACCGACGGCCTTGCCACCGAAGGCATTGATCTTGGTGACGATCTCCGGGTTGATGACGCGGGCGAGGGTCTCTTCGACGATTTTGATCGTCTCGTCGTCGGTGACACGCATGCCATTGATGAATTTGGCCTCCAGGCCGGACTCGATCATGGCTTTGGAGATCGCCTTGCCGCCGCCATGCACGATGACGGGATTGATGCCCACGGCTTCGAGAAAAACGACATCACGAAGGAAGGTATCGACCTGCACAGGGTCTTCCATGGCACTACCGCCGACTTTGATGAGGAAGGTGCAGCCACGGAAAGACTGCATGTAAGGCAGCGCTTCGAGGAGGACGGCGGATTTGGTGATTTGGGCGTCGAGGGCGGACATGGAGGTGAGGGCATAATCAAGAATGCGTCGGGGGTCAAATTCACGTTGGGCGCATGGCGAGGCCGGTTTAGCATGGTTTGGATGTCCGACCGTAAACCCACACCGAAGCAGCTCATGCGCCATCGCCTGATGGCGGCCTGGCGCGGCGTCTCGGACGGGCCGGTGATGACGCTGCCGATGCTGAGCGTGGCGGACCTAGCTCCGAAAATCGTGGCCCAGGCCGGCCTGGCAGATCGGGTGAAGCTAGAGGATGTGCTCTCCGCTTGGCAGGAGATCGTGGGGGATCTGCTTTTCAGACTCACGCGACCGGACAGCATGGAGCGAGGCATCCTCACCGTGCGGCTCACGCAGCCCTCGGCGCATCATGCGCTGAGCCTCGAAAAGACCAAAATCCTCAAACGGCTCCAAGCCCGCCTTCCCGAGGCGAAAATTCGCGACATCCGTTTCCGTCACGGCTGACGTAACTCTGTTTCCTACCCGCTTTGAACTCCCACACTCACGCCGCCCTCATTCTCGTCGGTCATGGTTCGACGATGAACCCTGACTCTAGTGCCCCGACGCATCTCCACGCCGATGAAATCCGCCGTCGCGGCCTTTTTCACGAGGTAGCCTGCTGTTTCTGGAAAGAGGAGCCAAACATGCGTGAGGTGTATGAGATGGTGGAGAGCGAGGTGATCTACATCGTGCCGAATTTCATCAGCGAGGGCTACTTTTGCCAGCAGGTGCTGCCACGTGAGCTGCGCCTCGACGGGCCGGTGACGCATCGCGATGGCAAGACCATCCACTACTGCGATCCAGTGGGCATCCATCCGAACATGACGCGGCTGCTGCTGCAACGCGCCGACGAGGTGGCTCCTGGCGTCTCTCGCTCTGAGA
>JBILVU010000089.1:0-23958 GCA_044370285.1 Prosthecobacter sp.
CGTCTATTACAATGGTATCCCGCTGCGTGGCCCCGGCGGCATCGGCGAGATCGGCTGCCCGGCTTACAGCCTGCACCTGCAAGGCATGGCGGTGGCCTTTTTCCTCACCGCGCTGTGCGTGGCCTACTTTGTGCGGCGCATGCTCCGCAGCCTGCAAACGCGTGAAGCCGCTCTCGCTGCGGCGGAGGCTCGTGCCGCGCGGGCGGATCAATTCAGCGCTCTCGCCGCGCTCGCCGCTGGTGTGGCGCATGAACTCGGCTCACCCCTCGGCACCATCGCCGTGGCCTCGCATGAGCTGGAGGTCACGCTGGCCAAACAAGCCGCCACCGGCCCGCTGGAGGACGCCACGCTCATCCGTCAGGAGGTCGAGCGCTGCCGCCGCATTCTTGACCGGCTCGATCAGCGTTCCACCGCTGGCACCGGAGCCGCCAGCGAAGTCTGCACGACCACACTGCTCATCGAAGAGGTAAAAACGGCCCTTCCCGCCGCCATGCTTGCACGGCTCGTCGTGCATGATTTGGCGCCCCATGCCACGCTGAACCTCCCCGTGCAGCCCGTGGTGCAGGCGCTCGTCATTTTCATCCAAAATGCCTGCGAGGCGGATACCACCGGAAAGCCCGTCGAACTCGAAATCAGCCTCGCCGCCGACCAACTCCTCCTAGCCGTGCATGACCGCGGTCCCGGCATGAGCGCCGCAGCCGCAAAGCATGCAGGCGAGCCCTTCTTTACCACCAAACCACCGCGTCAGGGCATGGGCCTCGGCCTTTTCCTCGTGCGCACGCTCGCCACGCAGCTCGGTGGCGAAATGCAGCACCTCGCCCGCGACGGTGGCGGCACCATCGCCGCTCTACAGCTCCCCGCAGTTCACCCCGACTCATGAACCCTGACTTTCAGCGCATCCTGCTCGTCGATGACGACAGCATTTACATCCAGCGCCTCGCCCGAGCGTTGCGGGATCGCGGCTGCACCGTCATCGCTGTCGAAAGCGCCGAAGCCGCACCCGCCGCCGCCGTCGAGCTCAAACCGCAGGCCGCCGTGCTCGACCTGAAGCTCCCTGGAGCCAGCGGCCTCACCTGCCTGCGCGAACTCCGCGCCGCGTGGCCTGAACTGCGTGTTTTGATCCTCACTGGCTACGGCAGCATCGCCACCGCCATGGAAGCCGTGCGCCAGGGGGCTTGGGACTACCTCACCAAGCCCGCCGACGCCGATCAAATCCTCGCCGCCCTCGCCCGCGATCCCTCCCAGGCATCTGAGGAAACCGAGATCACTCCTTCTTCTTTAGATCGACTCGAATGGGAGCACATCCAGCGAGTCCTCAACGACAACGACGGCAACGTCACTCAGACTGCGGCTACCCTGGGCATGCATCGCCGATCTCTTCAACGCAAGCTGCGCAAGGAACCGCCGCCTTCACCAAGCAGCAAGTGAGAGGCCTGGCATCTGGAGCTCTGAGCATCTATTCCGCCCGATAGGCCTGTGCCAGCAAGGTAACGGGCTGCGTGACGGTCTGGCCAGAAGCACGGAGGCCGTTGGCGAGTTGGAGATGGCAGCCGGGATTGCTGGTGGCGACGACGCTGACGCAGGTGGACTTCACGCAGGCGACTTTGCGGTCGAGGAGCTTCCGGCTCTGCTCAGGCTGGGTGATGTTGTAGATGCCAGCGCTGCCGCAGCACCAGTTGGACTCCGGGAGTTCCTTCAAGGTAAGGCCAGGAATGCTTTGCAGGACCTGACGAGGTTGGGAGACGACCTTCTGACCATGGCAAAGATGGCAGCTCTCATGGTAAGTGACCTCGCTGATGCCTGCGCCAGCCTGTGGCTTGCGCAGGCCGGCCTGCATGAGCCATTCGTGGATGTCCTTCACCTTTTTGTCCCACTGCGCCGCTTTGGCCGCGTAGAGCGGATCATCATGCAAAAGATGGCCGTAGGTCTTTAAATGCGAGCCGCAGCCTCCGGCATTGGTGATAATGGCATCGAGTGAATCGAGATCGAAAGCGTCGATCTGGCGGCGGGCCAGTTCTCGGGCGAGTTCTAGTTCGCCATTATGTGCATGCAACGAGCCGCAGCAGCTCTGCGAGCGAGGCGTGACGACCTCGCAGCCATTCGCGAGCAGCACATCGACGGTGTCGCGATTGATGTCCGAGAAGGCGAGATCCTGCACGCAGCCGGTGAGCATACCGACACGATGATTTTTCGTGCCCTTCGGCGACTCGACGGGGTCGATCAGCTCATCGGAGAAGCTGGTGGCGATTTTCGGCGTTTGAGGCTCCAAAGCGGCCAGCGAAGCGGGCATGAGGCCGAAGAACTTCACGCGTCGCATGAAGCGGTCGAGGCCGGTGGCTTGATACAACCTCAACACGCGTCCCACGAGTCGCAGCAGCCACGGGCGCATGAAAAGCGTGTTGAGCGTGAGCCAGCGCCAAAAATCCCGCTGGGTGGATTGGGCGACTCCGGCCTGCTCGACCTCGGCGCGGGCGGTTTCGAAGAGTTCGGCATAATTGACACCCGCCGGACAAGCCGTCTGGCAGGCCAGGCAGCCGAGGCAGTAGTACATCTCATCCGAAAGCGCCTTCGTGACCTCCAGCTCCCCATCCGCCACCGCCCGAAGCAGGGAAATACGGCCGCGAGGGCTGTTTCGCTCCATCTTCGTCTCGACGTAGGTGGGGCATGTGGGCAGGCACATGCCGCAATGCATGCATTGCTGCAGGACGGAGTAATCGAGGTCTTTGAGAAGAGAAACGGCGCTCACGAGGATTTGGAGAGTCCCATACCTCGCGAGGAGGCCGTTTTATCTTTCGATTAATGCTGCGAGCAGAACTCTTCGAAGCGGTCCATGCCAGAGTTGATGATCTCAAGGCTGGTGGCGTAGCTGAAGCGGATGGTGTGCTCGGAGCCGAAGGCGACGCCGGGGACGGCGGCCACGCGCTGTTTGCTGAGGAGCTTCTCGCAGAAGTTCACGCTCTTGATGCCGGTCTGCTCAATGTCCACGAGGAAGTAGAAGGCACCCTTTGGCTCGACGACGCGGACGTTTTTGAAGCCGGTGAGACGGCTCATCATGTATTGGCGGCGGACGTCGAACTCGTCACGCATGTCGGCGACGATCTGCTGATCACCCTGGAGGGCGGCGAGGGCACCGTATTGCGCGAAGGTGGTCGGATTGCTGGTGGTGTGGCTCTGGATGGTGTCGATGGCATCGGCGATCTTCTTCGGAGCGGCGGTGTAGCCGAGGCGCCAGCCGGTCATCGCGTAGGCTTTGGAGAAGCCGTTGATGGTGATGGTGTGATCGAAGATTTCCTTGCTGATGCTGGCGATGGAGACGTGTTTTTCACCGGCATAGACGAGCTTTTCGTAGATCTCATCGCTGAGGATGATGATGTCTTCGCCAGCGGCGATTTCGCCGATCTTGGCGAGTTCGTCCTTGGAATAGACGCTGCCGGTGGGGTTGCCGGGGCTGTTGATGATGATCATCTTCGTCATCGGGGACATGGCGTCTTCGAATTCTTCCGGCGTGATCTTCCAATCGTTCTCGCGCTTGGTTTCCACGATCACGGGGATACCGCCGACCATGCGCACCATCTCGGGATAGCTGGTCCAGTAGGGGGCGGGGATGATGACTTCGTCACCGGGATTGACGACGGCGAGGATGGCGTTGTAGCAGGAGTGCTTCGCGCCGCAGTTCACGCTGATCTGGGAGGGTTCGTATTGGAGCTGGTTGTCCGCGAGGAACTTGGCGGCGATGGCCTCACGCAGTTCGAGGATGCCAGCGGCTTCGGTGTAGCGAGTCTTGCCACTCTGGAGGGCTTCAATGGCCGCTGCGGTGATGTGGGCGGGCGTGTCAAAGTCCGGCTCACCGGCCCCAAAATTCAGCACATCGACCCCCTGCTTCTTGAGCGCCTTCGCCTGGGCGGTGATGGAAAGGGTCATGGAGGGGGCGACTTCGGCGATGTTTTTGGCGATGAAATCCGACATAGGTACAGGGTGGTGTGGCTGGTAAAACGAGGGCCGCTACAAAGGCGGGGAAGCGTGAATGGTCAAGGCTCGCTTCGTTTCTCTTCAAGCGGCGGAAGACTTTGCCTTTGGATGCTTGCTCAGGCTTGGCGGCGGATGTGAAGAAAGAGGTTCACTCCGGCTGGCTCCCATTGCACGGAGATGGCTCCGGGAGCAGCACCAGCCTCGCGGGCCAGTTCGACGAGCTGCTTTTCCACGCGATGCGTGAGCACCCAGTCTCCAAGTAGCTCCATGTAGTCGCGGCTGGGATTGAAGGGGGAAAAATTTCCCACAACCACCTCCCCACCAGGCCGGGTGACGGCGAGGAGGGACTTCAGCAGGAAGACGAAGCTGCGATCCATGAGGTAATCGAAGAGGCCGGCCGACCAGACGAGGTCGTAACCACGGCTGGGGAGGAAGCGCATGGCATTGCGATGATGAAACTCGATTTGATCAAGGAATGGGGCGCAAAGCTGGCGGGCATGCTCAATGGCATGCACATCGGCATCCACGCAGTCGAAGCGCACATCGGCCGCCGGATGATCGAGCAGCCATTCCCGCAGATCGCGGGCGGGGCCGCTGGCGACATCGAGCACATGCATGGGACCTTTCCGGGGCATGGCATGATGCTGATCGAGCAGGCGGAGGAAGTAGGATTTGCGATTGCGCACGGCGATGGGAGCCGCCTGGGCATGGAAATAGAGATCCCAGAGCCGCAAGTCTGGCTTGTGGGTGATCTGCTGCTGGTAAATGGCGTCAATGATCTCGAAATCACCGCTGTAGCCGTATTTGCGCTCCAAGGCCTGGGCTTGGAGCGTGCCCTGGAAATGACGT
Organism: Prosthecobacter sp.; assembly: GCA_044370285.1. Taxonomy (GTDB): domain Bacteria; phylum Verrucomicrobiota; class Verrucomicrobiia; order Verrucomicrobiales; family Verrucomicrobiaceae; genus Prosthecobacter. The sequence goes on from JBILVU010000089.1 coordinate 4,819, forward strand.
CCGGTGAGATCACGAGCGTAGGCGAGGATTTCCTGCCGCTGGAGCAGCCCCGCCCGAACGGCATCGCCGAGAGCCCGGAGCTTCTGATTGAGCAGCGCGTAATCCGTGGGCATCGGGCCACCTGAAGCGATCAGCTCATGAAGCAGGGTATCAAAGTCCATCAGCGGACTCGGAGGGGTGCCTTTGGAGCGAGAGGGCGTGCGCACAAGAGGGCGTTCAAGAAGGGCGACAGGCGGCATTTCCTTGATAATAAGCATATCCAGACTAATCGGGAAACCAAAAAGTCAGCCTGCGTATGATTCCGAAACCGGCATTTGCCGAATTGTCCTGCCAGAAACTGGTCCTGAATGCACCGCGAGCAACGGCAGCGAAAAGACGTCGCGCCCCCCCCTTGAGAGACGCGTAGACATCCCAAAAATAAATAAATATTGTAATTACCACATATTATATTTAATTGGCCCTAATCTTTTATGCCCTCGCCCTGTTTCAGCACCTCCATCAGGCTCTTACTCCCCCTCGCCTTGCTTCTGCCGCAGAGCGCGATGGCCTACTTGGGTAGTTTTGAAGAAGATGATGGCTACCGAATCCCTCAAAATGGCATGATCAGCTCCCTCGGTTTCGGCGGTGATGCGATGTTTTACCTCAATAACAACGCGGTCAACGGCTTCACTGGCATCGTCCCGGCGAGCACCTTTCCGAATACTTTGGGGGACATCAGCCATGGGCCAGACCTTTCCCGCTACAACGCTGGGGCCTATGGCATCAATGGTGGTGGGCCAGGAGGCACGGCCTCAGACATCGCCGATAACTCCGGTGCCTGGAAGGCGCTGGTGGGTGGTCGCCTCAATGAAGACCTCGGGGGAACATTGGCGAATGGCTTCCAGTATCTCGGCAACACGGGAGGCCTCGTTTTTTCCCAAAATCGGGACTATGTGCATGCCTACCGCTACACTGGAGCCCATGGTGGCAGCCAGGTGCTGAACTTTCTGGCTCAGGACACGAGCCTTCAATACGATTACGCCCTCGATAGCCGGGACCTCGGCGGCACGAATCCATCGGCCACTCTCGCCAGCATCATTGCGATGACCTTCTGGTTCTGCCCGGCTGACACGGACGACACGGACGCGGGCAATTTGTTTGGCCTGACGCTTCGTGATGCCCTCGGCCAGTCCGTTTTCAGTGTGGGTTACACGGGCGAAAACGTCGTTCAGTATCGCATGACTGGCTCTGGAGGCTCGTGGATTAGCTCAGCCAGCCAAGTGGGCACGCAGGGCTGGTCGGAAATGTCTGTGGTGCTCAATACGCAGTCCGATACGGTGAACGTGAGCGTGCGTGCCTATGACGACCTCACGGCCACCCTCGGCTCATCCGTTTCCATCCTCACAGGACAAAGCCTGGGCGTGAACGCCGATGCCCTCACCGATCTCCGCTGGGACCTCCGCGGCGGCACGCTGGACAACGGCGCGGTGAGCTACAAAAACTACTTCGACGATTTCAGCTTCAACGTGGCCCCTGTGCCGGAGCCCGGCAGCGCCCTCGGGGTGGTGCTTGGCAGCTTGATCCTGATCCGGCGGCGTCGGTCGGCCGTGAAGTGATTCAGGCGTCACCGTTTACATGCTTTTGATGCTCTGAGCGGATCGAAACCCGAGCCTATTTCTTGAAGAGAACCAGCTCGTGAAATCCCCAACTATTCCCGGCGCTACCCGTTTGGGTGATTCGGATGAATTTGGCCCGCTGGGGAGAAGAAAACACCACCTCAATGACAGGTGATTTTCCATCCTGGGTCACCACCGGCGGTTCCCATGAGTTCCCGTCCTTGGAGAGTTCCACTTTGAATTTGCGTGGATAGTCCAGCGAGTTGGCTTGGCTGTCCATGGCGAGACCCGTGATGTCGATCTCTGAGGGCAGTTCGACCTGGAACCATTCCCCCCCCTTCATCGGCTCACCGGTGGCCCAACGGGTGCCTTGATTGCTGTCCACGGCCCTGGCCGCATCTCCCTCTTTGTGGCTGGCGGTGAGCTTCCAGCCATTGCGAGGCTCCACCCACGGCAGCTTCGTCTTCAATCGATCCTTCACAGGCGAGGCACCGCCCTGGATATAGTGGTCACGCAGGCGGCTTTCCGCGAGCTGCAACTGATCGAGCTTTAAGGCGCTGGCATAGACGAGCAACTCCGCCAAGAAGCCATTGAACTGCTCAGGGGGAGCGGCGGACGTTTTGCCATCCGCCGTTGATACCCTGCCTACCGAGCAGCGGAAGAGTGGCCCTTGTGGTGCATCCACCTTGGCCGTGCTGGAGAAAACCTTCCCGTCCGAGTCCTTGGCGCGGAACTCAACCGAACCATTCACATTCCAAACCAGCGCCCACACGCAAGCTGAGGTGGCATTCACATCTCGCGAAACGATCTTGGCGCTGGACGAACCCTGCTTGATCTCGGCTACGAGGTTCTTTTTGTCATCCACTCGCACTACGGCCCCTGCACCTTGGTCATTTCCGACTTCTAAAATGCGCATCGGCAGCTTGCTCCCATCCGCCTGAGTGACGGCCAAGATACTCATGCCTGCGTCGCCGAGCACGGAGTCCTTTCCAAACGGGAAAGCCGTCTCCTGCTCCTTCGGGATCACTAGTTCGAGACCAGATGGCTTTCCATCACGAACGCGAAAATCGAGCACCCTTCGCCCGCCCTTGGGGCCGGAGCCACTTTTGGCCACCGGCCAGTCCACCAGCTTGGGTGCGTAGCTGGTGTTGTTTTTCGCAGCACGCAGGATGTTGTCATTGCCGCGTTCCGAAAGGTCACGCCATTCGAGGATGGCCTCGTTGGTGTTTGCCTTGGCCAGATTGCCGTCGCCACCTTTGCGGGAGCTCAGCGTGCCGGTATTGCCCACATAGAAAAGCGTGATGTTACGGTCCGAAGGCGGGTAAATGCGGTCCTGTGGCAATTGGAAGGTCACTTTAGGCGGCTTGGAGTCCACGATGGCAGAGATGATTCCCCCGCCAGAGCCGCCTGAAGAGCCGCCACTGAGCCAAAAGTAACCCACGAGAACCACGGCCAGCACACCTCCACCGATCATGACCAGCTTCTTTTTGGCTGGGCTGGCTGTCGTCTTGGCTGGAGGTGCCGTTTTGCGGTTGGGATTCACTCGCTGTGAATGCGCCAGCGGAGCCGCTGCGGTGCGTGGCGATGGTCGTGAAGGCGCGGCAGACAGCGGGGTGGTGATCGCCGCCATCTCCTGCACGGGCTGCGCTTCCAGAACCGGCTCCGCGTAGGTCATGGGTTGGGACTCCATCACCGGAAAATACCCCGTGCCCACGGGCACCGCGCCGGTGCCAGGATACATCATGGGCTGCTGCATCGGCTGTGCGTAGCCCGGATACATGCCCATGTAGGGCATGTAAGGCACCATCTGCGGCATCTTTTCCCAAGCACGAAACTCCTCGATGGCCTGCTGAGCGCTTGCGGGCCTGTCCTCGGGCTTTTGCGCCATGAGGCGCATGCACCAGGCGTCTAGCCACTGGGGCACATGCGGGGCGATGATGTGTAGTGGAATGAGATCGTGGTTGATGTGCTTGTCGATCACCTGCGCCATCGTCTCGCCATCGAAGGCTTTTTTGCCGCTCAGCGCTTCGTAAAACACACAACCCAGCGAATACAAATCCGTGCGCTCATCCACCGGCTGCCGGGTGAGCTGCTCCGGGGCCATGTAAAAGATGGAACCCATGACGGAACCCTCTTGATCCTCCGTCTGCTTGCGGGCGCGGAGTCCCGCACGAGCCAGGCCGAAGTCGATGATCTTTGCCTGCATCCGGCCGCCGGGCAGGCGCTCGACCTTGATGTTCTCCGGCTTGATGTCCCGGTGCAGGATGTGGTGTTGGTGGGCCGATAGCAGGCCTTCGAGTGTCTGAGAGGCCAGTTCCTTGAAGTCATCGTAAGGCAGCGGACCTCGGGCCACCACATCGGCCAAGTCTTCTCCCTGCAAAAGCTCCATCACCATGAAGAGACCCTCCGCGTCGCTCGCCACGTCAAAGATCGTCACCACATTTGGATTGCGCAGTGAGGCCAGCGTGTCCGCCTCACGGCGCAGTTCTGCCGCAATGGTTTTATCTTCCGCCGCCTCATTTGCGGTGAGCAGCCTTTTCACCGCCACCCATCTCTTCAACTGGCTGTCGTAGGCACGAAAGATCGCTCCAACGCCGCCAGCGCCGAGTTTCTCATATATCTTGTAGCGATCCGCCATCCGTCCTGAGAGTGTGAAAAATTGAGTTAAAAAGTCAGCAAAGCCCATCTGCCGCCACTTTGGCAAGCAGGATGTTCCTCGCAGAGCGAATTTCCCTCCCGCTCGCCGCTCTGCCAGCAATCGCATTTTTTTGGTTGTAGGACTCACATCAGGTGTGGTTATGTACAAGCCCTTATGAAACGAGTCTTCACCACCCTCCTCACGGCGGCCCTCTTTGCAGGCTCCGCCTATGCCGGCACTCCACCTCCCACGCTAGCCGCAGCTGCTGACCAGCCTGCTGTTGACGGCGTCAATGGCAAGCTCGACTCCTTCTACGGCGCCGTGAACAACAGCTACATTCGTGGCACCAGTGCCGCCATCTCCCTCCCCGTCGGCCAGCACTACGGTCTTCAGCTCGATGGACTTTATGCCCGCGGCTTCGAGACGGACATCCTGGGCTACGGTGCCCACTTCTTCCGTCGTGATCCCTCGAAGTATCTCCTCGGTCTCGCCGCAGGTGCCCTTCATAGCACGGATTTCAACGACATCCTCGTCGGAGTCGAAGGTGAACTCTATTTCGATAAATTCACCATCGGCGGCTTCATCGGTTACAATAACTTCGATACCCGCATCCAGTCCACCTTCGCCACCCGCGTGAATACTGAGCGTGACTTCATTGCCGCCCGTATTTTTGCCGCGGTGTACCCGATTGATAACCTCATGATCTCCGCTGAATGGCAGAACCGATTTGGCAAAAACTTCGCCATCGTCGGTCTTGAGTATCAGACACCCGTTCGCGGCCTCGCTCTCTTCGTGGACGGCGGCCTGGGCGATAGTGACTTCCGCCAGCTCACCGGTGGCGTCCGCTACTACTTCGGTGGCGATAAGACCCTCAAGGCTCGTCATCGTCAGGATGACCCAGAAAACATCAACACCGTGTTCGGCGGCACTGGCGGCGCAGGCGTCGCAAGCCCTAGTTCCTCCAGGCCTGCTGGACCGCCCATGAAACACGAAATCAAACCAGAGTAGGTTTAGCTGATTTTTCAATCCTTCCGAAAGGCCCCATGAACTTCATGGGGCCTTTTCTTTTGTGACAAGGCGGATTCTAGGATCAGCACTCTCGCCGGAGGGTAAACTGATGGCGAACGGCGGGGAAAACCTTTTCGCCAGATCACTCGTTGGCCTTCTTCTTGCCTTTGCCCTTCTTCTTTTTGGTAGGGGCGGCGGAAGGCGTGTTTGGGGTGGGCATGGGGGCGTGGATGGCTTCGCGCCAGGCTTGGAGCTTGGCGTGGAGTTCCTTGGCCTTATCCAGGTTGGTGCTGGCGAGGTTCTTGGACTCTCCGAGGTCGTCGTGGAGGTTGTAAAGCTCCAAGCGGCCGTCTTCGAGGTATTCCATGAGCTTCCAATCGCCTACCTCGACGAGGCTGACGGGCGTGGTGCGCCAGGTGTTTTCGCCAGCGCCGAGGTAGCCGGGGAAGTGCTGGTAAATGGCTTCGCGTTTCAATGAAGCGCCCGCATCGCGGAACAGGGGTGCGAGGCTTTCGCCATCGAGCGGCTGCCCTTCCGGCGGAGCGGCGAGGGCGATCTCAGCAAGGGTGGGAAGCACATCGACATGGATGGTGGGCACATCACAGGCTGATCCGGCTTTCGCGACGCCTGGCCAGCGGACGATGAAGGGCACGCGGGTGCCGCCTTCGTAGAGGCTGCCTTTGCCGCTACGCAGCGGGGCGTTGTCGGTGATGTCACCCGCGCTTTTCAGGATGCCTTCGCGGGCGTAACCGCCCACGCCGCCGTTGTCGCTGGTGAAGATGAGCACGGTGTTGTCGGCGAGTTGCAGCTCGTCGAGCGTCTGCATCACACGGCCGACGCTTTCATCGACGCTGGCGATCATGGCGGCATAGACCGGGTTCTTGTGACCGCCGACGCCGGGTTTGGGCTGGAACTTCTCGATGAGGTCTTGTTTGGCGTGATGAGGCGAGTGAACGCCATAGTGCGGCAGGTAGAGGAAAAAAGGCGCGTCCTTGTGCCGGGTGATGAAATCGACGGCCTTGTCGGTGAGGAAGTCGGCGAGGTATTGGCCTTCCGGCACCTCCGTCTTGGGGTTGGTGGCAAAGTCGAAGTGCTTGCCCATGCTGACGATGGCCTCGTCAAAGCCACGCTTGCCGGGATGATGACCGCCTTTCTCACCGAGGTGCCATTTACCGAACATGCCGGTGGCATAACCCGCCTTTTTCAAAACCTGGGCGACGATGGTTTTTTCCAGCGGCAGTTCGGTGAAGTTGTCCGCAGGACGTAGCGGACGGGTGGACCAGTCAAAGCGGTCGATGCCGCCCACGGTATAGACGCCGGTGCGGGCGGCATACTGGCCGGTCATGAGCGCGGCGCGGGTGGGCTGGCAGTTCTGGCAGTGGTGATGCCGCGTGAGCTTCATGCCCTGCGTGGCAAGCTTGTCGATGTTCGGCGTCTCGTAATACTTGGACCCAAAGCAGGCCACATCCGTCCAGCCGAGGTCATCGGCCATGATGAAGATGATGTTCGGCTGCTTGTCCGCGGCGAGAACGGCGAGCGGCAGGAGGAAGAGGAAGGCGAGGAGCTTCATGCGGCCCGCTGGAACGAGCCGCATGAAGGGAACTTGCGCTGAAAACTAGACGTCGTCGTCCGCGTCGCTGTCGCCTGATTTCTTGCCGCGGAGCTTGGCTTCCATGAAGGGGTCAAGGTCGCCGTTCATGACATCGTCGATGTTGCTGGTCTTTTCGCCGGTGCGGTGGTCTTTGACCATCTGGTAAGGCTGGAAGACGTAGCTGCGGATCTGGCTGCCCCAGCCGATGTCGGACTTTTCACCGTATTGCTTGTTCAGCTCGGCGGCGCGTTTGTCCTCTTCGATCTGGTAGAGCTTGGCCTTGAGCATGGACATGGCCTTGGCGCGGTTCTTCGGCTGTGAACGCTCGATCTGGCAGGCCACGATCACGCCGCTGGGGATGTGCGTGAGGCGCACAGCGGTCTCCACCTTGTTCACGTTCTGCCCGCCCTTGCCACCGGCGCGGTAGGTATCCACGCGGAGATCCTCATCGCGGATGACGATGTCGATTTCTTCCTCGGAGTCCGGGGTCACATCAATGGAGGCAAAGGAGGTGTGACGCTTCTTCGCGGCATCGAAGGGGCTGATGCGCACGAGACGATGCACACCGCGTTCGCATTGCAGGAAGCCAAAGGCGTTTTCGCCCATGATTTCGAGCGTGGCGCTGCGCACGCCGACTTCGTCGCCCGCCTGGAAGTCGATCATCTCGACTTTGTAGCCTCGGCGGTCGCACCAGCGCTGGAACATGCGCAGGAGCATGTCCGCCCAATCGCAGGCTTCCGTGCCGCCCGCGCCGCTGTGAATGGTGAGGAAGGCATTGCCACGATCAAACGGCCCGCTGAGGAGCTGCTGAAGTTCGAAATCTCCCACTTCTTTGACGAGGCGGGTGTGCTCGTCCTGGACTTCACGCCAGGTTTCCATGTCGCCCGCGTCTTTGGCGAGTTCGATGAGGCCATCGAATTCATTCGCCCGGCCTTCGAGCTGCTCGAGCGGGATGATTTTCTTTTTGATGACATTCGAGCGGTCGATGGACTTCTTCGCCGCGTTCGGATCATCCCAGAAAGAGGGGGCTCCCATGCGGTCCTCGAGCATCGCCAGCTCATCGCGTAGTCTCGGGACGTCAAAGATACCTCCGGAGCTCGCCCAGGCGCGCTTTCAGCGACGCCGTGTCGAGTGACTGGAGGTCTGTCAGGATGGATTTGGTGTTCTTTTCCATGAAGGGAGCCCTGTCCATAACGCGAGGCGGAGAGGGCGCAATGCTTTCTTCGTGAGATAAAGCCGGCGCATCGAGGGCGTAGGTTTGTCACCCTCATGTCTTCCATCATCCAACCTCCATCTCTCGTTCGCTGCGCCGGCCCGCTATCGCGTCGTGGCTTCATGCAGTTCGGTCTGGCCGGCATGGCGACGATGAGCTGGCCGGGACTGCTGAAACTGCGTGCGGAAAATGCCGCAAAGCCGAAGTCCGAGCGCAAGTCGATCATCATGGTCTGGCTGCCGGGAGGTCAGTCTCACATCGATACCTACGATCCGAAGCCGGACTCTGGCAGCGAGTATCGCGGTCCTTTCAAAACGATCAGCACGAAGGTGCCCGGCACGCTTTTCACCGAGCTGCTGCCGATGAATGCGAAGATCGCGGACAAATTCACCATCGTGCGCTCCATGAATCAATCTGCCGGGGGCCATCCCGCAGGCACGATGCAGATGTTTTCCGGCGATACCGATACGCGTGACAAGCCGAAACCTCGCCTGCCGGACTGGATGTCCGTGGCGCACTACCTCCGTGCCAAAGAAGGCGGTCGTGCCAATCCGCTGCCAAACTACATCGGCGTGCCTGCCGCCTCGCCGGAGTATTCGAGCCCGGCCTATCTGGGTGATGCCTACGCGCCTTTTGCCGTGAGCGATGATCCGAACCGTCCAAGCTTTCAGGTGCCCAACATCGGTCTCGCGGATGATGCCGAGACACGCCGCCTGAGCGATCGCGTGGCGCTGCGCCGTAGCCTCGACAAAATGGAGCGTGCGTTTGACCGCGAAGGCGAACTGGGGGCTCTCGATGAGTTTGAAGCTCAGGCCGCCACGCTGCTCACGAATCCACAGACGCGTGATGCCTTCGATTTGAACAAGGAAGATGCCGCCACGCGGGATCGCTACGGCCGCAACCGCTGGGGGCAGCAGCTCTTGCTTGCCCGCCGCCTCGTCGAAGCCGGTGTGGAGATCATCACGAGCAGCCTCAGCGGTCCCTTGTGTGGCCGCGTGAACAATTGGGACGATCACGCCGTGAACCAGCATCAGTTTGAAGCCCTGCGTTTCCGCATGCCGACCTATGACCGCGCCGTCTCCGCCCTCATTGAGGACATTTACGCTCGCGGGTTGGATAAACGCGTGCTCGTCGTCGTCACCGGCGAGTTTGGCCGCACGCCAAAGATCAGCTTTGACCGCAGCACCGGAGCAGGGGATGCCAGCGCTCCCGCAGGCACCTTGCAACCCGGCCGCGACCACTGGCCGCGTGCCTTCACCAATGTGTGGGCCGGTGGCGGTATCCAAACTGGTGGCGTCATCGGTGCCTCCGATAAGCGCGGCGAAGACGTCGTCGAACGTCCCTGCAACGCCAGCGACTTCCTCGCCACCGTTTACCATCACCTCGGTATCGACTACACCAAAGTCACCCTCGACGACCTCAACGGCCGCCCCGTCCATATCGTCGAGAATGGCAAAGCGATCCCCGAGCTGATTTCGTGACGCTGGCGAAGACTCGCGTCTTTCTCTACCCGGCCCGTTCTTCGTAGCGGCGGGCGTCAGCACGCCGGGTGACGTTCACTTCACGATCTTCAGCACGCGGTTGTTGTAGCTATCCGTGATGTAAAGCTCGCCAGTGAGCGGATGAATGGTCACGCCGTGCGGGCGGGCGAGACCGCAGGCTTGGGGATCACCGCCGGGAGCGCCTTTGGCGTGTTTGCCAGTGCCGGCTAGGCGTTCGATTTTGCCGGTGGCCGGGATGTAACGGCGCACGAGATGGCTTTCGGCATCGGCGATGATGACGGTATCGTCTTTGTCCACACAGAGGTGCTTGGGTCCATCCATCGTGGCCTCCAAAGCGGGGCCTCCATCGCCTTCGCCGCCTTTTTTGCCGCTGGCATTCACCACCGTGCGGATCTTGCCATCGGTGCCGACGACTCGCAGGGCATTGCCGCCGCGTTCGAGGATGTAGATCTGACCTTGGCGATCAACCGCCACCGCACGCGGATCGACGAGCGGGGCATCAATGGCGATGGCACCATCCTCAGGACGGCCTTTTTTGCCGTTTCCAGCGACGATAGAGCAGGTGCCGCTGGCGAGATCGGCGACATGCACCTGCTGCAAGTTGGCGATGTAGAGCTTGGAGCCGGTGAAATCGAGGGTGATACAGTAAGGACCCGTGCCTTTGATGTTTTTGCCCGTGGCTTTGAAGCCTGGCAGCGTGCTCACGGTGCTTGTTTGGAGATCCACCTTCCGCACGACGCCGTTCCAGGTATCGCCGATCAAGATGTTGCCATCTGGCAGCACGGCGAGGTTATGCGGACCATTGAACTGCGCCTGCAAGGCGGGGCCGCCATCACCGCTGTAACCGGCTTTTTCCTGTCCGGCGATGTGAACGAGCTTTCCACCTTCCTCGACGCGGAAGAGGCGATTTCCTGAAACCATCTCCACGACATACATCGTGCCCTTCGAGTCGAATTCAGTTCCAAAAGGCTCCTTCAGACCTTCACCGACGACTTCGACGATCTTTTCAGCGTGCAGCGAGGTGGCGAGGGCGAGGACGGAGAGCAGGGAGAGGAGCGGTTTCATGCGGAGAGCCACAAACGAGCATGCGCGGCGCATCCGTTCAACCTTCTGCGTCAGTTTCCAAACAGCGAGCGGCGCTTCTTGGGCGGCTCCTGCAGCGTGGCGGGAGGTGGTGATGCCTCGTTGCTGCCGCTGCCCCTTCCACCGCCGAGGAGTTTCGGGGACCATTTGGTATTCGAGACGGTTCCGGTGCCGTGATAGGCGAGCAGCTCGCTGAGCAGGAAAGTGGGAATGGCTAGCAGGCCGCGGATGCGCACCTCCGCATCGAAATCGAGATCATCGCGGATGAAATCCACCCTGCCACGCGAGGTGACGCGGAAGCTGCTGGTGAGCGCCACGAGATCTTTCGTGGTGAGATGACCATCGGCGATGGTGAAATTGCACGAGGCTTCTTTGGCGATGTTGTAACCGGCGATGGGCCGTGGCAGCAAGGCACCGATGATGGGCGTGAGCGGGCCGAGAATGGGCACGGAGAGCAGATTGCCATTCACGATGATGAGCACGCCGCTTCCTTTGAGTGCCTCCCAGTCATCCACGCGTCCGGTGAACTTCAAATGGCCGGTGAGATCCCCTTCGCTGGTGTCATCATTTTTGGAGTAGGTCTGCGCAAACTGGCGGAAGCTGATGGCATCTAGGCGAACCTCGCCTTGGTAAGGGTTCGGCGAACGGGAGGTATCAAACGAGCCCTTCATCGTCACACCGCCGCCGAGCACCTTGGCTTTGACATCGAAGGTCACATCCTCGCCGCGTGCCTTGATCGCCGCATTGAGACCCGTGAAGCCGAGTTGCTTGCCAAAGACCTCATAGGGAAAGAGGCCAGCATTTACATCGACGTTGTAGGCGATGAGGCCGGGGGTGAGGTCCGTCTGGCCCACCGCACGGAAGGGACGCTCGAAGAGCCGCCCCTTCACATCGAAGGAGAGGATGCTGTCTTTGATCTTCACCACGCCATCCGGGGCTTCGATGGTGTAATCCTTCCGCCACAGTTCGTAATGGCCCACGCCATCGGGTTTGCGGAAGGTTACGGCGTAGTCGTTAAACTTCGGTTCGCGGATGCCGATGGTGCCATTCACAGTGACGTCCGTGCCATCCGTGAGGCGATACTTCTCGATATGAGCGGCGGTTTTGGCCGCAAAGCAGCGCAGGAGGTCTGCGGTGTCGCTAGCGGCCTGCACATTGGTGAGGCGCACCCATTTCTCCTCATCGTTCAAAAACACATCGTCAGCGCTCGCGGGACCTTTGGGATGGCGGATGCGCACATTGCGGAAATTTTGGAAGAAGCCCTGGAAGGCCAGATCGGCCTCCATCTCCTCCAGAAACACGCCGTTGTAGTGGAAGTTCCGCAGCACGCCATGGCCGGAGTTCACGCCGTCCTGGAGGATGAAGGAAGGCCCGGCACCCGCCACCTGCACGTCGATGTGGGATTTCTCATCGAACTGGAAGCGGCGGATCACATCGCGGGTCTTTTCCCGCAGCACAAAGGGCAGCAGCACATTCGGGTCCATGCGCAGCGTGGCATCATACTTCACGCCTTGAGTGCGGTGCTGCATGAGCTGGAGCAGCACCTGCCCGGTCTTGTGCTTCAGCACGGCATCACGCACATAAAAGCCGTCCGCGTTCACGCCGATGCTGGCGCTGAGACCTTCAAAAACGGCCCCGCGAGTGCCGAAGCGCTTGCAGTCCACTCTTCCGGTGACCTCGGCGGGAAAGACCTGCTCCTCCTTCGGCTTGCCCTTGTTCCGCCCTGGATACCAGAAGCCCTCCAGCGCCAGCTCCGGCGGCTCGTAAAACACCGCCTCACGCAGCCCATCCACATCGAAGAAGGTGCGGGCCAGCGCTGGGATGTCCGCGCTGGAACTCAAACGAAAGCGTGCCCGCTCCGCGCCGATGCGCCAGGTGGCCGTCGCCTCGATCTGGCCCAGGTGATCGCTCAAGTGCAGACGCTTCACATCGATCATGCCGCCGTCGTATTCCGCATCGGCGATCCACTCGTCCCATTTGTAATCCTCGTATTGCAACTGCTCAGCCCGGAAGGACAGTTCCGCCTTTAGCTCCTGCGGCTTATTTAGATCACCGCTGACTTCGAGGCTGATGAGCGGCTTCTTGGGCGATCGAAACCGTGCCAACCAGTCCAGCCCGTTTTGGATCTGCACGCGATGCTCCCGCATCATGCTGAGGCGCTCCAAGGCGCTTTTTTTCTCCTCGTCCGGCTTTGCCTCGCCCTTCGGCAGCGTCAGCACGCCGCGGATGTCCAACTGGATGCCGGAGAGCACGCCCTGAGCCTGGCGGATATCCGCTTGGTTGCCAATAAGCACCGCCTTCGCGTTAAAATCCTCTAGCTTGATCACCGTCAGCTCCGGCCGCTCCGGGTCCACCGGCAGCGCCACGGAGGCGTGACTCAGCTCCAGAGATTCCACATGCACCCGGCCCTCCATCAGCTCTGCCACATTCACCTCCAGATGCAGGCTGTCCACGCTCGCGAGCTGGTGCTGGCGTTCGCGATCATTGAAGAGCCTCACCTCCCGCGCCATCAGCCCGCCGAAGGGGCTAATCATGAGTCGGTCAAAGTCTAGGAACACCCCATGCTTGGCCAACTCCCCCGTCACAAAACCCCGCCAGCGGTTGCTGAACGAATCCGTGAAGGCATACGCCCCCGCCGCCAGCAGAAAACTGGCAATCACGAGCAAGATGACGTTGCGGAGGAATCGGAACACGAGGCCGGGAATAAAAGGTGAAGGAGCAAAGATAAAAGATAAAAGTGCCGGAATGCTCACTCCGTCCTCTTTTGGCTCCCCCCACGTCTCCGTCATCCGCGGCCAACCCGCGTATGAAGACGCGGCGCTGTTGCGCGGGCAGATCGAGGCCGCCATCAGCGCCATCGGACTTCCGGGAGACTTCATCCAGCCCGGCGAGCATGTCGTCATCAAGCCAAACTGGGTCAAGGAGCACGATACCCGCACCCCGCACGAGGAGGCGAGCTGGCTGGCCATCATCACGCATCCCGCCTTTGTCCGCGAGGTGGCCCGCTGGGCTGCCCGGCAGCTCCGTGGCAGCGGCCGCGTCACGCTTTGCGATGCGCCGCAGAGCGATTCGTCTTTCGATGCCATCCGAAGGCTCCATCGGCTCGATGACCTCATCGAGGAATGCCGACGCGACTTTCCGGGTATCACCTTCACCCTTTTCGACATGCGCTGCGAGGAGTGGAAGGTCGTCGATGGCGTCACCGTCTCCAAACGCGAGCTGCCGAGCGATCCCGATGGGGCCGTGGATGTGCATCTGGATGAGAAAAGCGAGTTCTTCGGCTTTCCCGGCCTCGGCAAGCTCTACGGAGCCTCCTACGACTTCGCCACGACGAACCGCCAGCACAGCGATCCGCATCACGAATACCGCATCTGCCGCACGCCGATGGCTGCCGATGTGCTCATCAACCTACCGAAGCTCAAAACGCACAAAAAAGTGGGCCTCACCGTCGCTTTGAAAAACCTCGTCGGCACCACGCCGCGCACCAATTGGCTTCCCCGGCATACCGAGGGCACACCAGCGGAAGGCGGAGATCAATTCGCCGAATCCAGTTCCAAGCGGGCACTGGAAGGTTTTCTCATGCGCAGCGCCAAAAAGATCCTCTTTGGCCGCCACTTCCTCTCCTGGCTCTTCGTGCCGCTTAAAAAACTCGGCCGCCTCGTCTTTGGTGACACGCAAAAAGTCGTCCGCTCCGGCAACTGGCATGGCAACGATACCGCCTGGCGCATGATCCTCGATCTGCACAAATGCTTCAGCTACTTCGACGGCGATGCCAAGCCGCGTGTGAAGCCCCAGCGCCAGCTCATCCTCGTCGATGGCCTCATCGCCGGGGAAGGGGATGGTCCCATGGCCTGCGATCCCAAGCCCTGCGGTGTCGTGCTTGCCGGCACGCATCCGGTGGCGGTCGATTGCGTGAGTGCCCGGCTGATGGGCTTCGACTGGCGTCAAACACGCCTGCTCGCCGGCTCCTTCACGCTCAAAGAACTGCCACTGGTGGCCTTCCAACCTTCCGATATCCGCGTGAGTTCGAACAACCCCGATTGGAACGTCGATACCTTCGAGAAAATGACCCACACCCTCGACTTCCGTTGCCACTTCGGCTGGCACGGACATCTGGAGAGCGCTGAGCGGCGTTGAGTGCTCGCATCCTATCGCTCTAGAGTGTTCGGCTTGGACCAGAGAATCCGCGCCACAAACGTCGCTCCCTCGGCACCGCGTGCTTTGGAGTCCTTCATGAACATGCCTTCGCAGACGGTCACCCACGATTCGTTCTCGCTGATGCGGGCGCAGCCGAAGTTGCCCAGCTCCGCGCCGCGCTCCGGCACGACGACTTTTTCAGTCGCTCGAATGATTTGAAGCTTCTCGGCATCGACGCGGGCCATGAAGAGCGGCGCACGGTGACGGACGATGTGGTCGTTGTTCGCACCGCGCCGGGTATAGACGAGGAAAAGGCCGTCGCCATGCGCCAGCCAGTGCTGCTGCGTGTTGTAGCTGCCCAGTTCCGCGCCGTCGTCGAAGGTCCACGGCTTCGGTTCGGCAAAGTGCAGGCCATCCTCGCTCACGCTGACGTAGCCGCGCACATCATTGCGCAGCGTAAGATAGTAGCGACCTCCAAACGCGATCAGCGATGGCTCGTAAAGCCCACGCGCCACATCGAGGCGCAAAACACTGCCATTTCGCTCATAGACGAGCTTTTGGCCATCGAAGCGGCATTCGGCCACCGTCGTGCTGAAGCGGCTTTTGGCGCTTTTGCCGATGTAGAGCGGCACGAGCAGCTTCCCGTCGTTTTTCACGACCCACTGGGCGCAAGCGTTGCGGGCGAAGTTGAACTCCTCGCCCTCCGGCAGCTCCAAAACCTGCCACGGCGTCCATTTGGATGTTTTCGGGTCAAAGACGGCATACACGGTCTGATGCGCACGCTTCACATCATCGAGTTGCTTGCCCTTTGAGCTGTAGCGCACGCGGCAGCCGATGGCGATGAGTTTGCCCGTCTTCTCATGCCAGCCCGGCGTCACATCGGCCACGCTGAGCGTCACGCCATCCGCCTGCGGCTGCCAGTCGATCTCCGGCGGCAGCACCGGCCCGCTCCATGCGCCGTCCAATCCTTCGCGTCGCATGAAATGCAGCCCGGAGTAGTAGTCGGAGACCTTGAGGTGCTTCTGAATCGTCATCACCACCCCACCGGGCACCGGCGCGGCGCGTGGATGGAACCATAGGAATTTCCCATCATCATGCTTCATCACCGTTTCGAGCTTCACGGTGAAATCGAGCGGCTCGGCCGCGAGCAGAGTTTGCACCGCCGAGATTAAAAGGACGCAGAGAAGGTGTTTCATGATGTTACTCCATCCAGCGGATGCACGAGGCCATGGGCACTTCGACGGGGGAGCCTTTCGCGGTGATCGAGCCGCTGGCGGACTCGATTTGGAACACGACGACGTTGTTGCCGGGCATGTTCGCGCAGAGGAGCCAGCGCCCGTCGGGAGTGATAAGGAGGTTTTGCGGGCCTTTGCCGCCGCTGGGCTGGATGGTGAGGAGCGTGAGCGTGCCGTCCTCGGCGATGCGGTAGCTGGCGAGGCTGTCGTGGCCGCGGTTGGTGCCGTAGAGATGTTTTCCGTTGGGTGTGATCTTGAGATCGGCGGTGTAGCTCTTGCCGGTGAAGTCCTTCGGCAGCGTGGCGGTGCTTTGTTTCTCCTTCAGCGTGCCGTCGGCGGCATTCCAGTCGAAGAGGGTGATCGTGTTGGCGAGTTCGTTGATGACATAGACGAGCTTGCCGTTCGGATGGAAGGTCAGATGACGCGGGCCACTGCCGGGCGTGAGTTTGGCGAAGGGCTGCGCCGTGTTCGGTGCGAGTTTCGCGGTGGCGGCGTCGAGCGTGTAGATCATGACCTTGTCGATGCCGAGATCACAGGCGAGGGCGTGTTTGCCTTCGGGGCTGACGACGAAGCAGTGTGCGTTCGGTCCTTTTTGGCGCTCTGGGTCGGCACTGGAGCCGCTGTGCTGGAAAAACGATACCGATTCGCCGAGCGAGCCGTCGCTCTTCACCGGAAAGGAGCTCACATTGCCGCTGCTGTAGTTCGCAATGAGCACGGTCTTGCCCGTGGGATCGACTTCCATAAAGCACGAGGCCGTGCCGCGTGTGTTTTGGCGGTTCAGCGGTCGCAAATCTCCCCCGCGGCCCTCGATGGCTAAGGCAGCGACGAAATTGTCCTTCCCACCGAATTCGTCGATGGAATACAAGAACCGCTTGTCCGGCGATAGCGCGATGAAAAACGGGCTCTGCATGCCCGTGGCGCGTTTCAGCGGCTTCAGCGTGCCTTTTTCGGAATCGAAGCCAAAAGCGTGAATCCCGGCTTTTTCGCCCGAAGCGAAGGCAGAGACGAAAATTACCGGTTCAGTGGCAAAAGCAGGCACAGCGAGCAAAGCGAGGAGGATGGAGCGCATGAGGTCCAAACGGACTTCGGTGGCTTGTTTTGCGATTTGCTGGAGTAATCAGGCATCAGGGAAGACCAGCCTGTGACTTTTCTGAATCTGTGATGTCCATGCATCCGAGACGCCTGCCTGGATAGCAAACTCGGGCCATCGTTTCACTGCCTCTGTTACTTGATCGAGTATCAAGGCGGAACGGCCCCGTTTAAGCATCGAACTCTTCTCGCAGGCCTTGAAGTCGGCTTTGCTGAAGTTGTCGCGTTTGCTATTCACTGTCATTTGATGACTGGCGGTCCACTCACCAGCCGGGTTGTGGCTGTAGGTGACATCAAACGCGGGTGACAGGCTCCACCGGCATTGTTTGTCCATGAGGAAGGCGATGTTCTTCACATGATCGTCTTGATTGCGGGCGACGATATTGAAGGTCATGCGCCGAAATTGCTCTTCGGCTGTTTCTTCCGGCATGTCGAGCTGGCGGATGACGAGCATCGCTTGCTCGTAGGCATGAGCACCAGCTTGATTGAAGTCGAGGTGGGACATTGCCCCGAGAGACTGCATGTGGAGCTTTTTGCCACCTGCCTGCCGGTCAAAGCGACGCGTCATGAAGTGCCGCCGCCCGTTTTCTTCCAGCAAGCGGCATTCACTCATGTGGACGCCGGCGGCTCTTGCCATCAGGTAGTAGGCGTATTCGATGGCTCCAAAGCCTTTAGGATCGTCCAGTTCCTTGTCCTTGTTACCAGCCACGCCATCGAACTTCAGCAGCCAGTAGTCGAAACCATCACCCGCCTCGATCTGACCTGAGCGAACCTCATTGGTTTCTCGATTCCAGGCGATCACCGCCTTGGCTCTTGCACCACCGGCGGAGGTTCCGACACGCAAGATGTCGTTGAGAGCCTGCTCTCGCTTTTTTCCGTCAAAGCTTCCTTCCAGACCAAGCCGGTTCTGCAACACCTCGGAGGCCAGGTTCACCAGCGAGTCGATCTCGATCTTGTGCGCCTTTCGTGGCCGAGGTCCGATCACAGGCGAGAATTCCAACGCGCCCATGCCCCGCGTCCCTGTGTAGCAGAGTCGTTCGACGGCATTGAAGCTCTGCGGTGTGCGCCCCTGCGTGGCCAGCCAGGCATCAATCAAAGCATTGCCAAACTTGTCCGGCAGTGAGTCGGACAGCAGCCCCGGCAGGCCATGAAACGTCTTCTCCGGCAGTTGCGGAAAGCTATACACTTTCTTGCTCAAAGGCATCATCAGCGGAGCGAGCTGAATGCCGCTGCTGGCAAACTCGGGATCATACTGAAACTCTCCGACATCACGATGCTCGCCCAATGATATGGCACCGATGACGCTCCCCCAAAGCCTGACTTCGGCAATCATGACTCATCCCCCCATTGCCAGACTGTGGGTTTGGCATCTTGGTTCTTTTTGGAAGATGCTCGCCGCCGTCGCCGCCCCTGCATCTGCAACTGCTCCATCGGACCAGGTCCCACATCGGGCATCAGCATGTCGAGCTTTTCGAGCAACCCCAGCGCCCGCAACACCCTCACGAATCCAGCAAGGTTTGCTGTGACCTCTCCGGCTTCCAATCGTTCCACCCTGCGTTTGGCCACCTTGGCCTCCTTGGCGAGTTTCTGCTGCGTCCATTCGCGCTCCAGACGCGCCAAGGCCAATCGTTGGCCGAAGCTTTTGATGAAGGCTTCATCGGTTAGCTTTGTGAGTGATGTCATAGTTCGCCAATAATGGCGAATTAAATCAAAAAAATCAACTAATTCGACAAAAATGGCGAATTATATAAATGTAATTAAATCGCCATTTATGGCGATTTAGATTCTAAAAGCTTATTTATTCGCCATTTATGGCGAATTGTTAAGTGTCTATTTATCAACTATAGCATGAACCAGGCCTGCATCTGATAGCTTCAGGGGCATGTGGACGATCCGTCAGCAACAAGGCCGGAGTCAGGAATGGCTAGAGCATTTTAAATAATACTATAACCGCAAGAGGCAAAATAACCCATCGCATCCTTGGCTGTGATTTTTGAGAACGCTTTGCTGATGGCTGCATCGAGTTCTTCGGGTGTGCGTGCTTCATAG
>JBILVU010000212.1:0-7287 GCA_044370285.1 Prosthecobacter sp.
GGCGGTGAAAGTGCGATTCGCTCAATCCGGCCTCCGCCGCGAGCACCTCGAGCCCCGGCTGCTCTTCCGAATGAGCATCCAGATAGCGGATGATGCGTGCCACACGCTCGTAGTCGTTCATGGTGGCGATTCTGGCGCGGAGTCGCCATCGAGCCACCCGGTTCTTGCGGTGAAAAGCAGAAGCGTGACGAATGCGTCGCTCGAAAATCTTGCCGGGGCATCTCCGCGCCTTAAAGTCCCCTCCCCCATGCCTGAAGCCCCCAAACAACCGCACCCTCTTGGCGATCTTCTTCTCACCGTCGTGCTCCCATCGCTCGTGCTGGAGCATCTGAGCAAGCCGGAGCGGCTCGGCCCGGCCTGGGCGCTGGTGGCGGCGCTGATTCTGCCCCTCGGATTTGGCGTGTGGTGCTTCATGCAAAAGCGCGGGCTGAATTTCTTCTCCATCTTCGGCCTCATCGCCGTGATCGTGACCGGCGGCCTGGGGCTGATGAAGCTCGATCCCATGTGGTTCGCGGCCAAGGAAGCAGCGTTTCCGATGTTTCTTGGCCTGGCCTTTCCTCTCAGCCTGCGCTGGGGCAAGCCGCTGGTATCTGAGCTGCTGCTCAATCCGCAGGTCATCAATGTGCCTCTCATTCAAAAGTCTCTTGATACACCGGAGAAGAGGCTCGGCTTTGATGGGCTGCTGCGCCGTTCCTCCTGGGGCATGGCGCTGACGATGCTCGGCAGCGCCGTGGCAAATTTTGCCCTCGCCTGGTATCTGCTGAACGGACAAATCCCTGGCAGCGAGGCTTACACGAAGGCCATCGGTCGGCTGAACTGGGTGAGCTTCATCGTTATCGGCATCCCGCTCGTCGCCGCGACCATGGCGCTGCTGTTCTGGATGCTGCGCGGTATCTCGACGCTCACGGGATTGGAACGCGATGACTTCATGAATGGCGGACAAACGGTGCGCCGTCAGGTGAGCAACCCGCCGTGAACGCCAAAAAAGAAGGTTTGCGAAGAAGAACTGGCCTGTGGCGGGCGATACTGCGGTCCGCCATGATCAAATCCGCTCTCCTGCTCCCGTTCCTGCTCGCTGCGCCGCTTTCGGCTGCTGAGGTCTTTGAAGCCGCGCTCGGTCGCGAAGCCGAGCTGCCCCAAGGAAAGGAAGCCGATGGCATTCTCGGTGATTTCGTGCTGCGCAGCGACAAGGTGGAGGCTCTCATCTCCCAGAACGCACCGAACCGCCGCGCCAACATGAGCACCTTTTATGGCGAGGACGGCGTCACGCCGGGAGCTATGTATGACCTCACGCTGCGCGGCACAGGCAATGACCAGCTCGTGATCTACAGCCCCTGCGGCCACGGCCAGGTCAGCTATGTGAAAATCGCCAACGTGAAGGAGGAAGGCAGCGCCGCCGTGGAGTCCGTGACGACCGCGGCGAAGAATGGCGGCGTCTTCAAGCGCCACGAATTCCGCGTCAAAGACGGCGTGCAGGGCATCTTCATCACCACCGTGCTTCGCAACGAGAGCGACAAGCCGCAGAAGACCTTTACCAAGGATGATTTCACCCGCTTCGACAGCACCGGCACCACCGATGGCATTCGCTGGGCGGATGCGATCAATCCGGCGCACAAGTGCGGTTATGCCTTTGCCACGCTGAACTTCTCCGGCATCGAAAAGCTGGCCGACACCATCGAATTGCAGCCAAAGCAGGAAGTCGTCATCTCGCGCTTCTTTGCCGTCGGCACCTCACCGGCGCAGGCAGTCGGTGAAGTGCGTGCGGTGAAGGGTGACAAGGTCGCTCTCGTTAGCGGACAGATCACCGGACCAGATGGCCACGGCATCGCCACGGCTTCGATCCTCGTTCCAGAAGGCAAAACCACGATTTCGGGCTACCCGGATGCCGAGGGCCAATTCAGCCTGAAACTGCCAGCGAACCTCACGGAACTCGTCGTCACCGATTTGGGCCGCCCGGATGCCAAAGTCAGCCTCGCCGCGCCGAAAGTTGCGATGCAAGCCGCTGCGGGCATTCGTTTTGCGATCACCGGCGAGGACGGAAAGCCCCTGCCCTGCAAAGCACACTTCGCGCCGCTCGATGAAAAGACAGCGAAGCTCGATCTCGGCCCCAAATGGCGTGCTCACGGCTGCGTGGACCAGTATCACAGCGAGAACGGCCACTTCACCCAGCAGCTCCCGCCGGGGAAATACCATGTCGTTGTGGTCCGTGGGCCGGAGTATGCCCACCTCGCCCAAGACATCACGGTGGAGGCGGGCAAGGTCACCGATTTCAAAGGCACGCTGAAGCGCCTCGTGGACTCCAAAGGCTGGATCAGCGCCGACTTTCACAATCACAGCACGCCGAGCGGTGACAACGTCTGCGATACCGATGGCCGATTGATCAACATCGCCGCCGAGCATCTCGAATTTGCGCCCACCACCGAGCACAACCGCCTTTACGACTGGGAGCCCACCATCAAGGCCCTCGGCCTCGAAAACCACATCAAGACCGTCAAAGGCATGGAACTCACCGGCAGCCGCCAGCACTTCAATGCCTTCCCGTTTGAGCCGGAACCGCTGAAGCAGGACGGCGGTGCTCCCGCGTGGAATGATGACCCTCGCATCACCGCCCTCACGCTGCGCCGCTGGCAGGGCGAGCGGGCGGATCGCTGGATTCAGTTCAACCATCCCGACCTCGGAAACATGTTCAATGACCGCAACAGCGATGGTTTGGCTGATGGCGGCTTTGTCGGTGTGGGGGACATGATCGACGGCTCCGAGAGTGAAAACGGCCCGGGTACGGACATCCTTGCGGAGTCACCCTTTCATCTCAGCCGTCCCAAAGGCGCACTGGCGATGAAGGTCAGCACCGTGCGTGAATTCATCTGGCGTCAGCTTTTGAATCAAGGCCTTCGCATCGTCGCGGTGGGCGTGGCGGATGCGCACAGCGTGTATGGAAACGGCGTCGGCTGCTGGCGCTGTTATTTGCCATCGAGCACGGACGAGCCGGCAAAAATCGACTGGGCGGAGCTTTCCCCGCACGCCAAAGCCGGGCACATGGTCCTGAGCACCGGCCCCTTCCTCGAAGTGACCACGCAGAATGGCAAAATCGCCGGGGATGATGATCGCTGCACGGGCGGCATCGATCTCAATGTCCGCGTGCAATGCACGGACTGGCTCGACATCGACCGCGTGCAGGTACTCGTGAATTCCCGTCCCGATCCAAAGCTCAATTTCACACGCCAAAGCCATTCGCAGATGTTCAAGAACGGCGTCGTGAAGTTCGCCGAGAAAATTCATGTGCCACTCCAGCAGGATGCGCATTTGATCGTCGTCGCCATCGACGAAGACGGCAACGAAGCCATCGGCTTTGGCACCAGCGACTACGCCAAGATGCGCCCGTGTGCTTACAACAACCCCATCTGGGTCGATGCCGATGGCAACGGCTTCACACCGAACCATGACACGCTCGGTTTTGACCTTCCCGTGGGTGGTTTGAATGCCGACAAAGCCAAGGCCCAACTCGAGCGAGCGGGGATGGGCGAGAAAAAGTAATCTCCAATCAGAACCCCGGCCTCAACTTTCACCATGCTCACCTTCGACGCCCACCTCGACCTCTCCCTCAATGCCCTCGGCGGCTTCAACCGTGATCTGCGCCTGCCCGTGCATGAAATCCGCCGCCGCGAGGCGGGCATGACGGGCAAGGGCCGCGCCTGCGGCACCACGGCCTTTCCCGAGATGCGAAAAGGGAAAGTAGGCATCTGCGTGGCCACCCAACTCGCTGGCTGCATGCCCGGCGTCTCGCCCATCGCGAACTGGATGTCTCCCGAGCAGGCCTGGGCGGAGACGCAGGGCCAGCTCGCGTGGTATCGCGCCATGGAAGAAGTTGGGCAAATGTCGCAGATCACGAATCTCCGTGAGCTCAATGAAGCGGTCGCCCTTTGGACCGATGAAACCATCCCGGACGAGACGAAACCCATCTGCTACATCCTCAGTCTCGAAGGTGCGGACAGCATTCGCAGTGTCGGCCATCTGGAGGATGCCTATGCGCAGGGCCTTCGTGCCATGGGCCCCGCACACTACGGCGTGTGCCGCTATGCTCTTGGCCACGATCAGGTGGGACCGCTGCCTCCTGGCGGCAAGGAATTGATCCAGGAGATGGACCGCCTCGGCATCATCCTCGACGTCACGCATCTGAGTGATGAATGCTTCTGGCAGGCGCTCGACATCCATCACGGTGCCGTCTGGGCCTCTCACAGCAATTGCCGCGCTCTCGTGCCTGATCCTCGTCAGTTCAACGATGATCAAATCAAAGCTCTCATCGAGCGTGGTGGCGTGATGGGAGCCGCTCTGGATGCCTGGATGATGATACCCGGCTGGATTCGCGGCAAAACGACGCCGCAGGAGTCTGGCCTGAAGCTCGAAGTCATCTGCGATCACATCGACCACGTCTGCCAGCTCGCGGGCAATGCCCTCCACAGCGGCATCGGCACCGATCTCGATGGTGGCTACGGCACCGAGCAAACCCCCGAGGATCTCGATACCATCGCCGACCTCGCCCGCATTCCTGCCATGCTCGAAAAACGCGGCTACACGCCCGAGGACATCGCCAACATCATGCACGGTAACTACCTCCGCCTGCTGCGTGAGGCCTGGGCGGAGTGATCACCCGATCCGCCCGAGACTCACAAACACCAACGTCGGCTTTCCATCTTCGCGAGCCTGAGGCAAATCGACGCGGAATTCGAGCTGCCAGTCGTTGAGTTCTTCGGGATCGACGAGGACTTGGTTCACACGCCAGCTTTGACCATCCTCGCTCGGCTCCACATAGGTGTGGCCGCCGTTGCGGGCTTCGTTGTCGAGGCGGATGCGGTCGTGGTCGGCGAAGTAGTCGTCGAGTTCAGCGTGGTCGATCTTGCCGCTGATGATCTGCTGCATGTAGCGGAAGATCTCCGTGCGAATGAGCGCGGTGAACTCCCGCTTGTTCCGCGTGATGTCGGGAGCTTCGACCGGCTTTTCTTCGACTTCGTCGGGCTTGTAATTCGGATCACGCAGCTTTTCCCACTCATCGAGCAGACTCGAATCCGTGCCGCGAAGCACACCGGCGAGCCAGGCTTCCATTTCCTGCACCGCTTCGTTCTTGAAGCTGTCCGGCACGGTCTGCGCCAGCACCTTGTGGACGCTGGAAAGGTGACGTAGCAGCACGCCTTCGGCCCGATGAAGGTCGTAGTCGTTGATGTAGTCGGCGAAGCTGCGGAAATTCTCAAACATCTCCCGCACGATGCTTTTCGGACGGATGTTTTCCTGACCAACCCATGGATGCGCATCGCTGAAAGCATTGAAGGTGCTGTAGATGAAGTCGCGGCAGGGTTTGGGGTATTCCAGCTCCTCCAGCTTGGCGATGCGTTCCTCATAAGGCACACCTTCGTTCTTCATCGCCGCCATGGCTTCGTCCTTCACTTTGCTGAGCTGGCGACGCAGAATGACGTCCGGGTTTTCGAGGATGGACTCGCACAGCGTCAGCACATCCGCCGCGTAGGTAGCGGAGGCTGGATCGATCAGCGCCAGCGTGTCGATGAGATACAGCGAGAGCGTGTAATTCAGCGAAAAGTCGTCCTGCAGCTCCACATTGAGCCGCAGCTTGGTGCCATCGGCTCCGCGTTTGGAAGGCGGAATGACTTCCACGATCTTCCGCTGCACCAGCGCCCGAAAAAGCTGCCACGCCCGCTTTTCGTGCTGGGTCTTGGCGTTCGTCGTTTCATGCGAATCGGTGATGAGTTGACGCATCGCGGCGCAGGCATCGCCTTGGCGACTCAGCACCTGAAGCAGCATGCCGTGTGAAACTTGAAAACGAGACAGTAGCGGCTCTGGAGAGGCGGATTGGAGCTTTTTGAAGGTGTCCTCATTCCAGCCCACAAAACCTTCCGGCGGCTTCTTTTTGACCATCTTGCGCAGCTTCTTCACGTCACCTGCCGCCTTGGCTTCCATTTTGGCATTTTCGATGATGTGCTCCGGTGCCTGGCACACGACATAGCCCACGTCGTCAAAGCCGCGACGCCCCGCACGACCGGTGATCTGGTGAAAGTCACGCGCCGTGAGCGTGGCGACCTTTTCGCCGCTGTATTTGCTGAGTCGCGTGAGCAGCACCGTGCGGATCGGCACGTTCACGCCAACGCCGAGCGTGTCCGTGCCGCAGATGACTTTCAGCAGGCCGCGCTGTGCCAGCTTCTCAACCAGCACGCGGTATTTCGGCAACAAACCGGCATGATGAATGCCCACACCATGGCTCAGGTATTTTTTCACCTCCTTGCCATACGGACTGGTGAACTTCGCCCCGGCCATCAGCTCCTTGATGGAGGCCTTTTCGGCGGCGGAGCAAAAATTCAGGCTCATGAGGTCCTGCGCCGCTTGAGCGGCCTCATTCTGCGTGAAGTGGACGAGATAGACCGGCGCTTTGTTGGACTCCACCAGCTCTTGCAGCGTCACATCGACGCCTGTTTGCACATAGCTGAACTCCAGTGGCACCGGACGCTCATACGATGCCACGATGGTCGTCTCCGCTTTCGTCAACTGGGTGAGTCCTTCTTTGAAGAAAGCCGATCCACCCATCGTGGCGGACATCAGCAGAAAACGCGACTGGCTCATCGTCAGCAGCGGCACCTGCCAGGCCACACCGCGTTCCTTGTCCGAGTAGTAATGAAACTCGTCCATGATCACCTCGCGGAACGGAGCCTCCGCGCCATCGCGGAGGGCGTAATTGGCGAGAATCTCCGCCGTGCAGCAAAGGATCGGTGCCTTGCGATTCACCGTCGCATCGCCCGTGGCCATGCCGACGTTGTCGGGACCAAAGTCGCGACATAGCGCCAGGAACTTCTCATTCACCAGCGCCTTGATCGGACAGGTGTACACCGAGCGCCGGCCCTTCGCGAGCGAGCGGAAGTGCAGCGCCAGCGCTACCAGCGATTTTCCCGAACCGGTGGGCGTGTTGAGGATCACGTTACGATCATCGAACAGCTCTAAAATCGCCTCCTCCTGCGCTGGATAGAGCTCCAGCTTCTTCTCCGCCACATAATCGAGAAACGCCGCCAGCAGCTCGTCATTGGAGCAGTCAGTGGATTTCGGAAGTCGGCGCAGCAGCGGATGGTCGGACATGGGCGGCCATTCATCGCACAGCATTCGCGCCGTGCGAGCCTCCGTCTGGAGAAAGGCATGCCCCTCCGTGAATCATGATGAAAACGTCAATGTTGCTTCGCCGAATCGCTCCCGTTGAACCTTCAAGAACCGCTTCAATCAAGGCTAGGCTCAGGA
>JBILVU010000090.1:0-23855 GCA_044370285.1 Prosthecobacter sp.
GGCACCACGCCGAGTCCGGGTTGCAAAAAGTGCGCATCCACCAATCCCGTGACTTCATCGACGGTGGCATCGAGCATCTCCGCCCGAAACGGTTCGCGTGCGGCATGAAAAGGACTAACGCACGACGTGATGTTCGTGAGGTCGTTGCTGTAGATCACTCGGAACGGCGCTTGGCGATGTGGCTCCGCTGCCGCGAGTGGCGCGGCGGTGGTGAGTGCGATGAAATGGCGGCGGTTCATGGGTAGATTCGATTGGCAATCGAATGGATTGAGGGCGTTCGGCTTCGACTGCCAGTCGAAGCTACGGCTGCGCGGCTTTCCATCCGCTTTGGAGTTGTGCGGCGAGCTGCTTCACGGTCTCCGCGTGGGCGGGATCACCCGCGAGATTCATGGTCTCTTGGGGATCGTTGAGTTCGTCGTAGAGTTCGACTCCGGTGGGCTTTTGTTTGAGGTCATGCCACTCGGTGTAGCGCCAGCGGTCGGTGCGGAGGCTGCGGCCCATGTAGGGTGGTCTGCCGGTGCGGAGGTATTGGCTGAAGGCGGCCTTTTTCCAAGGGAGATCGGGCTTTTCGAGCAGCGGAGCGAAGCTGGTGCCTTCGAGGTGCGCGGGCAATGGCAACGAGCAGATTTGACCGAGCGTGGGATAGAGATCGACGAGCTCCACGAGGGCCTGCGTGCGCTGACCGGAGGTCTTCATGCCGGGAAGGCTCACGATGAGTGGCACGCGGGTGCCGTGCTCGAAGTTCGTCATCTTCGTCCACACGCTTTGCTCGCCGAGGTGGTAGCCGTGATCCCCCCAGACCACGATGGCGGTGTTTTCACGCAAACCGAGACGGTCCACTTCTGCGAGCACCTTGCCGAGTTGTGCGTCCATGAAGCTCACGCAGGCGCGGTAGCCGCGGATGAGGCTCAGCGCCATGGCATCGGGGATTTGGCCGTTTTCTGGCACCGTACCGTAGCTGCTGAGTTCGTAGTTGTTGTGAAAAGCAGGCTGGGGGGCGTCTTTCGGGCGTGAGGCATCGGGGGGCAGATGGATCGAATCCGCTGGATACAGATCCCAATACTTCTGCGGGCAGGTAAAAGGCAGATGCGGCTTCACCAATCCCACCGCGAGGAAAAACGGTTTCGCATCGGCTTTGAGGCGCTGGAGCGTTTCGATGGCTTTGGTGGCGGTTTGGCCATCGGGATAGGCTTCGTCAGGTTCATCAGCAGCTTCAAAAGGTGCGGCGCGAAGTTGTTTGGGTTGCTTGTCCTTTGGCAGAGCCTTGAGCTGCTTCACATAATCGAGCGATTCCTTGGTGAACCAGTGCTTGTAAGGCTCGCCGTGATACCACGCGGGTTCGCTCCAGGATTTGGCATCGTCACCAGGCTCGCGATCGCTGTGATGGAAGACTTTGCCGAGGGAGAGGGTGGTATAGCCATGGTTTTTGAAGTGCTGCGGCAGCGTGACGACCTCCGGCATCTTCAGGCGGAGGAAGTGCTGGTTGTCAAAAATGCCCGTTGTGTCCGGTCGGGAGCCGCTGAGCACGCTGTTTCGCGAAGGATTGCACACGGAGACCTGGCAGTAGGCACGCTCAAAGAGCATGCCCTGTGACGCGAGCTGGTCGAGATGCGGCGTCGTCATGTGCGCTGCGCCGTAGCAGCCGATTTCCGGCCTCAAGTCATCGACGGCGATGAAGAGGACATTCAGCGGCTTCGCTGCGAATGACGAAAGTGGAATGACGAATGACGAGAGGAAAAAGAGAATCGAACGCATGGCATCAAGGAGCTTTCTTTTTGGCTTCCGCCTCACGCAGGCGCTGGACCTTCGGTTTGTAGCCAGCGGAGAGGTTGGTCTGGGTGGAGCGGAGGTGGGTGAGGAGTTTTTCGCGCATGGCGTGGAGGGTTTCGCGATGTTCGGGGGCGGTGGAGAGGTCCGTCTGCTCGAAGGCATCGTTTTCGAGGTCGAAGAGGTATTCGCGGTCCTCATCAGCCCAGTATTTGAAGCGCTCATCGCGGGCCATGATGCGCAGAGGGGCCTTATCGCCGATCTCGCTGATGGCGATAGGGCGGACGCGGTCTTTTTGGCCGGTGGCGATGGGCAGCAGTGATTTGGCGAAGCGTCCGGGTGTGAGCTCACCGCCGATGGCCTCGACGAGGGTGGGATACACGTCCATCATCTGCACGGGAGCCTTGCTGCGGCCGGTTTTGATGTGACCAGGCCAGCGCAGAACGAGCGGCACGCGGGCGGATTCCTCGTAAAAGCGGCCTTTCGTGAGATAACCGTGCGCTCCCATCATCTCGCCATGATCGGCGGTGATGGCGATGAAGGCACTGTCCCAGGTGCCACGGGCTTTCAGCGCCTCGATGAGCCGCGCAAAGCAATCATCCACGAGAGCCAGCTTGCCGAGGTAGTTGGCGAGCATGCGCTTCGTCTCCGCGTGATCGAGGGCGTGGCCATCACGCAGATATTTTGCTGGCACTGATGGCGGCAGCGTGAACTTTTCGGGGTCAAACATCGTGGCGTAATCCCCCGGCGCATCGAGCGGCGGATGCGGTGAGTGCAGGCTGACGACGAGGCAGAGCGGCTTGTCCTTCGCCTGGGCACGGATGAGATCGACGGCGAGGCCGGTGGTGAAGACATCGTGGTAGTCCTCCGGCTGCACGATGCTGGCGCGAGGCTCCTGCTCGCCCTTCAAATAGCGCCCGTGCATGTCATCGGCCACGGTTTGGAGTAATCCGCGCTCTCTGAGATGGTCTTTGTATGGATCGTGCCCTTTGACGGAGTCCGGCGGGCCGGAAATGTCCGCCACATGATCGAGGCCGAGCGCTTTGAAAAAGGCCCCGCTGTTTTTGAAGCGTTCCTGCCACGCAGGACCGGCAGTCCAGTGAGTCTTACCAATTTGCGCCGTCGTCCAGCCCGCCCGTTGGATGTCGAGGAACATGGGTGCGTCCTCCGGCTGCGGAAAATACCGCGCTCCATTCCCCCACAGGCCGTGGCCCGCATTGTGTGGATACAGGCCGGTCAGCAGGGAGACCCGCGCTGGCATGCACACCGGTGAGGTGACGTAGCAGGCATCGAAAATCATCCCCTCCGCTGCGATGCGATCCATGTGAGGGGTGCGCACCTCCTTGTTGTCCCAGCCTGTGTAGCGCGGGCTCCACTGATCGGCGATGAGCACGAGCACATCCGGCTTTTCGGCGGCGATGAGCGATGGACTGATGAGGGAAAGCAGAAGCAGGACATATCTCATAGGTGCTGTGAACGTGCGGAGGATGCTCGGCTTTCGCCAGGATCGGCAAGAGAAAGATTGCGAGGCAGCGGCGGCGGTGGACGTTTTGCCTCGTGAGTCAACCGAGCATGCGTCTCTCCATTCTTTTCCTTCTTTTGAGCCTTCCCGTCATGGGTGAGGAGAAGCCGTATCGAGTGATGGACTTCCGTTCCCCGCCGCACAGCTACATGGAACACGAGCCGAAGGACAGATTCGCCGCTCTTTTGAAACAAATCGAGAAAGGGGAGTTCAAGCCGGATACCTCCAGTGATCACGCCTTGCTGCGCAGCCTGCTCCAGGGGCTGAAAATCCCCGTCAGCTCGCAGATCCTGCTTTTCTCTGCCAGCAGCCTGCAAAGCGAGATCATCAATCCACGCAATCCGCGGGCGCTGTTCTTCAACGAGGACACTTACGTGGGTTTTGTGCCCGGTGGTGTGCTGGAGGTGGCAGCGGCAGATCCTGAGGTGGGGCCGATCTTTTATGTGTTTGGCCGTTCACAGCCTGGCGGGCCGTTTCCGCGGGTGGAGCGGGGAACGAAGTGCTTCAACTGCCACGGCGGCACGGCCACGAAGCGGCTGCCGGGGCTCATTGCGGAATCGCTGCTCGTCTCGCAGGCTGGATCGAGTCTCGAAACCTATCGCCGTGATGAGCAGGGGCATCAGATCCCGCTGGAGAACCGCTTCGGCGGCTGGCATCTCACGGGTAAGCATCACATCGCTGGTCACAAGGCGAATGTTTATGGCCTGGCCCGCGGTGCCGGTAACATCGAAAAGCTGGAGGTCATCCCCGGCCAGACGTGGGATCTCGCGAAGCATCTGCTGCCCACCAGCGACATCCTGCCGCATCTCGTTCACGAGCATCAGATCGGCTTCGAAAACCGCCTCGTGCGCGGCATTTACACGGTGCGGCAGCTCAAGGATGACCGCAAAGGCATGCTCGGCACCACGGAACTGGCGGAGATCGATGTGTGGGCGCAGGATTTCGCGAGGTATGTGCTGTTTGCTGATGAGGCGAAGTTTCCCCGCGAAGGCATCGAAGGGGATGCCGCCTATGCGCGGGACTTTCTCGAAGACCGCCGAAAGTCCAAGCGCGGCCTCTCGCTGAAGGATCTCGATTTGAAGACGCGGCTCTTCAAACATCGCTGTAGTTTCATGCTTTACACGGAGACTTGGACGCATGCTCCGAAGGAGATCAAAGACCGCGTCTATTACCGCATGGCGGAGGCGCTGCGAGATGCGCAGCCTTCCATGCCCCATCTCACGGCTGAGGAGCGGCGTTCGATCCGTGAGATCTTGAAAGAAACGATGAGCGATCTGCCAGCCTGGTGGCGATGAGTTTCCTCAATCAGCCTTGAGCCGCGTTGTCACCGCCTGATGAGCTGTCCTCTGGAGAAAAGCGGCATGCTCCGCTTCGAGTCCTTTGGGGATGAAGCTGAGCCCGACCGGACTCTCGCCAAATAGCACTTCATACCAGACGCAGGCACCGAGATACTCGCCCGCGAGGTTGGCGTGATGACCGTCCATGCTGAGGACGGTCTTCTTGCCATCCTTCGATTTCTTCCACGCCCAGCCGACATGCAGTGAGTACGTTTGAAGAGGTAATTCAGGCTGTTTGGCCGTTTTGGGATCGAAAGGCTTCGGATCGGGCTTGAAGCCCCAGTTCGTATCGGTGTCGGCTTGGAAGAAGGCATCGCCCACGGGGATGATTTTCGCGCCAAACTCCGCCGCCAGCTTGTCATAGGCGGCGGTGAGGCCGCGATACATTTCCTCCTGCGTCTTCGGCTCGCCGGTTTTCGGAGCTTTGACGGCAAAACGCGGATCATCGACGCGATAGGCCCAGGTTTGATGAATCAGCAGCTTCGCCTGCGGGGCGTGTTTCGTGATCAGATTCCGCAAAAAGTCCGCATGCGGCTGGTAGGTGCCGAAGTCGTGGCTCTTGATGCTGGCCTGCTGGATGGTGACGTAGTCCCAGCGGTCCGCGGTGAGATTGGCGACGAGATCGCGGCCACCTGAGTAAAGCCGAGCCTTGCCCTCGGCTTTGGTTTTATCCGCATGGACCTGAAACGACGAGCCGCCGATGACGAGCGAGTTGTGGATCAAGGTATGCCCGCCCGCTTTCGAGAGATCCTTGAGGTAGCGTGTGGCATTGGCGGAGAAGCTGTTGCCGATGGTGAGGAGGAGGACCGTCTTTGGCTCACCTGCCAAGGCGCTGAGTGAGAGCAGCAGGAAGACAAGCGAGAGGCGGGCGAGGGTGTTCATGATTTCGCCAGAACGACCTCGTAGCCGTAGATCTCGCGGAAGAGATCGCACTTCGAGTCGATGGCGATCTGCTCGATGGTGTTGTCGTCGATGCCGTGCGTGATGATGCGTAGGCGGGGGCCTTCGGGGCGGAGCTGGATGGATTTGACGCGTTGGGCGTGGCTGCGATCGAGCGAATCTGCGATGCGCAGAATGGCGGCGAGCTTCAGCACGATCATGCGCTCCTCGCGACTGAGGTCGGAGAAGGTGGGATGATTCGGCTCGGGATTGTAACGCCGGTGGTAGCGGGCTAGTAGGGCCACCAGCTCGCGGTCCTGGGTGCTGAGGCCGAAGATCTCGGTGTGCAGCAGGATGTAGAGGCTGTGCTTGTGATGCTCACGCGGGCTGATGAACATGCCCACTTCATGCAGCGTGGCGGCCACGCGGAGGACGAGTTCGAATTTCGGATCGAGGCCGTGGAGGTGCTGAAGCTCGCGGAAGAGCTGCTGCGCAAACAGGGCCACATGCTCGGCGTGTTTGCGGTCGGTTTTGTAGCGCATGCCGATCTCAGAGGCGGACTGCATGACTTCTTCTTGGAAGACGGCGGTGCGTGAGCCGGAGGTCATGAGATCGAGCATGAGCTCGAAGTGGAAATCACCCTCGGGGACCCAGATGGATTGATCGCCAAAGCGTTTGGCGAGGGCCAGATTCGTCTGCAAAGCGGGTACGATGCCCTCGCCGCCGGTGTAGTGGACGTGCAGCTCGCGGACGAGCTGGTCAGGAGTCATGCGAGCGAGCTTTTCGGTGAGGCGGGCGAGATCATCCTCATGCACCTGGAAGGCTCCCTGGCGTGCCTTGGCCAGTTTGGGGGCCACGCTTTGAATCTCCGCCCCAGTGGCGACGTGGTGATCGATTTTATGGCCGGAGTAATCCTGCGCGAGGTGATCGACGACGCCGCGAATCTGCTCCTCCAGATGAAGCATGGCCTGGGGGGCGAGTTCATCGCTGCTGGAGACGGCCTCGCGAGCACGGAAGATGCCGAGGCGGTAGTTTGAGTAAGCGGCGAGGCGGCCGTGATCAAAATACATCGCCCGTGTGTTTCCGGGGCCGATGTGGGTGACGAAGGTGCGGCTCTGGGCGAGGCGGGGATTTTTTTTCAGCAGGCGCTGGGAGATCTGGAAGACGAGGCGGGTCATGTTCCCGTCATCGATGAGGCTGGGGGACACACCGGTTTGGATTTCCAGGCGGTTGAGGAAAATTTCGTGGTTGGCGGCCTCGGCGAGGATGTTCGTGGTGAAGAGACGCACCTGCGTGAGCGGGATGCCAAGCTCCCGCGTCGTCTGGAGGTAATCCCGCAGGATGGCCACGGCCTGCTCCACGGTACTGCGGGTGATGCTGCCGCTGCGAAAGATGTCGCGGGCGAGCGGCAGTGGCCGGTCGAGATGCTCCACATCCTCACGCTGGAGCCTTTCCGCCCCTCGCAGGCCGATGATCATCGAGACAGAAGCCGCGCCGACGTAGATGACGGCGTGCTCAGGGGCGGGGGAGGGCGTGATTTTCGGGGCGGGGAGGGACATGAGCGTTTAAAACTTCAACAATCAGCAATCTGCGGTTGGATTGGAGCGGGGTGGCGTTGTGGAGCGTGGGAAATGTCGATTGATGAATGTCGATTGCTGATTGTTGAAGGAGAGAAGCATCAGCGTTCCTTGTTGCGCTCGGCGGTCTGAATGCTGCTGACAAAAATGGAGATTAACTCGTGACACTCTTGCAGAATAGAGCCGAGCTTGGCAGGCGTGCATAGAGGCTTCTTTTCGATGATTTTTAGCCAGATTAATGTCTCGCGAAGTTCCTTGAGGCAGAGTTTCATCTTGTGAATGAAGTCGTTCCGAGATTCTGCACTTTGAGCCTCGCCATAGTTCGGTGCGGGAGATGTTCCGGAGCGAATCAATTGCCCCGCAACATGGTTCCCCGCTTTGGTGGCTGGTAAGGACTCCACCAGCGTGATGATTCGCACCGCAAAGTCCACCAGCCGGTCTTCGAGATCGAATGCTTTCTCATTCATAGGGCTGCGAGTTATGAGGAACTTCGACAATCAGCAATCAGAATTCAGCAATCTGCGGTTGGATTGGAGCGGGTGGAATGTCGATAGATGATTATCGAAGGTATCAGCCTTGATTGCGGAGCCACGCGACGCTTCCAGCGGCCACCGCCTGCCCGCCGAGCTTGGCGATGGTGTATTTGATGCCTTTGGCGAGCTCGGGGATGGCGTAGCTCTCGACTTCTTCTTTGAGGAGCTGGATGTAAAGGCCGGGGAGTTCCTCGACGAGGCCGCCGCCGAGGGTGATTTGATCGGGAGCGAAGAGATTCACGATCATCGCCACGCCCATGCCGAGGTAGCGCACGGAATTGCGGAAGAGGATCATGGTGGCTTCTTCGCCGCCACGGAAGGAAGTGGCGAGTGCCTTGCTGCGGATGTCGCGCAGGGAACCCTGCGTTTTGCGGTCGAGCTCGGGGGCCTGGCCACGGTAGCAGGCCACCCCGGCATTCGCGGCCAGCGCGAGGCGGCTGGTGAGGTCTTCGAGGATCACGGCTCCAAATTCGGTGCTGCCGAGGTGGGTGCCGGGAAGCATCACATTGCCGAGTTCCATGGCGGAGATGGTTTTGCCCATGACGAGCTTGCCATCATACACAAAACCCGCGCCCACGCCGGTGCCGGGGAAGACGCCGAGCAGCGAGCGGGCACCTTTGCCCGCGCCGAGGACGTATTCGCCATAGGTGCCAGCATCCACGTCGTTGAGCACGGCAACGGGTTTGTGAAACTCCGTTTCGAGGATTTTACGCAGCGGCAGGTTTCGCCAGCCGAGGTTCGGCGCGAAGACGAGGATGCCTTTTTCGGGATTCACGAGGCCGGGGCAGCCGATGCCGATGCCCTGGAGGCCTTTGGGGTTCACGCCGGCGTTCTCGATGGCCTCGTGGATGGCGTTGAGCATCTTCTTTTTGCCTTTCAAAGCCCCGTCGCTGCCATTCGTCGATTTGCGGGCGCTGCCGAGCACTTTGTAGTTCTTATCGAGCACCGTGGCCATCATCTTCGTGCCGCCGAGATCAAAGCCGATCCAGAAGGGCACATTGAGGATTTTCTTTTTGGGGGCCTTGGCGGGTTTGGGAGAAGCTTTTTTCGCGGGCATAATCTCTCATGACACACGGGGCCAAGGCTCCCGGCAAGTGACAATTGGATTTCATCGCTGCTCACGCCAAGGCAAGCTGCGCTGCGAGCCCTTCCCGCGCAGCGGCGATGCCTTTGTAATGGGCCAGCGTCTCATCCATCGTCTCCAGTGCCAGGCGAAGGCGTGGCACCAGACCGGGCAAGGCGGCGAGGTGGTCGAGGCGGTGATGGGAGACGCGAATGCCAAAAAGGATGGCCTGCGTGACGGGCAGCCGCGTGACGAACTGCCGCTCCAGCCGCACCCAGGTGGTATCGAGCGTGGCTGAGGCATCGAGACGCTTCACACGGCAGGCGGGATGGTGGTTCAGCGCAGGATCAGCGGCGAGGCCCCAGTTGTCCCGCTCCCACGCGGCCAACGGAGCTACCCGAGAGAGAAAGGTGCTGATCGAGGCCCCGAGCGCCTGTTGCAGGCCGGGCACCGGCGCATGCACCTCGTGCAGGGGCCGCCCGATCTTTTCCTCCAGTCCCCAGCCGGAGGGAAAGATCACCGCGCCGCCCAGCACTGGATGCGCACGCTTCGCATCGCCGGAAAGAACAAGCCAGTCCGGCTCCAAAGTGACTGCCGCTTTCTCCGGTGCCGCCTCAGGCCGTCCGAGCACCTTCATGATCCAGGCGAGCGCTTCGCGCACCTCTTCGCGACCTTCCGGCAGCAGGCACAGATGCCGCTCGGGATGCTCCACCAGCCATCGCCGCCGCTCCGCGAGGGTTTCCGCTGCCTCATCGGAATCCTGCCAGTAACCCACCGCATCTCCCGGGCGCAGATTCATCGCCAGACGATGGCTGGCATCAGGAAAAAGGCGGAACCAATCGAAGGCGGGCATGACTGAAAAAAGGGCTCCTACTCTAAAACAGCTCTTCATGCCAGCCACCACTCGATCATGGGTTGATCGTTACGCCGAGCTTGAAGAACCTCGCGGGCTGCCCGCTGATCTCGGGGTAGGGGACGCAGACGGCCTGATAGACGCCGTCATCGGCGAGAATGGTGGGCGTGACGGCGCTCGGCTCCCAGGTGCCGAGAGTGGCGCTGAAGTGCGGTGTGTAGGTCAGGCCGGCCTGCGCATGATCTTTGCGGCGGGTGAAGATGGCGCACCACTCCGGTGTGCCGCCGCCGGGAGGCGGAAGCTGCTGACTGATGGGCTGGCCGGTGGCATTCAGCGTGGTGCCATCGACGACAAGGGCTCCATTGCCACCACCGCTGGCTCCGGCCATGCCGAAGGCGTATTCGAGCACGTTCGGGATGCCATCGCCGTCGAAGTCATCCATCGGCCCGGTGTTCGTGGGGCCGGTGATGCCGGTGCTGGTGCTCCACTGGGCAAAGCTGGCGGCGCGGGTGATTTGAATGCTGTAAAGCTGCAGCGTGAGGCCGTCCTGCGCGGTGACTTCCACCTGCACGTTGTTGAGGCCCGTTTCGAGAGGCACGGCGGTGGCCACGCCGCTGGAGATCGTGGCGAAGGCCGCGCCGTTGTTGCGCAGTTTCAGCGTGGCGTTTGGATTGGCGCGGATGGCGGTGAGGTTGAGGCTGGCGGTGCTTACTGGCACATCGGCGCTGTAGTTGAGCGTGGCAGGGGAAAAGGCGGGCGTGAGTGTGCCGGCGCTGATGGTGAGATTGCTCAGCGTGGCGTTGTTGCTCGGCGTGGTGAAGGTCACGTTGCTGCCGTTCACGGTGCCGCCGAGGTTGTTCGTGCTGATGCGGTAGTGATAGGTGGTGCCCGGGGTGAGGCCGGTGAGTGCCAGGCTCACATTTTCGGCCGTGGTGCCGCTCGGAGCGCTCAGCGTGAAGGGTGTGTTGGTGCCGTAGCTGATGCTCGTGCCGCGTTGGAACTGCGCCGTCGTCGGTGCGCCGTTCGGATTCACCGTGGCATGCAAGGTGGCGCTGGTGGCGGTCACATTCGTGGCCGCAAGCGTGGTGGCCGAGGGTGCGGCGAGGTTGATGTAGGCGTGTTTGATGTCCGAGGACTGCCAGTAGCTATCGCCCGGCTGATACGCGATCACGCTGACAAAGCCGGTGCCGGTGACGGTGAGCTTGTCGCCATTCAAAGCGGCATTTCCGGTGACAATGTAGCGTGCGGGCAGCCCGCTGGAGGCAGTGGCCGCGAGGGTGATCGTGCTGCCGATGCTCACACTCGAAGGTGCGGTGAAGGTGATGGTTTGTGCCGCAGAGAGAGCCGGGAAGGTCTGATCCGGCTTCAGCTGATCGTGGCCCGCGTAAGCCGTGGAACCTCCATTGGAGAAGCCCCATCCCCAGACGGTGTTATCGGTCGTCAGGGCAAGCTGATGACCGCCAACGGAAGCCACTGATTTCCAAGCCGTCGAAGTGCCGAGTTGCACGGGAGACGTGCGATTCGTGGTGCCATAAGCGCCAGTGCCAAACTGCCCGAGAGATCCCGGCCCCCAGACCCAAAGCGTGCCATCGGCTCGTGTGGCACACACGGTCGTGCTGTTCGTGCTGCTGACATTCGTCCAGTTCGTCGCCGCACCGATCTGCACGGGTACATTGCTCTGCGTGGTGCCACCATTGCCGAGCTGTCCGCTGGAGTTCAGTCCCCAGCCCCAAAGGGTTCCGTTGGTTTTGATCGCATGAGAGTGTGCGGAGCCGCCTGCGGCACTCACCCAATCGGTGGCACCGCCGATTTGCACGGGAGCGAGCACCATGGTGGTCGTGTTGTTGCCGATTTGACCGTTGGTGTTCAGCCCCCAGGCCCACAGCGTGCCATCCGTCTTGATCGCGAGCGTGTGGCTGCCTGCTGTTGCATAGACACTGCGCCAGTTGGTGTCCGTGCCGATCTGCACGGGAGCATAGCGACTCGTCGTGGTGCCATCCCCGAGCTGGCCGCTTGCATTGCCGCCCCAGGCCCAAAGGGTGCCATTCGCCTTGATGGCAAAGCTATGACCGGGGGAGGCACTCGCAACGGAACTCGTCGTCACCAGCACCCAGTCCGTGTCATTGCCGATCCGCGTCATGCCGGCACGATTCAACTGGGTGCCATCACCGAGCTGTCCGCTGCCATTGAAACCCGTGGCCCACAGCGAGCCATCGCTGCGGATGGCGAGCAGGCAGCTGTGACCAGAGCTGATACTGCGCCAGGTCATGCCCGCCGCAGCCTGCGTCGCCACTGGATGCACGGTGGAGTCTGCCGCACCGAGTCCGAGCTGGCCGCTGCTGTTGATGCCGAGCGTCCAAAGCGTGCCATCAGGCCGCAGCAGCGCGGTGTGATTGCTGCCCGCACCTGAGGCCGCCAGCACGGGGCCGAACTGCGGATGCAGCGGCAGAGGCAGACGTGGCAGCCAGCCGAGCTGCGCACTCGAACTGCTACCCCAGGCACGGAGTCCGCCGTCTGTCGTCGTCGCGAGGCTGTAGTTCGATCCAGCGGAGAGTTCCTGCCAGTTGGTGTCCGTGCCGGCCTGAGCCAAAGCATTGCCAATCGCCACGGCGGAGGTGATTCCCTGACCGAGCTGGCCGCTGGTATTCGCTCCACAGCTCCACAGCGTGCCATCGGTGCGCCGCGCCAGCAGATGCGCGGAACCCGCACTGATCGCAGCCCAGTTCGTCTCGATGCCGAGCTGAACTGGCGCGGTGCGTTGCGCGAGAGAACCCTCACCGAGCTGACCGCTTCCATTGTTGCCCCAGGTCCACAGCGTGCCATCGCTTCGCAGCGCTGCGGAGAAGGTATTGCCCGCGGTGAGGCGGCTCCAAGTCGTCGCGGAGCCGATCTGCACGGGCGAGCTATTGCTTGTCGTATTGCCATTGCCGAGCTGGCCGCTGCCATTGAGCCCCCAGGCCCAGAGGGTGCCATCCGTGCGAATGGCGAGGGTGAAATCCGCACCGGCATGGAGATGAGCGCCGTTTTGCGACCACGTCGTCAGGGCACCGATCTGTGTCGGAGTGGTGGTGGGTGTGGTCGAGGTGCTGCCTTGACCGACTTGGCCGCTGCTGTTCAGCCCCCAGGCCCAAAGCGTGCCGGTGGTCTTCACCGCGATGCAGTGATTGGCACCTGCGACTACCCATGCCCAGTCCGTGGCCGTGCCGATCTGAGTGGGCGTGGTGTATTGCGCCGTTGTCGTGCTGCCCTGGCCGATTTGACCGTTGTTGTTGCGGCCCCAGGCCCACAGCGTGCCGTCGGTGCGTGTGCCGACCGCGTGATCGGTGCCTGAGCTGACCTGCCGCCAGATGATCTCCGCTCCTACCTGCACAGGTGTGCGGCGCTGTGTGGTGGAGTTGTCGCCGAGGTTGCCGTAGGTATTCACGCCCCAGCTCCAAAGCGTTCCATTCGCACGAATGCCGAGAACGAACTCAGCAAACTTGCTCGCGCTAACTTGCGTAAAGCCGGTGTTTGCCGCAGCGAGCACAAAGGTCTGATATTTCGGCAAAGCGGCTCCAGCCGTTGCTTTGACGGTCACGGTGCCGGGTGTGGAGGTCAGCGTCACCGTGTTGCCACTCACGCTGGCACTCGTGGCACCGGCGACGATTTGATACACAACCGGCGAAGCACCGCTGGAGGTCGCTCCGAGCGTGAAAGCGGCATCGCCGACGTATTTCACGGGGATCGCTGGGAAGGTGATGACTTCATCGACGGCGGTCAGCGTGATGTCATTGCCATCACCGCCTGTGTAGCTGATTTCGAAGGTGTAAGGCGTCGAGCCTTGCAAAGCGGTGATGAGGCTGCCTTCGGGCAAATTCGTGAAGGTGTCGCTCACAGGGCGGAAGCCAGTGTTGTTCACCAGTTTGAGCACGGTGCCTGCGGTGGGAACAAAACCGAGCATGATGGCTGGCGTTCGGCTAGCGGCATTGTACTCATTCGAGGTCACCGGCACGTCTGTGTCCGTCGCAATGTTGACTGTGCTGGATGTGGTGAAGGTATTTTCCACGCTGCTGAAGGTTCCTGCACTCGTAACGGCGACCACACGCATGCGGTAGGTTTGCAGTGGATTTAGGTTTGTGATGTTCTCACTCAGTGGCACCGCAGTGAAGCCAGCCGTGAATGCAACCGGGACGGTGGTCAGCCCGGGGCCGTAGTCGAAGTACACCGTGCCACTATTGCTTTCTGGCGTCACTTCACCATTCAGCGTGGCCGTGCTAGCCGTCACATTCGTCGCAGCAGAAGTTAGCGGCACGGGTGGCAGGTTCACTTCATACACTCCAACTGCATTCACGCCGTATAGTTTGCTATCTGTCGTTAATACAAGACCGTTGGATGGAGTTCGTCCGTCCTCGTCGCCGGCAAAAGCATGGAGACTCTGTACCGAGCCATCACGATTAACCCGAAAGATCGTTCCCATACTAGCCGAACCGCCCACTGAAGTAGCACCGTAAAGGTGTCCATCAGGACCACGATAAAGACCAGCGTTCGGTGTTTGTCCTCTCAATGCCCCTCCTGTACCAGTGAAACTCGCCAGAGTCTCGAAACCACCCGCTTTGCTGATACGAAACACCGTACCGAAACCATAACGACCACCGGCGGACGCACAGCCATACACATTTCCATCGCCGCCTTCAACAAGCGGCCCTGTCGGCGTGGAGCCATTCGCGTTGCTGAACTGGTGCAGCACATGATGCACTCCTGCCTGTGTCATCTTATAAAGGGTGCCGACATTGTTCGCGCCTCCACTACCTGTAGCGCCATAGTAGTTGCCATCACTAGCAAAGAGCAGCGGTGAAAGAACATTGCTGCCAGGGTTAGCTCCTGAAGAGCCGCTGAAACTCATTAGAGTGGTCTGAGTGCCTGTAGCAGTTGTCTTGAAGATGACACCGCTACTACTCGCTCCACCGCTGGCTGTCGTTCCGTAGAATAGGCCATCGTGTCCGATGATGAGTGCCGCTTGTGGGTTTTGCCCCAGATTTCCACTAGTGCCGCCGAAACCCAAGATCGTGTTCAAAGCACCAGATTGAGTCAGCTTAAAAACGGATCCTGTTGTCGTTGAGCCATTGCCGCCACCGCCAGCAGTGGCATACAAAGCACCGTCAGCGCCCTGAATGAATCCGCCACGTGAGTTCCATGGCGTAGTTCCAGTATTTGGACCGAAACTCGTCAAAATCTGCGGCGCACCATTTAGCGGCATTGAGAAGGCTGTCCCCGCACCGTTGCTGCCGCCTGCACCCAACGTGGTGCCGTAGAGTTTGCCATCATCAGCTTGCTTCAAAGTCGAAAGCACAGGCGACGCCGTAAGGCTAACTAACGACGAAAAATCACCATCTGCATTAATCCGGAATATGCTTCCTTGGTTGTTCAATCCTCCGGTGCTCGTTGCCCCATAGAAATAACCGTTTGAATGCT
The DNA here is from genome assembly GCA_044370285.1 of Prosthecobacter sp. Taxonomy (GTDB): domain Bacteria; phylum Verrucomicrobiota; class Verrucomicrobiia; order Verrucomicrobiales; family Verrucomicrobiaceae; genus Prosthecobacter. Next base: position 14,983 of record JBILVU010000090.1, read on the forward strand.
GAACCAGTCCCCCGACAGGATTTTCGCCAAGTGTAGCGCCGACAGCTCCGGTAAAGTTAGCCAGTGTCGTAAATACGCCTGCGGTAGTCAGTCGGAAGATGGTTCCTAGATTGCTCCCGGCTCCATTGCTGCGCGTCGCCCCATAAAGAGCACCATCATTTCCAATTGTCATGGCACCACTCATTCCAAATCCCAGCGGCGAAAAGCTTCCGGAAAAATTGACCATCACAGTGAACACACCCGCCGGGGTGATTCGAAACAATGTTCCTACGTTGCTGACACCTCCAGACCTTGTTCCTCCATAAAAGTTCCCATCGGCGGCCAATACAAGACTACCAGTTGGAAAGACGCCGTCCACAGTGTTGAAGTTATGAAGTGTGGTGAATGTGCCAGCAGGAGTCATTCTGAAAACAGTCCCCCACCCCCCTGTTCCACCTGAGGTGGTCACTCCATAAAAATTGCCATCTGCCCCCAGGCACAACTCGTGTTGAGCAGAACTCCCAAGAAATGATCCTGTGGTGCCAGTGAACTGAACAAGTGTCGTGAACTGACCCGCCGTGGTGACACGAAAGATAGAACCAAAAGCAGTGGTGCTGCCAACTGGGCCCTGTGTCACTCCATACAAGTGTCCGTCAATTCCCAGGGTTAGGCCAGCTAGTGGCGATTGCCCAATTACAGCGCCTGATGAGCCTGTGAAGCCCACGACATTCTGAATCTCACCATCAGGCGTGATTCGCACAATAGCACCCACTCCATTTCCACCACCCATCTGAGTTGTCCCATAAAAATTACCATCTCCTGCTCGAACCAATTTCGACATGGGCGTGTGTCCGCTCCCATTAACCTTAAAATCTCTCACATGAGTTAATGTGCCCCCCTGCCCCAGACGGAAGAATGTCCCCACATTCCGCGTGCCTCCGGTACTCGTCGTGCCCCAAAGCGTCCCATCGTCTACGAGAGCCAGCGGAGCCTGCGGAGCCGTTCCTGTGCCGTTGAAGACAAACGTGGGCTCCACGATGCTCGTGGGACTCGTTTCGAGTGTCGTGATCGTCTGATCGTCACCATAGGTCGTGCCGCCGATGTTTTGGCCGACGAGGCGGAAGTGATACTCCGTACCCGGTGTGAGGTCATTGAGCGTTAAGCGCACGATTTGCAGCGTGTTGCCGCTGACGGTCTGCGTCGTTGTTTGATCACCGTAGTTCGTGTTCGTGCCGTATTCGAAGAACCAGTCCGTGCTCACGCCGCCGGGATGGATGAAGCCATCGCACAGGAGGCCCGTTTGGCCTGCACCCGTTGCACTGCCTGTGCGCACGATGAGCGGCGTGCCGGTGGTGAAGCTCGTTTCTGCGCCGTAAACCGTAGCCACGCTGGTTTGCAGCACCGCACGGTAAAAATACGTGGTCGCCTGCGTGAGGCCGGTGAGAGCAAAGGTCATCGGGATGTTGTTCGTCGTCGCGGCGAGGCTTTGCGTGGGCGCGGTGGTGTTGCCGTAAGCATTCGTCAGGCCCCACTCGAACCACGCCGTGCCGGTGACACCGTTGCTGTTGGCGATGCCGTTCAGCGTGGTGGTCGTCACAGCCACATTCGATGCCGCCGACGTGCTGACACTCGGCGCATTGCTCACCGTGAAGGTTTGATTGATGCCGTAGGTGCTGCCCGAGCTGTTTTGCGCCACAAGGCGGAAATGTGTCGTCGGCGGCGATCCGGTCAGCGCAAAGGTCACGGGAGTGAGTGTATTGCTCGCGGCGATGTTTTGCGTGGCGGTGGTGCTGCCGTAGGCCGTGGTGGGGCCGTATTCATACCAGTAAGTCGTCGCATAGCCGCCGGGATTCACTCGACCATTCAATGTCGCGCCATTCGCGACGATGGCGCTGGCTGGATCGGTGAAGGCCTCCGGCATGGAGCGGTTGTTGACGGTCAAAGTGTGTGTGCTGGTGCCGAGGTTGGCACCGGTTTGATGGAAAAGCTGCACCACGATGTTTTCCGCAGGCTCGGGGAGCTGGTCGGCATTGATCAAAACGGGAATATTCAGCGTCGTGGTGCCGCTGGGGAAGGTCAGCACGCCCTCCGCGAGGCTGAAGTCGATGCCATTGCCCGCCGCCGTGCCGCCATTCACGCGATACTGCACCGTCACATCGCCCGCAGGTGTGCCAGTAATGTTCACAGGGATGTTGTAAGTGCCCACATCCTCTGTGCTGCTCGCCGTGGCTCCCGCAAAGCCCACGCTGATGCCGGTGAAGTTATCGTTGTCGCCCAAAAGCAGCGTCGTGGAGCCAACACGCACGCCGTAGGTGCCTGGTGCAGGCGTGAGGTTCATGATGATGGTTTCCACACCTTCCGGCGTCGTGTCATTGATCGGGATGACGTTCACAAAGACGCCCGCCGAGCCTGCGGGGATCGTCGCGGTGCCGCTGAGGGCCGTGTAATCGACGCCTTCGGTCGCGGTGCCGCTCATCGTGTAGTTCACGATCAAATCCGCCGTCGTGGCCACGCGTCGGCTGATGAAGAAGTCCTCGCCTGTGGCCGTGGACGCCTCTGTGAAGGGTGCCGTGAGGGTGCTGCCGCTGTCCGCCACATTCACCTCCACCGTCGGCTGATCACCGTCATATATCCACGCCGTCATGCTGGTGAGCTGGCCTGCGAGCATGCTGTAGCCCGTGCCAGGAGCCAGCGTGAGCGTGATGGACTCCGCGTCCTCAAACGCCGCGTCCGCGAGCATGCTCACGGTGATCGTCTTGTTCGTATCGCCTGAGGCAAAGGCGATGGTGCCCGGCAAGGCTGTAAAGTCCGTGCCACTCGTCGCCGTGCCGCTGATGGTGTAATTCACTGTAATGGCGGTGCCGCTGGCCGGTCGATGGATTTGAAAAATAGGCCCACCAGCACTGCCGCTGGCCGGTTCCGTGCCGCTGCCGGTATTCAGCTCCACATAGACCTGCGATGCATCATTGTCCGCGATGGTCACCGTGGCCGTTTGCGCCGAATTGCTGATGAAATACGTCTGCGCCGTGCGGAGCTGCAAAATCACGTCCTGCGTGCCTTCATCGAGCAGATCATCAAAGGGCACGATCTCCACCGTGATCGAGCTTTGGCCCGCCGGGATCGTCGAGCGGCCATCGAGCCTGCGATAGTCCGTGCCGAGCACTGCGCGGCCATTCACGCCGTAATCCACCGCCAAAGCCGCCGCCGTGCTGCCCGTGCGTGTGATGGTGAAGACGCCTTTGTCCGGCCCCGTCTCGCTCGCCGCCGCATCCGTGGCCGTGATGCTCACCACCGGCATGTCATCATCATTGAGCGTGCTCGTCACCGCCTGGGCACCCGAGTTGCGGACGTAGTTGGCGGAACTGCTCGCGAGGGTGCAGATAATCGTCTCCGTCATCTCGATGGCCGTGTCATTGATCGGCGTGATGGTGAAGTTTGCCTCCGTGGCATTCGCGGGGATGACCACATTCGCGGGGCCCGTGAAGTCCGTGCCGCTCGTCGCCGTGCCACCGGTGTAGCTCAGATTCACGGTCAAAGCGGCTGTCGTGTTCGCGGCGAGCCGCTCCACCTTCATCGTCAGCGTGTCCGAGCCTGCTTCATGACCAGAATCGTCCACTGGCGTCATTTTCACCACCGGCAGGCCGCTTTCATCATCCAGGATGAGCATCTGCGCCTTCGCCGTGCCGGCAAAGTAGTAGCCGGAGGTCGAGTTCGCGAAGTCGAGCGAAGCGATCTCGATGCCCTCGGTCGTGCTGTCATTGGTCGGCGTCACCACGATGTCGAGGAAGCTCGCTCCGATGGGGATGGTGTACTCGCTGGTGCCATTGCCGCCGTCATTCGTCGCGGCGGTGGGCACCGGATTGAGCGAGTAGTCATTCGTCCGCGAGGCGCTGCCAGTGTTTGCATTGTAGATCTGCACGACGAGCGCCGCCGTGGTGCTGCCGCTTCGCGTGAGCCGGATCGTGCCTGGATCTGCTACGCCCCCCTCCGCCGCCACGTCATCAGGATAACTGATCGTCAGCGTCGGACGCAGGCTGCTGGTGAAGTTTTTTCCCGTGACATTCGGTCCCACCGTGGTCGCTCCACTGCCGCTGAAGGTGTAGGGGTAAAGATTCGGCGTGACGGTGAAGCTGCCCGCTGCCTGGCCCGTGAGCGTGTAATTGCCGTCACTGTCCGTCCACGTGCCTTTGTAGCCGGTGCTGCTCCCCACCGTGGCGCTGCTGGTCAGTGCGTAATTCACCACATACACGCCCTCCAGTGGCTGCCCGGCATGGGTGATCGTCCCGCTCACGGTGAAGGTCGTCGGGCTGCCCACGGTGATGAGCAGGGACTTCGTCGTGCGTTTGCCCTTCATGTCAGAGGCCGTGCAGAGCACGTTGTAGTGCCCGGCGGTGCCCCAGGACTTCGTCTGCGTGGCGCTGTTGTTCGTCGAGTAGGTGCCGTCATCGAAAACCCAGGCGTAGGAGATGGCGTCGCCGTTCGGATCGCTCGCGGTGGCTGTCAGCGTAATGTTTGCACTCACCGCAGGGGCGGCATTGCTCGCACTGAGGCTCAGCGTCGGCGCCGCATTACCGGCCACTTCACCGATCTGCACCTGCATGTCGAGCGAGGGCGGTGTGGTCGCGATTTTCGCCACGGGCGTGAGGTGGATATTCGAATCCGGGTCACTGTAAGTGCGCCCGACATACAAGCCGCTGTCATCGCGGGTGTCGCTCATGCTATTGGTGAAGGAACCCGGCGTCATATCGAGCAGATGAGCGCCACGATTGCTGCCATTGTAAGGCGAGCCGCCGCTGCCACCGATCCCGCCGATGCCCCACATGTCCCAGGTGATCATCGCCCCGTTCATCAAAGCCGTGTTGCTGATCCGCTGGCGATACTCCGCCCAGTAGTTCTTCTCCGCGTCTTTCTGCACCCGCAGCGCATAGCGCAGGCTCGGGTCCGCGATGCTGGCATCCACCTGATGGATGCGATACAGCCCGCTGCTCGTCACATTCCAGAACTGCTCCTGCGGCATCCAGGACAGCGTGTTCTTAAAGCTCGCCGTGTAATGCCCCGTCGTGCCGCTGCTGCCCATGACATCGAACTTGTTGCCGTATTCATGATTGGTCCCCGGACCGATGAAGCTCGGAGGACTCGTCTGCCAGCGGTTCGCATGCCACACACCCAGATTATGCCCCAGCTCATGCAGGAAGGTGCTCGCGCTGCTGGTCTTCATGCGCATGCCCGCACCACCGACCGATGCACTACCGCCGTAGCTGCCTGGGCCGCCGCTCCAGCGCACCGCCCACATTTCGTAGCTGCCGTTGTTGTAGCCCATTGTCTTCGCGATCTGGATCGCGTGATTTACCACCATGGTGTCGCCACCGCTGTTGTTGTTGTCCGCGTGGTAGCGATTGTACCACTCCAGCGGATACGGCAGCACCACCAGCGGCGGAAAGGCATACGTCAGGTAGCAGCGACCGTAGCTGTTCTGCACGATGTAGTCGTTCGAGTCCTTGAACATGTCATGGCACTCCTGCTCGTTCTGCGGATCCACCGGATTATCCGGGAAACAGGCTCGGATATAAAGGAATCTGCGGTTGCCCGTCGTCCAACTGTTCGGGATCGCACCGGAGAGCGGCGCATGCGCAGGACCGCTGCCCGTGCCCGCGTTCAATTCCGTGCCCAAAGCCGCCCAATGCGCTTTTTCTTCCTCGCTCATGTATTGCTCCGTGATTTGCGAGATGTGGCCGCCGCTGCACACATAGATCACCCGCTCCGGCGTCTCAAAAGCCGGTGTCTCCACCGTCACCGCCGCCAGCGAGCCATCCGGTGCCTTTTCCACCTCCGTCTCGATGCCGGAAATCGGACAAGCCTCGACAATTTCCCGTCCATCATCCGCTGGCACCTCGCCCACCTCCAGGACCCGCAGCGGCGAATCACTCACCGCCATCTCACGCCCCACCGCCACGCCATTGAGTGAGGCATTCGAGGTGCTGCGCTGCCACTGCCGCTTTCCATAAACATGCGCGTTCCAGCGCTTGCCATCTTTGTCCGTCACGGCGCGTGTGTAAGGCTCTGTCGTCGCTTCCTGCCCTTCCAACGGCACATTCCCATACACCTCGTAATCCCCCCGAACTCGCACGCGATCCTCCAACAGCGCCAAAATCTCCTTCGGCAGCTTTTGCCGCACCACCATCGGCACCGCACTCTCGATAGCGAGCTGTGGATCACTCACGATGAGCTTTGCAAGCTCCGCCGTGTGCTGCTTCGCATACGCTTTGCCCATCTCGAGGCTCTCCGGCGATGGATCGGCCGTGTACTCCGAAAACCATGCCGTGAAGGCCTTCGTCGGCGCGGAGAGCTTGGCGACGCGTTGCGGCGAGGCGGGCCGTTCGACGGGCTTGGAGGCTTGGGGAGCTTGTTTTCCGCCTTCAGGACGAAAAACAGCCAAAGAGAGCAGGATCGCGGCAAGCGCGACGAAGGCGGGCCATCGCATTTTCATGGCTGGAGGGGGCGGGGTGAGGTTGAAGACGAATTAACCCCGCCGTTTTACCCTGACCACCACCCCGCTGGCAATGTCGAAAAGGGCGGTTTACAGCCCCCAGTGCCTTTTCGCGAAGGCGAGGTATTGCGACCAGTCGTAGTCGGTCACGTCATGTTTTCCGGTGCGGTTGTGGTAACCGATGAAGTCACCCACCGGCATGTCGATGGCAGGCTGGGCCTCGACGACGGTGCCTTTTTTGCCGAAAAGGGCATAAACCGGCCCGGCGTGCATGCCCGAGAGAAACTCGCCCTTTTGATCCGCCCAGTGATCCTCCACCGCGCTGGCGATGTAGATTGGCCGCGGCGCGGCGAGGGCGATGAGCATGTGCATGTCGATGGGGCACGCAGCGGCGTTTCCGGCATAGGTGGCATACTTGGGCGTGAACCAATGCGGGAAGGCCTTCGTGATGATGGCCGTCGTCTCGCCGAAATCGCGACGCATGAGCGCCGCGCCGCCTTCCCCGCTGTTGTTCGAGATCACCACGCCGAATCGCTCATCCTGCACCCCAGCCCAGAGCGATGTTTTGCCAAGGCGGGAATGCCCGATGACGGCGAGGTGCTTGCCATCGATCTGCGCATCCGTTTGCAAATAGTCCGCGATGCGGCTCAGGCCCCAGGACCAGGCTCCGATGGCTCCCCACTCACCGTCTTTCCATGTCGTATTCGCCCCATCAGCACTCACCGCCGCACGCAGGCTATCCTTCCAGCCATCCGCGTGGTCCGGCTCGATGTCGCCATAGTAAGCGGTGGCCACGGCAAAGCCGGCTTTGAGGATCATCTCAAGCGGCCAGCGGCTGCTTTCGGTGCCGCGAGTGGCCTCGGTGGCCTGGTGATCGACGATGTTCTTCTCCTTGCTCTCCCGCATCCAGCGGGTGGAGAGCGGCACATCCTTCTCGGTGCTCACCGCATGATTGCCGCCAAAGCTCAACCCCACAAAGCACGACGCGGCCTTCACGCCATTGGGGATATAAATCATCACATCCATGCCCTTCCACGCTGGACGCTCCGGCAGCGAGATGTGGATGAATTTCCGCGTCGCCAGCCCGCCGAGCGCATCCGCCTTCGTCGCCGTGACCTCAAACTTCGGCGTGCCGACCTTCGCGGGTGTCTTGCCATACACATGCTGCTCAAACAGCCCCAAAATCTCCCCGCGACGTGATTTCGTCCACGTCTCGGCCGTCGTCGCCTTCAAGTCTGGCAGCGGATCGTTACCCACCTTCGCCTCATCGTAGTTCACGCCCGGACGAGGCGTCTGCGCGAGGAGCGATGAGGCAGCGAAAGCGAAGGAGAGAAGGCTGGTGCGTTTCATGAGGCGCATTCAAACGCCTGCTGAAGGTGTGTTTATGCGGCGGAATTAGCCTCGCAGTCTAACCAATTTTCTTCTTTGCATCACTGTTACTGACTGCCGTCGAATCCCAAAGTGAGTGGCATGAGTGTCCGCAACGTTTGAGAAATTTGCTTGCTGGGATTTTCAGACTGGAGTGAACTGCTTTAGCAAAGCAGTTTGCCCTATCATGAATATTTTCTCGTCCAGCCCAAAAAACAGACCTCCCAAGGTTAATGACGAAGTCTCCGCTAAAGTCGACATTTGGTCAGCTAGGCACAACCAAGTGGTGGGCACAGGAGGAATGTACGTCGGAATGATTCGAAAAGGTTCACGTGGCATTGTCACATCTGTTAGCCATTTGATCGAAATCGAGATTCGAGAAAATCTTGCCAGTGCATTTCCGATGAGCTTGAAAGTGCAGACCAAGTGGCCCTTGCCAGGTGCAGGGGGGGGGCGTGGTTCATGACAAAAAGTCCAGTCGCTACACTATCCGGGTAAAGCAGTCGATGTTCGATCAACTCTTCAATAGAATTACCGTTATGAGTAGCATTGTGAAGCCCCGGAAATAGCTAGAGCCAGCGGTCTGCGTTGTTACCTCGCCTCCTCGCTCTTTTCTTTCTACTATGGCCGCCGCGCTCGCCGGGTCAAAATGCCTATCTTCTTGAGAGGCGGTCTATGTCAGCCTTCTTGCTGAGCCGCCTGCATTGTAGATCATGATAAGTGCGCAGAGCTGATTCTCGCACTTGTCCATTCGCGGCGACCTCCTACACTCACCGCCGATGACCAACCGCCGCCATTTCATCACTGCCAGCGCTGCCGCGCTCACCTTGCCGTCGTTTCATATCTTCGGTGCTGATGCGAACAAAACGTATCGCACCGCCATCATCGGCTCCGGCTGGTGGGGGATGAACATCCTGCGCGAGGCCATCGCCAGCCGCCGCATCAAGGTCTGCGCCGTGTGCGATGTGCACGAGGACGTGGCCTCCAATGCCGCCGATGAGATCAACGGCCTCAACGGTGACGACCCGAAGACCTACCA